>DKCO01000062.1 GCA_002452215.1 Spirochaetales bacterium UBA6872
TGACTACAGTGTAATTGGATCGGAATTCATCAATTTTATTTCTACTGTTCTTACTTCCAGGATGTGTAAAAAAGCAGAAGAATGTGGAGTGCTAGATGATCTTTCTTATGGAGACATGATGGAAGATCTTTCCTCTGTTTTCGAGTTGATGGTCAAGCTTGGACTTGCTATAGATCCAACCATAAAAAGAAAACGGGGAAGGCCTAAAAAGAAAAAGAAGGGAACGAACCAAAGAGAAAACCAGGTAGACCTAGAAAAAATCCCTAGTGTAGCTATGCTTCTCTAGTCTGATAAATTGGGAAAGTCGTATTAAGGATAAACTATTTCTGCAGGCATTTTCCATCATGCTTGCATGGAACTCCTATGATGTGGCATAGCTTATTGATTTGCTTGCAATAGGCTTTGAGGATATTCTGCATATCCAAGGAAGAAACAAGGCCTTCACATCTAACCCCCTTCGAATAGCTTTTCCCATGTTTGCTAAAAAGATTCTTCAATCCGCTTAAACCCTTATAGTTGGATATATCTGCAGATTTCGATATGTTTAGGAACTTTTTTATTCCATCGGAATCGGCAAGGAACCAATCCTCAATGGTAGATGTGGCTCTGATATGGAAAACATTGGAAACATTAAGTGCATGCATGGATTCCTCGACGGCATTCCAGTTGATGCGAACTCGATTCTCGTTTCGGTCGAATACATCACTATCGTAGCAGAGCAACACATTGAAATGGCATGATCTGTATTTGGGGTTTCGCATCAAGTCCTTTTTGAGTATTCTTTCTGCTTTTGTGCTAAAGTTCCCGATCCCCTTAAGTACTTGATACTCAATAAAGCAGTTCAGCCTTCCTCCGTTCATATTCCGAAGTGTCTGGACAAGAGCTCTGTAGAACTCCCCCTCTGTCTCTCCTTCGACGAACAATACGACAACAGTCGAATCAGGATTCATCCACTGCCTCCAAATAGGATGAAAGGATCTTCCTTTCACTTTCATTGCCAGACAGTAGCTCAAAGATATAGTTGCCAATGAGTGTGGAGGACTCATCTGCATCAGACATCAGCTCCTGTAGCTTCCTAGAGGATGCGAATGTTCTGAACCTTGCAATTCCATCATCAGAAGGCAATCCTATATAGATGCCACCGAAATCAAGGTACTCAATGAGATACGGAGAATGGCTTGTGATAATTATCCTCATGTCTCCGGCTAAATTCTCGAGAGTATCGAGGAATCCCTGGAACAAAGCAGGGTGGATAGAGTTCTCAGGTTCTTCCAGCCCGACAATCGATATACCGTTCATGCGTGCATTTGCAATGTGGACAAGTTGCATGAGGACTCGCTTTGCTCCTGCCGAAAGAAAGCGAAAATCAAGTGGCTGGTTCATATTGCGATCTCGCACCCATAGAGAATATATCTTTGGCGATACACTGAAAGGCGCATTTCCATTCTCTGTAAGAACCTTTAGATCCTTTGAGATGTCTGATTCCAGAATCTCTATGTTCGCTATGTTCGGAAACAGGGAAAGAAATATATTCTCAATGTTGCTGTATAGAATAGGATCCTTTTGTTTTAGCATGAAAAGAGAATTGGGGATATTCTCAAGAGTCAAGTCTCTCCCAATATCAGAATGAAAGACTATCTGAGGGATGCAATGATAAAGGGATGTGGCATCAAGCTGTTCATCTATATATGCTTTTATGTTGGAGACAGCATTGACAACAATTTTCATGTAGTCGGGGCAAGAGACTTTCAGATAATCCAGTACAAGCTCGGAATCTCCAAATTCCTTCTTTATATTGGAGGAGCATCTTCCTGTCTCAAAAAACCTGAGTTTGGCGTTGCCTTCAAATCTCTGCATCAAAAGCTTTGTGTGGCTTCTCGCTTTCTTGTCCCTGATGGAAAGTTCCTCTGCGACAAGCTTCGCTCCGTTGCCATTGTTCCTTGCCCACTCGAAAGAAAATCTATAAGACGCTGAACGCTCATTACCATTGTTATCATAATCGATTTCTATTGAGAAGCTGAAGTCTGTTGTATCGAGATTCGCATTTAGAGGCATAGACGATATGCTGCTCATCATATCCTTTCGAACATTGGTAGTCGAGTGCATGAATGAAAGCGCGAAATCAAGTGCCGAGAACAGATTGCTCTTGCCATAGCTATTGAGAGATACAAGAGCTGTGATAGGCTTCAGCTCTATTGATGTCTTTCCCAGATTGCGGAAACCGCATATAGAAAACTTTGTGATTTTCATTTATTCTTCCTCTGAGGTAATAGTATCATCTGATAATTTAAGATGCAATTATTCATAACATTTTTGTAATAAATATTCTGAAATATTTGGTTTTTACAGAATTAAATGAAATGTTTAAACATGCTAAGTAAATGATACTATGAGGATTCATTCCATAAAAATAGAACTGAAGATAAATAAGGAAGTTTATATTAATCCCGATAGGGAAGAGAAAAAGAGATGGTTTTAATATTCTTCTTGGCAGTACTCAAATAATCCTTAGAGTAGCATGGATATTAGCATTAGACTTTTACATGCAGAGTTTTTTGAAATCGTAGATGCCTGGATTCAAGTATGCTGGATGAGCATTCGATATAGTTTCCCTCGCTGCCTAATTTGGATGTCTGATTCCTGATGAATACCATGGCACTATATAAGGCAAGGCAAAACCGCTCAATTCAATGCAATTGATGAAGATACATCAGATTTGAAGATGCAATGTTAAAACTTGTAGGTATCTCAGGTTCAATACCTATTCAAGTAATTGATTTTGCTGTTCCAATAGATTTCATAGAAGAAATCTCATCTCTATATTGGCTTGGCGTTAATGATATAAAGCGTTTGAATATCTTTGTAAAGTATGAAGGAGTTGGAAAGCCTGTGTTCTCTGCAACTTCTGATACATTCATATTTGTGTTTTCAAGCAATTCTATGGCCTTGTTTATTCTGTATGCATTTAGATATTGTAGGAAATTTATCCCAGTTACTTCTCGAAATAGAGTAGAGAGATGGTTTTCGCTTGTTCTTGTGTATTGGGATATTTCCCATAAGCCTATTTGCTTGTTGTAATTTGTCATGATGTAATCAATTGCAAGATTGATCAGGTGGTTTGGCACTCTTGATGGCAATTCGATTTTATTGGATGCTGTTACGAGGTCTTTGCTTGGAACTTTATTGTTTTCATCTAGCTCTTTTGTTATTTTTGCAAGAGTTGCAATAAGCTCATCATCATCGCATGGTTTTTCGAGGTAGTTTACGACTCCTAGTTGGATTGCACGCTTTGCATATGAAAAATCAGTATAGCCAGAGAGTATAACAGCATAATCGACAGGACATTTAGAAAGCATTTCGAGTCCATCTTGCCCAGGAAGGCGAATATCCGTAAGAACTATATCTGGCGCTTCTTTTTTTATAAGAGCTTCTCCGCTTATTCCATCGGATGCTGTGCCTACAACACTAAGCGAAAGATCTTTCCAAGGAATTGTGATCATAAGCTCGTCAAGAGTAATCTTTTCGTCCTCTATTATTGCGATTGTATAACTCATATTGTCTCCATATTATTTGTTTCGGCTTTCTTTGGAAATGATATAGATATCCTTGTTCCCTTTTCTTTTTTACTCGTTATAGAGAACACGAGGGAGTATGAGTATTTCAATTCCAATCGTCTTATCACATTGTATAGTCCAACATGTCCATTTTCTTGAAGCTCTTTTAAATCCTTTGGCTCGAAGCCAATGCCATCATCGATTATTTCAATCTCTATTCTATCCTCGTTGTCCCTTATGTTGATATCGAGCCTTCCTGCCTCTGTTTTTGGCTCGAGCCCATGGATTATTGAATTCTCGACCAATGGTTGGATTATCAACTTTGGGGTTTTGACATTCAAGATGCTATCATCAACATTCAAACTGTATGATATTTTATCTTTGAATCGTATTTTTTGGATTATAAGGTAGCTTTCGACTAAGTTTACGCTCTCTTCTATCGTACATTCGCTATCACGATTATTCAGTGATGAGCGTAAGATCTTTCCAAGTCTTATCGAGATGGTGTATATTTCATCCTCTCCATGCAATTTTGCAAGTGCCTTGATTGTGTTGAGAGTGTTGAACAGGAAATGAGGGTTAAGCTGCTTCTCAAGCTCCTTTCTTTCTGCCTCGGCAAGTTTTTCTTCTTCCTCCTTTGTCAGGGCAATTAATGAAGAGAGCTCATCTGTCATTTTATTGAATGCGATTGCGAGTTTGTCGAATTCGAAAAGACCAGTGTTCTCATTGCTTCTTGCGTCAAGGTTCCCTTTTTGTATTTTCGACATAGCATCTATGATTGTTTTTACTCTCATTGCAAATGAGTGCGAAAAGAGGAGCGCAAATCCCACAGAGATCAAAAGACCTATGGACATTGCTATTACGAAGAAAAGCACTGAACTTGATATGTTTGTCTTGTATGGGCGGATATCAGTATTTGCAATTATGGAAAAAGATCCATCAGCAAGAGGTCTTTCAACTGTTATCAAATTATCAGCATAGAGATTTTGAAATGTACTGAGTGGAGCGTATCTAGATGGGTGCAATAATGATATTGCCATTTTGTTTTCGTTATCGACTAAAACTTCCTCATGGAATATTGATGATGTGTTTATATTTGAGTTTATCGTATCAAAGAAGATCTCGATTATTACATAGCCAACAGTTTGTTCATTTGAGATTACACGCCTTAGGATTGTCATGAATGTTTGGTTTTTATCGCCTGTAGCTGTTGAATCAGCTATTGATATGTAAATATCTCTCAATGTGTCAGCTTCTTCTGCTTTTCTTGCTTTTTCGATTATGTTTGAGTCGCTAGTGTCATTTTTATAGACATTCAAGTCGTATTGAGGTGGAAATGTTCCTGATGACAATTGGATATTTCCCGATGCGGATACTATACTTGCTTGCGCTTTTGTGTCAAAGATCCCTGTCTCAGAGAAGAGAAGAACATATATAGAGCGCATTTCCTCTTTTGATATCTCATCTGTTTTTAATGCGTTTATTATATCTGTGTTCTCTGCAAGGATCCAAGCCATGCTCTTGTACTCTTCTAGTATCTCTTCAAGGTTTTTTGTGTCATTTTCTATGGCTTTTATTGTCTGGTTTTCCAAAATCTTCTTGATGTTGCTCTGCGTGTAATAGAAATAGGAGATTATGAGTATAGCTAGTGGTATTACCATCACTACGACAAAATAAAGCAAAAGTCTTTTGAATATTGTAGTAGTTGGAACATGCATGTTTTGATTATAATCCTTATAGAATTTGTTTGCTTGATATTATTCATGAAAAATCCCAAGGAGGCTAGCTATGATTTTAATAAAGAATGCAAAACTATATTCCCCAGAGTTCTTGGGCATGAAAGACATATTGCTTGGCAAGGATAGGATTCTTGCGATAGATGATAAGATCGATATCAAAATCAAGACTCTTGAGACAATCGATGCATGTGGAGAGATTGTTCATCCAGGATTTATAGATCCTCATGTGCATGTAATTGGAGGCGGAGGAGAGGATGGAATGCTTTCACGTGTTCCTGCTTTGAGTGAGAAGAAAGTCGCAGAGGCTGGAGTTACGACGCTTGTTGGTCTTTTGGGTACAGATGGTTATACAAGGACTGTGCGTGATTTGGTCGCAAAGATAAAGGGCTTCAAGGAGTGGGGATTGAGTGCATATTGCCTTACTGGAAGCTACCAAGTGCCATCTATTACGCTTACTGGTTCTGTTGGCGATGATATCGTTTGGATTGACGAGATAATTGGTGTGAAGGTAGCTGTTGCTGACCACCGTTGCTCTTTTCCGACTACGGATGAGCTTTTGCGCCTTGCATCTGAGGCTAGGCTTGCAAGTCTCATGAGCCACAAAGCAGGTCTTGTGCATATCCATGTAGGTGCCGACAGCCTTGGAATCGAACAGTTGTTTGAGATTCATAGAAAATCGCCTATACCAGTCAAGCACTTCTTCCCAACGCATATGGAAGGACACATGGACCAGGCAAAAGCATGGCTTGAGATGGGTGGACATATTGACTTGACATGCCATAGCGATACCGATGATAAAGCGATTGAGCTTTTGTCTAGATATCCGGATTCGGTTACTTTATCAACAGATTCAAATGGTTCATTTCCAAAATGGAGTGCTGATAAAACATATATTGTCGGAATGGGTGCCGGGAGCATAAAAGAGCTTAATGAATATATCCAACGCATCATTGATAAAGGTTTTGATCGGGCATGTGCTTATAAAGCTGTCACAGAAAATGCTGCAAAGGCATTGAACCTAAAATCAAAAGGGCAAGTGAAGGAAGACTATGATGCTGATCTGGTAATCAGAGACGGCAATAATATTCGATATGTTATATCAAAAGGCAATATCCTTTTGAAGGAAGGTGTTGCAAAAAACAGCATGTATGAGGATATCTAGAGATAAATCATTTGAAAATATGGATTTATATTGATAATGCGGTCTTAATAAGGTTGTTTTCCTGATTTTGATATACACTTTGTTTTCGAGTAATTTTATCAGCATGAACTTTTTTATTGACGACAAGATAAAACGGCTTTAGACTCTTATTGTAAAGTCAATTATTTAATAAACTTTAGTAATTAATAGGAGCATAGAGATGTTATTTTCTTTCCCAATTTCACTTTTTATTCTCTACTTTGTCTTCTATTCGGGCCAAGCAATATATAACACATACATAAATCTTTATTTGAGCGAAATAGGGTTGAATTATTCGCAAATTGGTCTAATTATCTCGATTTCAACTGTTTTTTTGCTTATCTCGCAGATGTTCTTTGCATCGATAAGCGATAAGTCCAGAAACAAAGCATATGTCTTGAGTTTTCTTTTGTTCCTGTCTTCTCTTTCTTGCCTTTTGTTTTATTGTGGAGCTTCTTTTTTTGCAATGCTATTTGCTGTTGCTTTCTTCAGCCTTTTTTATAACCCGATTATTCCTCTGTTGGATAACTACAGTGTAGAATGTGTAGAGATTGATAACCGTTATGATTATGGCCACATCAGAATGGGTGGAACAATTGGTTATTGTTTGACAGTGCTTCTTATTGGCTTTTTCATTAAGAGTACATATCGGCCAATTTTTGCAATTATATGCGCTTGTTTCTTCATTGCTTTTTTATGTTCCTTTTCGCTAAAAAAAATCAGAGGATTCGACTTAAATTCCACAAAAGAGGCGAAAAAGGTTGCCTACAAAAAGCTTCTAGGCGATAGAACATTAGGTTTGTTGATTTCATTCAACCTCGTTTTCTCTATGGGGCTTAGTTTTTTCTATAGTTTCTATCCCATATACTTTACGCAAATAGGTGGCGATAGTGCAGAGGTTGGGGTAATGATGTTTCTGTGTGCTATTACAGAAATCCCGATGCTCGCCGTGATTGGCAAACTTGAAAAGAAGTTTGGAACCAGATCCGTCTTGATTGTCTCTGGGTTCTTGACATCTGTTAGATGGTTGTTGCTTTTTCTAATTGAAAATCCAATTGCTGCCTTGTTCGTAAATCTTTTGCATGGCCCATGCTATATAAGCTTCAGCTATTCAATAATCACATATATAGGAAAGAATGTTCCGAAAGAACTGCGAGCAACAGGACAAAGCCTTAATGCGTTGATAAGCACATTGGGGTCCAAAGTTATATTTGGCTACGTGGGAGGATTGGCAAGCGCATTTTTCGGTCTTAAGGGTGTTATGCTTGCTAGCTCGCTTTTTACATTGATTGGTACATTCTTGTTTTTTACTTGGAGCAAGAATTCTGGAAAAATCTAAAAAAAGGAGAAGGAAAAATGAAAAGGATTATGGCAATTACAATCGTTTTTTTGATGTTATTGTCGACGACTTTTGCAGGAGGAGCAACAGAGTCGTCTGGAACAAAGAATGAAATCAGGGTAATTACTTTCTTTGCTGGCTCTGATCAGTGGGCCCCTGTTTGGAAGGAAGTAATCGCTGATTACCAAAAGGCACATCCAGATGTGACAATTGTAGATGAATCGCAACCCACAGCTGGTGCAAATGATCTGTTCCGAACAAAGGTCCAGAGTGACATAGCAGCCAGAACACCTGCTGATTTGATGCTTTTTTACAACGGTTCGGATGCAAAGATGGTTGCTGATAGCGGACTATATGTTGATATTGGCCCATATTTGGCATCCGACAGTGAGTGGAGCAGCAATTTTATGCAATCGGCTCTAGATGCTTGCAAAGTAGATGGAGTGCAATTATGCTTGCCGTACATTGGGTTTTACGAAGGACTTTTTTACAATAAAGCGCTTTTTGATAAGTATGGTCTTGCCGAACCTACGACATGGGAGAATTTCGTTAACGGATGCAAAGTGTTGAGAGCAAACGGTGTTACTCCTATTGCAACGCCACTTGCAAAACCCTCTTATATGGCAGAATTGATGATTCTTTCACAAGTTGGTGCTGAAGGTCAAAAAGATTATTACAGTGATTCTTGGATTCCAGCTCTCGAAAGAATCAAGGACCTTTACCAGATGGGTGCTTTTCCGGAGGATGCAATGACTCTTTCTGAGGATGATTGCAGAGTTCTTGTGCAAGATGGTAAGGCTGCTATGATATTTAACGGCTCTTGGTGCACCAATGCCTTCAAGAGCAATCCGGATATGAGGATTATTTCCATGCCTACATTACCAGGCGGAGTTGGAGGGTCAAATGTTGCACTTGCTGGCTATGGCTCTGGATGGTACATAAGCAAAAAAGCTGTTAACGATGGGATTACATTGGATTTCCTGAAATACATAACATCGCCAGAGATAATGGCGCGTTTTATCGCTGCAGGCGGAAGCCCAGCTATCTATTGCGAAAGCCCAGAAGGTGCAACAAATCTTGAGAAGAGTGCTTTGGAGATGATTGCAAATGCAAAGGCTACACGAACAGCAATCGACTCGCAAGTAACACGAGAGTCATGGCTTACATTGGTTGAACCCGGTATTTCATATATTTGTACAGGAGCAAGATCAGCATCTGAAGTTCTTGCTGAAGCAAAGTCCTACAATTATTAAGGTTCTTGGAATAACATCTCCCTCTTCGGAGGGAGAATTGGATTCCAGTCAAGGAGGAATTGAAAATGGTTTTGAAGAGCAAGAAGCATTTTTTGATTTTTATAATACCGGCATTGATCCTTATATCGACATTTCTTATTTATCCACTGTTCAAGACTTTCTATTATAGTTTTACTTCTTGGAAGAATTTTTCGCCCAAAAGCACGTGGATAGCTCTTGATAACTACAAAAGGCTCATTAGTGATCCGATTATTGGCAAAAGCTTGAAAAACACTTTTATAATGATGGTTTTCGTTTTCATGTTTCAGGTGGTTTTTTCACTTGTGCTCGCAATGTTGGTATCTACAGCTAGAAGAACATTCAAGATATTCAGAACGATTTATTTCTTTCCAATTGTGATTTCGGCGACAGCCATTGGGCTGATGTTCAAGCTTATATATGGATACGAATATGGCTTATTGAACTATATTGTTACGTTTTTTGGAGGTGATAAGAAAGTATGGATTAATGAGGCGACATCCATATATTTGGTTACGATACCAACAATGTGGCAATATGTAGGTTTTTATTTCGTTATCTATTTGACAGGGATGTCTAAGATTCCATCAGAGATATACGAGTCAGCTGAACTTGATGGAATCAATGCATTTCAAAAGGCATGGTATATAACAATACCAATGATAAAAGACGTGATTTGCTCTGTGGTTATTCTTGTTATATCGGGTTGTTTCAAAGTATTTGATATGGTTTATATCATCACGGAAGGAGGGCCTTTGAATTCATCTGAGCTGCTTAGTACTTACATGTATAATATGGCTTTTAGACGCTACAATGGTGGTTATGCAAGCTCTATCGCTGTTCTTATGATTGTCTTGGGTGTTGCATTGACTTTGTTTATGAGACGAATTTTAGAGCCAAGAGCAGAGGCGAAGAAAAGGATTGGAATATGGGCAACACGATAAAACACCTCAGCGCGAGAAATTGCGTTGTACAAATCTTATAGTAAACGACATAAATA
>DKCO01000040.1 GCA_002452215.1 Spirochaetales bacterium UBA6872
CGCCAAGGCTATGGATACCCAGACGATGACTACTTCTTCTTGAAAATCTTCGATGCCAGCAGAAGAACTTATGTAAGAAATCCAAAATCCCACAAAATTCAGGACTGAGCCGAAGTTTTTATGGCTATCTTTGGTGGATCATACATCCTGAGAAAAAAATATATGCTGCAATTGGAGACAGTGGCAATATAATCTATATTGATTCTATCAAAAGGATTACTGTTGCCATTTCTTCTTATTTTCAGCCGACAGTACACGATCGTATAGGCTTTATTGAAAATGTTCTACTACCAGCAATACAAAAGTATCCAAGACATTTGGCTTAGATGCATTTAATAGGCAGGAAGCCATATCAATGAAATATGCTAAGACTAAAAGACAATCGAGTTTTATTTGATTCAAAACTTATTCTTACAAGGAGAAGAAATGAAAAAATCTTTAACACAAAAGCTTGGACTACTCGGCGTTGTAAGCTTTCTTTCATACACAGCCGCCGTAGTATTCTCACCACTTGCATATCCTAGCTACAAATGGATGGAGCAAGCTGTAAGTGATCTGAGTGCCTCTGATTCACCATCATTGGCACTCTGGAACCAGCTCAGTGCGCTTTACAATACATGCGAAATCGTTTGTGCAATTGCCGTCTGTATCGGCATTCAGGGCCAGAAAACAAAGTTGTTCCGATCCGGGATATATCTGTTTGCAGTGATGGAATGGATATCAGCTGTAGGCTATCGAATGTTCCCTCTCTCAAGCAGTGGCTATATGGGAGCATTCCAGGATGTGATGCACATGACCATCACCGCATTGGTGGTCTTGCTGTCTATTGCATCGCTGATTGTTGTCATAATCGCTGGAGCAAAAAACAAAGATTGCCGCTCCTACGGAGTATGCGCGGCAATTGCTCTCGCCATGATGCTTGTAGGTGCAATTGGCATGAAAATCGTCCCTGCAAAACACTTCGGCATTGTTGAGCGTTTCAGCGTTTTTGCTGCAACTGGTTTTAACGCTGCAATGGGAATTCATTTGTTTTGCATGAAAACAAGTGAAATAAAAGAATGAATGAGCAAACGAATCTAAAAGACAACTTAATTGTATATTTTTGCAATAACTAAACATTAAGAGAAAGGAGAGAAAAGTGTTAAATAATAGTATTATTCGTTTAGAAAGAGAAAGCGACTACCGCAATGTAGAGAATCTTACCAGAGAGTCGTTCTGGAACGTCTATCGCCCGGGGTGTATGGAACACTATGTATTGCACTGCTATAGAGAAGATCCAGCATTTGTGCCAGAGCTGGACTTCGTGATGGAGCTAGATGGGAATCTGATCGGACAAGTAATCTATGTACGTTCTGAAATTGATTGTAATGACGGAAGAAAAGTGCCAATTATGACATTCGGCCCTATTAGCATTGCACCAAACTACAAACGACATGGCTATGGCAAAAAATTGCTTGACTATTCCATGGAAAAGGCTGCCAAAATGGGCGCAGGCGCACTTGCCATCACAGGCAACATTAATTTTTATGGAAAATCCGGCTTTGTCCCAGCAAAGACAAAGGGTGTGCGTTACGCCGACGATCCAGATGCGGATTATTTCCTAATAAAAGAATTAATACCGGGATTTTTGAACGGTATTTCAGGTACATACAAAGATCCAGAAGGCTATTTTGTATGCGAGAAAAATCCTGAAGCATTTGAACAATTTGAAGCGACATTTCCAAAAAAGGAAAAAAGAAGATTGCCAGGACAGCTCTTCTGATCGCATATAACAAAGAAGGTATAAAACAATGGCTTCAAGTAAAGAGTATCTTCAATTCATCTTGGAACAACTATCTGATTTGGACGATATTTCTTACAAAGCAATGATGGGTGAATATATTCTCTATTATCGTGGTAAAATCATCGGCGGAATATATGATGACCGATTGCTTATAAAGCGAACAAAATTCGCTTTAGAGCATATGTCCACACTGCTTTACATTTCTCCATACAAGGGAGCGAAAGAAATGCTGTTGGTGAATGATGTCGATAGCAAAGAGTATCTTACAAGCCTGTTCAAGGCCATGTATGATGAGTTGCCTTTGCCAAAAGCAAAATGATTTAAATATGCCATAATGGATTTTTGTACTACGACAGTATCGAAGTTGCAAAAACAAAGGGACTGTTTGAAAGCCTAGACTTTTTTAACAGCCCCTTCTGTTGCCCTATAATACACTTGAATTTTTGGCATAAATCAGCTTTTGCGCGTCCAAAAAAACAAGCATCTTCAATGCTTTGCGGCATCTCTTGGTACATACCAATCACAGCTGTCACATCAAAGCTCTTTCGCAAATGATGTAACTGTGGTGCAGTAAGCGCCGCTTGAGCGATGAAAACCTTTGACATAGCAAGCCTTTTCGAGGCTTCTTAGGATATTGCCGTGGCAGACAAAAAGTATCCTTATCATTGTTTCTCTCTTAATATGCAATTCTAAAATAATCCAAGTACGTTTTATATCTATCTTGTGCTGTCAGGCAAGTATCTCTTAGATACCACCCTCTTTCATTGTTCCATTCTTTCAATCCTCGATAATAAAGCATTTTCAAATTATCTTCGATGATAAATGGAACCATATTGTACTTCAGACACTCCTTGAACATAATCAATCGTCCCACACGCCCATTACCATCCTGAAATGGATGGAAACGTTCAAACTTCACATGGAAATCCAGAATATCCTCAAATGTCTTTTCTTTCTTGTTGTTATACTCCAACAGCAAGCTTTTCATTCTTTCAGCAACCTCTTCCGGAAGAGCAGTCTCTATGCCGCCGACTTCATTTGGCATTTTTTTGTAATCACCTACAGCAAACCAATCCTTTCTGGAATCACTAGTGCCATTTTTCAGAATCAGATGCAACTCCTTGATAAATTTTTCCGTCAATTCAGATTTCGAGTAATCAATAATCATATAAATACACCGAAAATGGTTTGCAGTTTCGATCACATCATCTACATTGAGGACTCCATTTTCTATACCAATAGTGTTCGTCTCGAAGATATATCGAGTCTGATCATGTGTCAGTTGACTTCCTTCTATATGATTTGAATTATATGTCAAATCAATCTGTGTCTTATGATAAATGCCTCCAGAGTTTTTATTTGCTTTCTCATCTAGCATAATATCCAGCAAAGTAGTTGGCTTTTCTTTTTTCTTGTTAGTGCGCTCCGGCTTTTTTGCATTTTCTGGGATATTCCATGTCTTGCCGGTAAGAAATGCTCCAGCAACACGCCCATGGGCACAATAATTTCTTACACTGCGTTCAGATATACCCCATTTTTTCGCAATTTCAGCAACTGAAAGATATCGCATTTAGAAAGACCTCCTTTCACTTGATAAAAAGCATATTCAATGTACTTTCCATTGCTAGGATTCAAAAATTACATTTGCTATAGTTAATATACTACATTATCGGCAAATATTTTATCTAACCATGTTTGGTTTTTCGCTGTTTTTGCCGATATAGAAAACTTGATGCAACTTTATTACAAAGCAATGATCTAAGACTCTTAAATCTCTATCCTTGAAGTTGAATTCTTTCTCTCTAAGGCTTGCAAACAAGAACCTGCCAACATGACTCAGAGCAAAATCCAGGCACTCTCTGTAGATAACAACACAATCTTGAACACAAGCAAAATACGTCCAAATGGATATTTCCGAAAGAAGCAAAAGCTATCGAGGAAATTCCTTGTCAAGATAATCCTCTAACCTTCCATCTTCTATCAGACGCAATGAATCAGCTTGTCTTAGATTATGTTTCTCGATTTTAATCTCATCTGAGAAGCCCAGAATATAATTCTTTGCGCATTGTTTCGGTTCTGCTATTTTGATAGTTAAAACACGCAAATATATCATAAGATTCTCCATTCAATGCTTAGATAGTAGTTTCCTCTAATTTGCTACGTAAGATGTTACAAGCAAACAAAATTACTTGAAGATTTTCATGTGTATTAGCATTGAAATGCGAGAATTGTCATTTATTTTTCAACATTTTCTATTTTGGAATTTAAAGTGGTATTTTGAGTTGAATCTTGGAGCCGAGCGGACTCGAACCGCCTACCTCGACAATGCGAATGTCGCGCTCTACCAGGTGAGCTACGACCCCAGACATGTTGATTATAGCGAAGCTAGATTGCATAGTAAACATGAATATATCTGCAATTTGCGAATATTAGCGAATATTTTTAATGTTAATTATATGCAAAATTAGAAATATTCTTAAAAACAATTGGTTCTCATATTGCAAAATGATATGTGTAAGAATACACTTGAGACAATTCGATTTTATTAGGGAGTTTAGTTATGAGTGGAATAGCAATCCTTCTCATTGGCCTTGTAGCTTTGGCTCTTGGCTATGTCTTCTACGGAAGATGGCTTGCAAAGCGCTGGGGAGTCGATAATAGCAGAAAGACCCCGGCAGTTGAAATGAATGATGGAGTAGATTATGTGCCAACAAAAGCACAGGTCGTATTTGGACACCAATTCGCATCCATCGCTGGTGCAGGTCCTATCAACGGACCAATACAGGCAGCAATATTTGGATGGGTACCTGTTCTTCTATGGTGTGTAATCGGAGGTATTTTCTTTGGAGCTGTCCAGGATTTCTCTTCGATGTTTGCATCTGTAAGAAACAAGGGAAGATCTATCGGCGTCATTATTGAGAACTATGTTGGAAAGACAGGAAAGAGACTTTTCTTGATTTTCGTATACCTATTTTGTCTTCTTGTCATTGCAGCTTTTGCTGATATCGTCGCAAAGTCCTTTGGAACACTTGCTGACGCAACAGAATCAATCAACAAGTCACATGGACAGGTTGCAACAACATCAGCCTTGTTTATCTTGGTTGCTGTTTTGTTTGGCCTCTTTTTGAAGTATGGTGATATCTACGGAAAGCTTGGACAGAAAGGTGGAACAGTTCTAAATACTTGCATCTCGATTTTACTTCTTGTTGGATGTATTACATTCGGACTTTTCTTCCCAATGCAACTATCTGTTACTACTTGGTCATATCTCGTATTTGCATACATTCTAGTTGCATGTGTCGCTCCTGTTTGGATTCTATTGCAACCAAGAGATTATTTGAACTCATATCTCTTGATCGCGATGATCCTTGCTGCAGTAGTTGGAATCTTTGCATACAATCCTTCTGTTGAGCTCAATGCGTTCAATGGCTTTGTAGTAAATGGAACATCAATCTTCCCATTCTTGTTTGTAACAATCGCTTGCGGTGCTGTATCAGGATTCCATTCACTAGTTTCATCAGACACAGCTTCAAAGCAAGTTGAAAAAGAATCAGACATGCTACCTATTTCATATGGTGCAATGCTTGTTGAGTCTCTTCTCGGAATCATCGCTCTTGTTGCTGTCGCATCTGTTGCAAAGGGTGGCGTAATTCCATCAGGAACACCTCAAGATATCTTTGCATCAGCTGTCTCAAGTTTCTTGACAAGTCTCAATGTTCCTGCAGATCTTGCTTTTACTCTCATCTCTCTTTCAGTTTCTGCTTTCGCTCTCACGTCTCTTGACTCTGTAGCAAGAGTTGGACGTCTTACATGGCAAGAGCTATTCTTGGATGCTGAAGATGACAAAGAAGGCGCTGTATTACCAACTTGGAAGAAGATTCTTACAAACAGCTGGGTTGCAACAATAATCGTTCTTATCCCATCATATGCACTGATGAAGATTGGATATGCAAAGATTTGGCCTCTCTTCGGATCAGCTAACCAGCTCTTGGCTGTTCTTGCTCTTTCTGCAGTTGCTGTATTCTTGAAGAAGACAGATAAAGACAACAAGATGATGTATTTCCCAATGTTCTTCATGCTTGCTGTAACATTCTGTGCACTTGTGCAAATCATCTTCAAGCAAGGAAAGAACCTCTTTGCAGGAGTATCTGTTTCAGCAGCTGTACTTCAGCTTATATTTGCAATACTTCTTTTGGTTCTATCAGTAATTGTTGTTATACAATGTTGCCAAAAGCTTTTCTCGAAAGATGAGAAATCAAAAGCAAAAGCTTAAGTCTGAAAATAGCAACTATTGGCTCTGGTCATAAAACCCAGGGCCTTTTCTTTTGAACATTTTCTATCACTTTTACTATTAGATTGCGATATTGATTTCAGATACAAAATGCAGCATAGAGAGGAACGATTTTTTTGTTGTCCACAAAGCCAAAGTTTTTGGCAGATATCTTAATCGCATAGGCAGGCTTGTATGTGTCCATATAGACCTTTAGGCTCTTGGCTTTGGTGTTGTCGGCAGATTTGACCTCAATGGGGATGAGCTGACCGTCACGCTGAATAATAAAATCAATTTCAGCTCCACGCTCGGACTCCCAATAGTAGGTGCGGTAGCCTTTAATGGAAAGTTGCACATTGACATAGTTCTCTGCCATACCGCCCTTGAAGTCGTTGATTTCTTCGACCATATATAGAATGTCATTGGCAGCTAAATTTTTTTTGGCGCAAAGCAGTCCTAAGTCGGATACATAAATCTTGAACGCATCAATATCACGGTAGTTTTCAAGTGGCTTTTTGATTTGCTCGACCTTATAGACCTTTGACACTATACCAGACAAGCAAAGCCATTCTATTGCATTTTCAAATTCGGAAGCCCTCCCGCCTTTCTTAATCAGTTTATATTGAAAACGTGTATTCTTCTTGGAAAGTTGAACGGTAATGTTATCATAGACAAGTCTGGTTTTCTTGATTTCATTCAAGTTGTTATACTTGCTCATATCATTGAGATAGCTTGCAAGTATCGTATCCTGCGTATGACGAACAAGTATATAATTCTTTGTTTCAGCGAATTGCATCACGCACTCTGGCATACCACCGACCACAAGGTACTGACGGTAAAGTTGCATTGCATCATCGTGCAAAGCTGACGGCAGCGGTGTATCATATTGAAAGCACTTTTTAATCTGCTCTACCAAATCGTCCTCGCCGAGCGCCAACATAAACTCCTCCATATCCATAGGATAAAGCGTTTTCATATCGACCTTTCCTACGGGAAAAGAAAATTTTGCCCTGTTGACCGCAACACCGAGCAAGCTGCCAGCGACAATGATATGGTAATCTGGAGCGTTCTCGCAAAAGTATTTGAGCGAAGTCAATGCCCTTTCGCAGAGTTGCACCTCATCGAATACTATCAGCGTTTTTTCCTTTACGATACTCTGTCCTGCGATATGGGACAAAATCGGTATCAGATAATCGGGGCTGATGTTTTCCTCAAAGGTTTCATTCAGCTTTGGATTGGTTTCAAAGTTGAAGTATGCCACATTTTCGTAATGGGTACGTCCGAACTCCAGGATGGAATAGGTTTTCCCCACCTGTCTTGCGCCCTGCAAAATAAGGGGCTTGCGGTATTTGCTTTCTTTCCATGCTTCCAAGAAACCCATAATCTTTCTATACATAAGCAGATCTCCTCAAGGGTACCACTTGTAGTATACCAGATATTCGTGTAAAAAACAGTGGATTTTTATCAAATTATCGCATTAATAAACATTAATATTTTAGTCAACCCTTCACTATACTCCGCGAACAGCGCAATTTCTGTATTTTACACATCCATAACTTAGCTTATAAAGCTCGGCATTATAGGGCAAGCGTATTGACAAACGGCACAAGAGAGCTGTCGACTTTGAGAAGCCTCTGAACGCATCGTCTTAACAAGTGGCGAACATCATCCTCTGGTCACTGGTTGTACGGTCACCAAGGAACTTTTTGCTTTTTTTTGATGCTGTTCCAAGCCATACGGTAAAATTGTTGTTCTTGTTTTTCCTTCTCTGCCAATATATCCAGATGATAGTCTTACTACAGACCGGGCGTGAAAGAAAGCTTCCATTACAGATCTAGGCAAGACAGATGAAGCAATAATGGCGACAATAGAGGAATGCTTGAAGAATAACATCCTAGTTGACTTCATAAAAGAGCATGAATAAATCTTACGAGCTTCATAATAGTAAAGCACTCTTTGATATATACCCGACACGAGACTCGAACTCGCAATCTGTTGCCAGAACTTGGACCTGAACCAAGCGTGTCTACCAATTCCACCAATCGGGCTTTCAACTTAGGAAAGAATACTTTCATTTAGGATAAGCTGTCAACATTATAATTGTTCATAAAGGGATTATCAGCTAAACTCAAAACATGATTCGAATACTTTTTCTTGGAGAGATTGTCGGAAGACCTGGAATCGCTTCGATCAAGAAAGCACTTGTGGGTTTGAAGGAAAAATACTCCATAGACTATACAATTGCAAATGGAGAAGGAACAACCAATGGCTTTGGGCTGGGTGTTGCTCATGCGATACAGTTATCAAAACTTGGAGTTGACTTAATCACTGGAGGAGAAAAGATTTTCTTCAAGGTAGACATGGTTGATTTCATTGCAAAGACGGGCTTTATACTAAGACCTCTGAACTACCCTCCTGCATCTCCTGGGCGGGGAATAAAGAATATAAACATAAAAGGCAAAGATATCATTGTTATAAATTTGATTGGCCAATCAGGGCTTTCACGCTTATCTGTCAACAATCCATTTGTAACAATAGAGAATTTCTTGAAAAAAACAACAGGCTCCCCTATTGTATTGATCCAATTCCATGCATCAACAACAGCAGAAAAGACTACAATGCTCCACTTTCTCGATGGTAAAGCAAGTGCAATAATCGGCACCCACACAAAAGCATTGACATCGGATGCAACTGTGACAGAAAAAGAAACAGCTTACATAACAGACAACGGGAGAGTTGGATCTCTTTTGAGCGTTGGAGGGCTTGATCCAGAGATTGAAATAAAGAAACACAAAAGCCAAATCCCAGAGCGAAGCAAAGAGTGCTGGTCAGATCCTGTAATCCAAGCTGTGATTGTCGATATCGACGAAGAAAGCGGAAAAGCTTTGTCAATAGAAACAATAAACGAGCATATCGAAGTCGATAGACCAAAGGAAGCTTGACATGAAGCAAAACGCTACAATTATGGAGACAAAGGATAGTAAGATAATAGCAGGTTGTGACAAGAGCCTATGCGGAGAGTGTCACGCATCATTGTTTTGCAAAAGCAAAGACAGTTCATTCGAAGTCTTGAATCCTGAAAAGCTCAACATAGAAAAAGGCGATAAAGTCGAGATAGACATGCCAAGCAAAAAAACATTGACATCTATATTCCTGAGTCTTGGACTTCCTTTAGTTCTTTTCATTCCAGGATACTTCATTGGCAAGATATTCACACAAAACGAGCTCTTGCTTCTTTTATGGGGAATCGGATTTATGGCAATAGGTTTTCTATTTGCATCTCTCTTCTTCAAGAAAAAGAAGAATGAATATACGCCATCTATAACAAGAGTGCTAGAAAAAAGGAAATAAAATTGAAGAAGATATTGCTTCTCCTGATTATTCCACTGCTTTTTTCATGCACATTCTCAGATGAGAATTCAACACAGCATGAAAAAGAAAGCCATCCTACGCTTATATTGCAAAACGCAAAGTGTGTAATCGGACAAAACGGTGAAAATCCTATTGAAGTCGAAGGCACTAAAATCGAATTCTATTCCGATGACAATATCGCAATGATTTCAAAGCTGTCTTTCAAACAAAAGGATGAAAATGGAAATGTGAGCATTGAAGGCAAGGCAGATTATTGCAAAATGAACACATATTCAAAAACAATGAACCTTGACGGAAATGTGAGCTTGGTGCAAAGTGCACAGAACATGGAAATAAAAGCCGATTCAATCTATTTTGATTTAAATGGAGAAGAGATCAGCGCAGATGGCTTTGTCATAGTAAAATCCGAAAAAGGCGATTTCAGTGGACACGGTTTTCATGGAGACTTGAAGGAAGAGACCTACTCTTTCGAATCAATAGAAGAAGGGACTATAAAATTGTGAAAAAAATAATATTTCTTTTGTTTTTCTTGATATATTCATTTAGCTTGATAGGAGCAAACCTCTCCTTCTCTGGCGGCAAAAGCTCATTGTCGCTAAAAGAGGGAAAAGAAGAAGTAACTCTCTCTGATGGCGCTACAGTAAAGCTTGATGATATGGAGATAACAGCTGATAAGATTGTTCTTTCTGGTTCCGATTGGCGCTACGTAAAGTGCGAAGGGAGTGCTTTGATTAAAGACGAATCAAGAGGCCTTGAGATAAGAGCGCTAGACATATTCTTCGACAGAACAGAACAAACTTTATCGATAGCATCATGGTTTGAGATCAATGACATAGAGCAAGAAATCACAGCAATGGGTGGGTCTATGTATTTTGACATGGATAAGGAAATCATAGAGCTCAGCCAACAAGCGAAGCTATTTAAAATCACAGAACGAGGGATAATGAGATGCTCATCTGAGTCAATGATCTTCGACAGAAGTAAGAATACACTAGCATTGATGTCGAATTCCCTCATAGAATGGGATAAAGACGAATACAGAGCTGAAGTAATATCCGTAGATCTAGATAGTAACAAAATAAAGCTCGAAGGAAGAATAGAAGGTACTATTAATGGCTGATATCCTGTCTGTTGAACACCTTTCAAAATGGTATGGCAAGAAACATGTAGTGAAAGATATCTCGTTTTCGATGACATCATCCGACATTACAGGACTTCTAGGACCAAATGGAGCTGGAAAAACTACTTCCTTTTACATGATTGTTGGCTTCATAAAAGCAAATGGGGGAAGGATTCTTCTCAACGGAAAAGACATTTCTCAACTTGCAATGCATAAAAGGTCAAAGCTTGGGCTTGCTTATCTTCCACAAGAGCCATCGATTTTCAGAAAGCTGAGTGTGGAGAACAATATAAAACTTGTCTTGGATGTCCAGAGAAACCTAACAAAAGAAGAGAAGAAAGAGAAGCTTGAAATGCTTTTGTCAGACTTCGGAATCGACAGAGTCAGAAAGCAATATGGCTATACACTCTCTGGAGGAGAAAGACGAAGAACAGAAATCGCAAGAGCTCTTGCAACAAGTCCAAAGTTCTTGCTTCTGGATGAGCCGTTTGCAGGAATCGATCCAAAGGCTGTCTATGAGATAAAGATGATAATCAAATCACTTGCAAGCCAAGGAATTGGCATATTGCTTACTGATCATAATGTGCGTGACACTCTGGAAATCACAACGATGGCACACATAATATCGGACGGTTCTATTCTTGTCTCAGGCACAAGAGATGAAGTGCTCAACAACCAAATGGCAAGAGAGATCTATTTCGGTTCGGATTTTGCCAAGGAATATGAAAAATGAACAGCATCAACCTTGGCCTTTCCTTAAGGCAAGAGCAAAAACTAAACACACAACTTTTGCAAACAATGGACACAATAGCTCTGTCGACAGAAGAGCTCAAGGAAAAGATCAAGAAAGAAGAAGAGAAAAACCCTACACTCATTGTCAAAGATCGAACAGAATCATTTGACGCCCTTTCCTCTTCCGGCTCCTCTAAAGATGATGATGAGAAAGCAAATTGGATTGAGAGAGCAATGAGTGAAAAAGAAAGCCTTTCCGAGCATCTTCTGAAACAATTAGGGTGCATAGATTTGGATGAAAAGACAAGATCGGTTGCTGAAACTATAATATCGAGCCTAGACCAAAATGGTTTTACTGGAGAGAATCCAGAGAATCTTGTCTCGGAAAAAGACAGACCATATTTTGCAAAAGCATTGAGCGTAGTGCAAAGCCTCGATCCTTCTGGAGTTGGTGCAAAAGACTGGAAAGACAGTCTATTGTTGCAAATAAAAGAGGAAGGCGCAGATGATGATGAATTAAACCTCTTCAAGCATCTTATATACAAGGAACTTGACAACATAAAAAGCGGCAAGATAGAGACAATAGCAAAAGAGCTTAAAACAGACAAAGAGGATGTTGAGGCAATGCTTGATTTGATAAAGTCGCTTACACCATTTCCAGGCCTTGCATATAGCTCTGAATATGATGGCTACATTATCCCTGAGCTTTCAATAAAGAAGAAAGATGGAAAGCTTGTCCTCTCGCTAAATAGATTTGCTCTACCGATTGTTGAGGTCGATCCCAGTTACATAGAGATGGAAAAAGAGCTTAAAGGAGAAAAGACAGAGGAAAACAAAATTGCATTGAAATATCTAAAAGAGAACATTTCAAATGCAAACTCTTTGATAAGCCAGATTGCAGCGCGCGAATCGACACTAGAGAGAACTGGCACAGTATTGATGGAAAAGCAGAAGGATTTCTTCCTTTATGGACCTTTATACCTCAAAGGACTTACGATGAAGGAGGTTGCAGACGAAGTTGGAGTGCATGAAGCAACGATATCACGAGTTGCATCTTCAAAATACATAGACACAGACTTTGGCATATTTCCTATAAGATACCTTTTTTCTGCAAAACCCCAAAAAGAGAGTGGAAATGATCTTTCAAAGAATGCAATCAAGGAAACAATAAGAAAAATAATAGAGGAAAACAAAGATACAAAAGCTTTGTCTGACCAAAAGATTTGCAACATCCTATCAGAGAGGGGAATAACAATCGCAAGAAGGACTGTTTCAAAATACAGGAAAGAACTCAATATTGACTCGAGTTTCGACCGATAAATACATATACAAAACAAAAAATCTTAACAACAAAACAGTTTCAAATGGTATCTTTAGTATATAGGAGGTGCCTATGAATATAAACTTCAGAGGTATAGGATTCAACGTAACCGATGATGACAGGGCTTTTCTTGAGAAGAAACTCAAAAAACTCTCTTTTGCAGAAGATTATTTGCAAGATCTGGATATCACTGCAAGAAAAGAGAGCAAAGGCATTGGATTCCATCTAGATGCTGTCCTCCACTTTGCATGGAAGAAAGAGAAGGCTGTCAGCCAAGATAGCTACGAGCTTTATGAAGCAATAGAGCATCTTGCTGATAAAATCCAATCAACAGCAAAGAAAGAAAAAGAAAAGACAATGGGAATTTAAAACTGAGCAATGCGGGAGAGTCGATTCTCCCGTTTTTTATACTCATAGAGCCCAATTTAAAAAAAAACCAATAATGTGATACGACAAAATTCTGTAGTATAGTAAAAGCTATTGGTGGAATTAATGGATTGGGAATCTTTTTGCATTATCGATAACAAGGAAAACAAAGATATTACAGAAGATGTTATCAACATCGACAAAGACGATGCCGCATCAAGATATAAAATCAGGTTCTACAACAATGAGACAACTCTATTTTCCTATTCACTGAATCGTATTACATATCTCAAAGATCCTGTAGCAAAAGACATTGGCGACCAAATTGTTTTTGTGAATGGAAAGATTCAAAGCAATATCAAAGCCATCATCCAATTCGATTCTTGGTGCAAGTTACTCTACTGTGATGGCCAAAAACGCACAGTGCCATATTCTTCAATCAATTTCATAAAAAACATTCGAAATGAGCAAAAGATATCAAATATAATGGACTACTTAATCGAAATTGCACAGCTTGACGAATGCGAATCTGACAAAGAGGATGAAGAGGGTTTCCTTGTCTCCCAACTTAAAAGCATACCTATAAGAGAAGATTCTGTTCTTAGCATGATATTAAAAAATGAAATTCCAGAATCAAGAGAGCATAACCATCCCATTATCGCGCCATTTACAGCTAATTCATCTCAACTAAAAGCAATCAAGAATGCATTTGAATCTCGGATCTCTATTATACAAGGACCTCCTGGAACTGGAAAAACACAGACAATTCTCAATATAATCTCCAATCTTCTTGTAGAAGGAAAGACTATTGCTGTTGTTTCGGGCAACAATGAAGCAACAAGAAATGTTTATGAGAAACTTGATAAAGAAAATCTCGGATCGATTTGTGCCTTCCTAGGCAACAAGGCAAATATTGAGCAATTTTTCTCATCCTTGCCTACCAAAGCCAAACTCTTGCAATTGGATTTAAAATCTGAAAAACCTCCGACAGAACAAGAGCTAAGGAGCATTGAATCAATGGTAAGTAAAATCTATAGCTCAATTGCTGAAAAAGCCAAACGAAAAAACCTTATCAATGAACTCCTGATTGAGCAAAAGGCAAATGCCTTTCAACCAAAAATAAAAAACAAAAAGATAGCAAAGAAATTAGATAGAAATAAAAAATCCATCTCATACCTCCAATCTGCTGCATATATAGAGGCATTGTATTCAAACCCAAACCATACTGTACTGGGGAAGTTAAGGATGCTGTTTCATTTTGGGTTCTGGCCAAACGCAGGATTCTCTCCGTCAGAAGCGATAGACTTTTTACAAAACCGATATTATCAGAAGAAAATCGACGAATTGCAATCTGAAATAGATATGCTCGAGGAAACATTGTCTGATCAGACAAATTTGAAGGCACTTGCAGATTATCAAAGAAAATCCTTTGATTTTCTTTTGCATAGCCTGAAGAAGAAATTTGGAAATATAAAGGAGAAAACTTACAATGCAAAGGGATATAGAAGAGATCCAAGTTTCCTCACTCAATATCCTATAGTACTTAGCACTACACATTCATTGCATTTTTGTACCCCAATTGATACTCTCTTCGATTACATAATCATTGATGAATCAAGCCAAGTTAATCTAACAAGCGCATCAATTGCTCTTTCTTGTGCAAAAAATGCTGTAATAGTTGGAGATTCGAAACAACTTCCCCATATCATACCAAGCAAATTGAAAGAACCATTCGATGCAATTAGAAGTAAGTATTCTCTTCCTTCTTTCATTGATTACAGAAGATTCAATATCCTCGAGTGTATTATCAAGGCTTTTGGAGACAAGATACCAAATACACTTTTGAATGAACATTACCGTTGCGATCCAGAAATCATTGGGTTTTGCAATAAAATGTTCTATGACAGCAAGTTGATAGTGCAAACACAACATCAAGAAAAGTGCGGCATAAGGATCATTGAAACTCCTACTCATACATGTTTTGGGAGAACAAACCCAAGACAGACAGAAATCATTTGCTCAGAGATTCTTCCATCAGGAGAATGTATTGGAGATATTGGCATTGTTGCTCCATATAGAGATCAAGTTACTTTTATCAAAAATAGGCTAAACAGAGATGATATCATCGTTGACACAGTGCATAAATTCCAAGGAAAGGAACGAGAGACTATGATTTTGTCCACGACTTCCGACAGAACTGTTATCCATGAAGATCCTGAGCAAATTGACTTTCTCAATAATCCAAATCTTATTAATGTTGCAATTTCCAGAGCGAAAAAGAAGCTCTTTGTTATTGCCACTTCTGAGGCTTTGCAGCAAGAGAGGACTCTTCTTTGCGATTTTGCGAAATATGCAAGCTATTATTGCAAAAGCACACAACTCACAAAATCCGAAGTCTATTCAGTATTCGATCTGATGTATGATGACTACTCACCTATCCTCCAGAAAATGAAAGAAAAAATGCTAAGAATCTCAACTTATGATAGCGAGAATATAGTTGCAACATTGATCAACGATATTTGCAAATCAAGACAGTTCGGTTTGTTATCATTCAAGTTTAATTATCCTTTGAGAAAAATAATCAACTTGGAAAGAATCACAGATATAGAAGATAGAAACTTCATCCTTGCACCAGGCACTCATTGCGATTTTGTTATATTCAATGAATTGAACAAAAGAGTCATCCTTATTGTTGAAGTAGATGGAAAACAACATGAGAAAACAATCCAAAAACAACGAGATGAAAGAAAAGATAGGATTATTACTTCATCAGGATTGAAACTAGTCAGAATCAAGACAACAGATTTAAAAGCAAAAGAAAAGATTGAATGCAAGCTTCCATAGGTTTGCTCATTTGGTTATACAAGAGCAAATAGCCTGCATGCAAAAATACAAAATGCTTTCTTGGACTCATAAAATCCTGCTGAATGATACATTTTATGAAAAGACAATGTCTTTCTGGAAAACACTCAAGCAGTTCCTTTTCTGTTTTATACCACCTTTATTAGAGACCCCAATGTCGAAAATACAGATCCCGCAATCACAATAATCTGAAAAGGAAGAGAGCCAAATTTGCCACAGATCTTGCTCTCTTTCACTCTTCTACGTGATATGTTATATGCACATATAACACCTATGCCAGTCAACACCTGGACAACACCTGCAAGACGTGTAAATCCCACAAATTCCTCAAGTCCAAGAAGAGCTATCACAAGACATGGAAATGAAGATGAGAACCAGCTTATTTTATTACTCAGGCCAGTTTTCTCAGCAATGATATCCCTTAGATTCAATGTGTTTGCCCAGAATGATGTAGATAGTGCCAGCAATGAAAACACATATCCAATAATTCCAATCCAACCACCAAGTTTTCCAGAAAGATCAACAAGTGCTCCATTCTGGCTAATCGATTGTCCCATTCCAACAAGCGTCATGAACGCAATTGCTATGATGAGCAAAAGATTGATTCCTGTCCCCAATGCAATGGCACATCTTATCTTCTTTACGTCGCCATTGACACCTTTGACAACTTGAGGAACACTCATAACTGCCGATAGCGAAAATGCAACCATTGAATACAATGCAATCACATTTGAAAAAGCGACAAAATGTGAAGGAAGAGGATTTCTCTCTCCTAGCATGACAGCGACAAATATAATTCCAATTACTCCAACCATAGAGGATACAGAGATTTTCTCTGCAATACCTACAGCCTTCATTCCCAGATACACAACTAATGTAGCAAGTATGTAATAAGTCAGTTGTGCAACTTTAACAGGAAGTCCAAACCAAGACGAGAATACAGCCCCGCCTCCACTTATAAAGCCTGCAACATTGACCAGCACAGAAAAACCCATGATCACAAAAGCAAGAGTGCTGAAAATCACACCAAAGCGACATTTAAATAGCTCTTGGTCAAAGATTGTTATAAATTGAGCGCCACTGTTGTTGAGACTTAATTCAGCAATCATTAAGTGGAGCAGCAAATTTACGATGTACACAATTATGATTATCAACAGAAAATCACTCCATGAGTTTCTGGATGCAAGATATGGGACCGCCAATACGCCGGACCCTACTCCATGTCCTATTATAATGCTGGTTGCTTCTAAAAATGTTAATTCACTCTCACTCTTGATTTCTTTCATATTGGACTGCACTTGATAAATCTCTTAGCTCGATATGCCTGTATTATAATTCATAGATGTTCAGAAAATAGATATTTTTTGAATGTTCTTTGAAAGCTTTCGACAAATTTTAAAAATATTCATTATCTATATGCGATGGTAGAGCAATGGACAGAAATGATCGACAAGTCAGGAGATACTTGTTTTTGTAAAACTTGCTTGCATGACATTTCGAGATTGGCTTTTATACAAACTCTAGTTACAGGAAAGCACAAGTCTCAATAAATTATGCCGTAAATACGGGAAAATTCTTCGAGTATATACTTATGACAGGCTATTTGCTATCATTGAGCTGAAAAATAAATCCGTAAATACGGGAAAATTTTTCGAGGCTTAAAAATGAGATTACAAAGAAAAGAGTATCTAGAGAAGCTCATAGCAAAGAAAAATAATGGCAGAGTCAAGATTATTACAGGAATTAGACGTTCTGGAAAATCATATTTGATCTTCGAACTATTTACAGAATATTTGAAATCTCAAGGAGTTGGAGAAGAAGAAATTATATCTTTGGCTCTCGATGATATTTCCAGTGCCAGATACAGAAACCCTTTCGAACTAGATAGTTATATCCGCTCTCAGATGACAGACCAATCCAAACGATATTATATCTTGCTCGACGAAATCCAGTTTGTATCAGAAGTCCAAAATCCATATCTCGATGATCCATATTCGAAGGTTGGTTTTGTTGATGTAGTTCTAGGACTTATGAAGCTTAAAAATGCAGATGTCTATATCACTGGCAGCAACTCAAAGTTGCTCTCCATCGACATATTAACGCAATTCAGAGACAGAGGAGATGAAATCAAAGTTTATCCACTTTCATATAAAGAGTTTTACGAAGCATATGAAGGCGATAAGCATAATGCATGGAAAGACTACTACACATATGGTGGCATGCCATATATTCTGTCTCTTCCAAGCCATGAAGACAAAAGCAAATATCTGAAAGATTTATTTGAGCAAACTTATATAAAAGATGTTATAGAAAGACACTCTATCATCAATGATACTGATGTGCTAGAAGATTTGCTCAATATGCTCGCGTCTTCTATTGGTTCACTTACTAACCCGAAAAAACTCGCCAATACTTTTGACAGCGTAAAACACAAAAGGATCTCATCTGCGACTATAGGTAAATATCTTGAATACTTTTCTGAGTCATTTTTAATCTCAAAAGCTTCACGCTATGATATCAAGGGAAAATCATATATCTCTACCCCATCCAAATACTATTTCATGGATGTTGGACTAAGAAATGCAAAACTTGGCTTCAGACAACAAGAAGAGAGCCATATTATGGAGAATGTACTTTATATAGAATTCCTAAGACGTGGGTTTGATGTAGATGTAGGCGTCGTCGAATACAACTATAAAGACGAAAATGGGAAATCCAAATGCAAAAAGCTAGAAATAGACTTTGTCATAAACAAAGGAATAGAGCGCTACTACGTTCAAAGTGCTTTAAATGTTGCAACAACAGAAAATAGAGAGCAAGAGATAGCATCTCTACTTCGCATTCCTGACTCTTTCAAAAAGGTGGTAGTTGTTGGAGGGAATATAAACCCATGGAAAGACGAGAAGGGAATCCTTTATGTAGGAATTGAGCAATTCTTATTAGATAAGAACGCAATAAATATCTGATACAAAATCAACTTGCATAAATGGTATTTCCTCCCTTCAATATTCATAGGCGACCCTCTCGGCGCGGTTGTTTTTGCTCATTTTTGTAGAAGGTCTCGAGTAGACTTCAAAAACATCTTTCATGCCGACGACAAAGGAGGTATTTTGGCCTGGAGGTATACACCACATATTCCTTATATGAGTCTATTTCCTCCTCAGCCTTTTTCTCCTTCAGGAGAATGACGTTTGCCATCCATATAAGGGCTGCCGAACTTTTAATTTTCTTTACAATATCTGATAGTTTTTTCTTCCGATGATAGGACAATTGATAGATTCTCTGCAACCTGAAAGAGCCCGTGAATAAAGTAGCGAAAGAAGAATTTGAAAGCAAACCTCATCTAATATTAAAATTCTTTCATTGAAAAACAAGCTTAATTTAGTGCGAAAGAGATTTAATGTTAAAAGATGAGGATATGCTGGAGATAATAATACCAACATTTCCACAAATAGAAAAGGAGGGCGCCTCATTCTATCGACTTATAAACCAAATTTAGCAAAGTTGTCACTAACAACAGACATCTCTTTCATCCTGAATATTTGATTAACTTCCTAACTGCATTCTTCGGAAATTTATGCTAAAATTCCGATTATAGTTCGGAAATTTATGCTAAAATTCCGATTAAGAGGTAAAATGGAATACATAAAGAGAGTTCTTCAGATCAACGAAATTCTAAAAGAGAGCTCGATGTTTCTCTTTGGTCCAAGGATGACTGGAAAGACAGCTCTGATTGAAAATGAGATAAATCCAGAGGATACAATCTTGTCTATAAGTTTTCTAAACGATGAGACTCTTATTGCTTTTCAGCAAAATCCGATTCTGCTTAGGTCCATGCTCAAAGGCAAGAAAGATGGTGTTGCAATAATAGATGAAGTACAGCTCTTTCCAACTATTTTAAAGGATGTTCAACATATAATTGGGCACTCTGATATACACTTTCTCTTAACAGGCTCAAGCTACAGGCGTTTAAGAAAAAATCAAAGCAACTTCCTCGGAGGCAGGGCTGGAATTATTTCTCTTCATCCTTTTGTCTGGCCAGAGATAAAACACACTGAACCCACACTAGAGAAAATATTCGAATCCGGCCTATTGCCAAAATTCTTCTTATCCGAAAACTGTTCGATTCTCGAAAGAAACTATGTACAAGGATACTTAAAAGAAGAAATAGGAAATGAAAGCCTGGTTCGAAACCTTAGTGCATTTAGCAATTTCTTGGTTTTTGCATCTAGTGAAAATACCGAAATCTTGAATTTCTCAAATATATCCAGAGATATTGGGATTTCAGCAGATTCAATAAAGGGATGGTATCAAATTCTTGTAGATACATTCTTAGGCTACTACCTTGATCCATACAGAAAAGGCTCAAAACGCATTCCTGTAAATACATCAAAGTTTTATTTTTTTGATGTTGGCATTGCAAGAGTAGCAGCCAGAATGCCAGTTCCAGCTGATACAATGACAGAATTTGGAAAACTATTCGAAAACTACATATTTACAGAACTCAGAGCATTCATAGACTACAATCTATTGGACGATGAATTGTTTTTTTGGAGGACAAGGGATGGCTATGAAGTAGACTTCGTAATCGATGGAAAAGTAGCAATCGAAGTTAAAACAACGAAGAACATAACCAACAAAGACCTAAAAGGATTAAGAGAGTTCAAAAAGGAGAATGCTGTAAAAAACTACATTGTCGTGGCAAGAGAAGTCTTTGAATGGACAACAGATGATGGCATCAAGATAATACCGTGGAAAATCTTTCTTGATAAACTCTGGACGAGAGAGATTCTATAGCTCTATTATTTTGCCATCCCATAGTTCTTCAAGAAATTGCTTGTATGGATAGATGTATATTCCATCTTCTGTTTTTCGCTTGTACTCTTCTCTACAAACAACGATATACTCTGTACAAACAAATTCATCCATTAGAGCTCTAAGCCCTTTTAGATCTTTTTTCTCATTTATTTGTCTACAAGATTTCACTTCTATCGCAACTTGTGGCAAATAGATAAAGTCAACTTCAAGTCCTGTAGTCGTTCGCCAATAGTAAAGATTACGACGCTTTTCCTCGTCTCCTTTGTAATCAATGTAGGAGATCAATTCATGAGCAATATAATGTTCAAAGAATTTTCCAAATTCGCTCATATTCTCATTTGGCACAGGCATACCCAAGATGGAACGAAGTACACCAACATCGAAGAAATAGTATTTGGACTTATCTATGGCTTTTCTTTTTCTTCCATTGCCATAGACAGGTAGTTCATAGCCTATTAACATATCGGAAAGGATGGAATACCATTCTCTTATTGTGTTCTTGGATCTTCCAAGATCGCTTGCGATATTGCTGTAGTTGATTATCTCTCCAGAAGACAAAGCAGCCATTTCAACGAAATTCGAAAATGGCAAAAGATTCCTCACATATCCTTCAGAGCATACTTCATCTACAAGGTATGTGCTCCAATAGCTAGAGAGCAACTTGTCAGATTCTTTGGATAAGTATATAGCAGGCAGTAACCCAGTTTTAAAAATATGTTCTAATGAGAAATCGATATCTTTTATTTCCGGCCATACCAATGGATGAAAAATACATTTTCCAGCTCTGCCACCAAGCATATTTACATGAGCATTTTTCAATCGTCTTGCACTTGAACCTGTAAGAATAAATCTGAATCCAGTTGTTTCGATTATATTATGAATCTCATTCAAAAGATCTGGGACAAGTTGGATCTCATCAATAACAACAATGCCTTCGTCTCCATCCAAGGCCCTTACTTCATCTGACAGCAAGGCTGGATCTTTTGTATAACGCATTCGTTTTCTGGAATCAAGCAAATCTATATTGAGCTTTATACTATTCTTAATTTGATGAAGCAAATAGCTTGACTTGCCTGTTTGCCTAGCTCCGAACAGAAACTGCGACTGCAATGAAATACGATTTGATAAATCAAGGATTCGCTTGATATACATTTGCTCTCTTTCCATGGCTTTATTTTAATTGTTTTCAATAAAAATGCAAATAAAAGCTTATTTTGTTCAGTACTACTTCCGATTTTTATTAATTTTGTTCAGTACTACTTCCGATTATGAAAGAAAAATGATAGGAGCTACCCTATCATCCCTATTTAGATTTCACTCTTTGAAGATACTATCTTTCCTACCAAGCCATATTCTTTTGCCTCTAAAGCAGTCATCCAGAAATCCCTCTCTGTATCCTCTGAGACCTTTTCCAATGTGTTCCCTGTTGCATTTGCAATAAGTTGATCAAGTCTCTTTCTTAATTCAGCAATCTTATCTGCATATATGGAGATATCGATTGCAACACCCTTCATCTCTGAAAGAGGTTGGTGGATAAGATATGTGGAATTCTCAAGAGCAAAGCGTCTTTCCTTCGGTACAGCAAGATAGATAAGAGCAGCTGCAGATGCAACAAGGCCCATTCCTACAATCTTCACTGGGCTCGATACGAATCGAATCATATCATAGATTGCAAAACCAGCATCCACATCCCCTCCAGGGCTATTTATATATACGACAATCGGATCGCTACTATCGCTATCGAGAACAAGGATCTGCCTTGCAAATGCATCTGCCAAATCCTTGTTAATCTCACCAGAGATCAATAACGATCTAGTCTTCAATAGTTTTTCATTCAAGCTCATATCGTCGTTTTTATTTTTGTTTTCGTTTTCCATATAACGAAATATACCTTAAAACTCTCTCTTTGGAAACGTCTTTGATTGCGTGATGGGAAAATCTTTTATATACTCACACCATGAAAGTAGCAACAGTATCTGTAATCGGAAGGCCATCGTCTGGAAAATCAACACTTGTAAATACAATTTGCGAGATGAAAGTGTCAATCACAAGCCCTGTACCTCAAACAACAAGAAACAAAATAAGAGGAATATATACAGACCAAAGAGGGCAACTTGTATTCATAGACACACCTGGCTACCATATTTCCGAAAAAGAGATAAACAAGAGGATGCAAGAAGTTACTATATCAGCTCTTTCTGATAGCGATATAATCTTATATGTTCTCGATGGCACAAGGGGCGCAAAAAAAGAAGAAGAGACTCTTGTTGGCATGATCAAGAAAGCAAATGTCCCTGTAGTCTGTGCAATAAACAAGAAGGATATTTTAACAAAGAATAATATAGAGGACTCCGAATTCTTCTTATCAGAGAACTTTCCTTCCTCTGCGATATGCCTTTGCTCTGCGAAAGACGATGACGGAATCGATGAGCTATTGATCGAGATCTTCAAACTTGCAAAAGATGGAGAGATGCTTTATAGCCCAGAGCAATACACAGACCAGGACCTTGAATTCAGAATAAGCGAGATTATACGCGAAAAAGCAATGCAAAAGCTGTCGGATGAACTGCCACATGTAATATTCGTCGATGTCTCCGACTTGGAATACAATGCCGATAAAAACCATGTCTGGATTCGTGCATTTATAAATGTCGAGAGAGATGGACAGAAAGGTTTTCTTGTAGGCAAAGGTGGCGAGAATATCAAGAGAATAGGCTCAGAGGCAAGAAAAGAAATCAGAAGGATATTCCCCGGAAGCTCTGTAAGGCTCGATTTGCAAGTAAAGACAGCAGAGAAATGGAGAACAAACTCCATTGCTCTCGATAAAATCTTCAAATAGCGAATTGGCTATTGTAGAGGTTGCAATAGAACCCTTTCTTTGCCAGAAGTTCTTCGTGAGTGCCTTGCTCTATTATATTGCCGTTATTCATCACAAGAATCAGATCGGCTGACTTTATAGTTGAAAGCCTATGAGCAACGATAAACGATGTCTTCCCTTTCATCATTATTGAAAAGGCCTCTTGGATCATAAGCTCTGTTCTCGTATCGATCGAGCTTGTAGCTTCATCTAGAATAAGCATCGATGGATCTGAAAGCATTACTCTAGCAATGCAAAGAAGTTGCTTTTGGCCTTGTGAAATAGAATCAGACTGATCGAAGACCGGCTCGTTATAACCAAGAGGCAAAGTCTCTATGAACGAATCGAGATGGCAAAGCTTTACAACTCTTTCTACATCTTCCTTTGTTGCATCAGGATTCGAAAACAAAAGATTGTCCAATATCGTTCCGCTTTTAAGCCATGTATCTTGCAATACCATTCCATAACTTGCTCTAAGGCTATGACGCGTAATATCGCGAATGTCATGCCCATCGACACTTATCGATCCTGAGTCGACATCATAAAATCGCATCAGAAGGTTTATGATAGTCGTTTTACCACATCCGGTTGGTCCAACGATTGCTATTTTCATGCCGGGCTTCACATTCAATGAGAAATCCTTGATCAAGTTTTGCTCTTTTGTGTATGAGAAATAGACATTAGACACATCTATTTTGCCCTCAGGACTCTCAAGCACAACAGCATTTTCTTTGTCTTTTGTTTCCTCAGGTTGCTTTAATAACTCGAAGACTCTATCGGCAGATGCAAGGGCATTTTGAAGCTCTGTCATAACAGACGAGATTTCATTGAAAGGCTTTGTGTATTGGCTTGCATATGAAAGCGTTGCACTAAGTGCACCGATTGTGAGCTTCCCAGCTAGAGCTGAAAGACCACCTGCTAGAGCCACTCCTGTATACACGAGGCTATTGACGAACCTTGTTGCAGGATTCGTAATAGATGAGTAGAAGGTTGCGAAAAGAGAGAAAGATGCCCATCTCTCGTTCAAGCTATCAAATTGAGCCTTGTTCTTTTCTTCTCTGGAAAACAATGCACCCACATTGCCATCGGAAATCATCTCATCGATAAACGATGTTTGCTCTCCCCTAGCCTCGCCTTGCTTATGGAATAAAGAGTAGCTTTTCTTTGCAATGAACGAGGCACTCAAAAGCGAAATCGGCGTCACAAGCACAACAACAAAAGCGACAATCCAATTGATGTAAAACAAGAAAAACAGAGTTCCTGCTATAGTCAAGACTCCAGTAAACAGTTGCGTAAAACCCATCAAAAGACCATCTGAGATTTGGTCTACATCAGCAATCATCCTCGATACGATATCGCCTTGGGGATGGGAATCAAGATATGAAAGAGGAAGCTTCTGGATATGGTTGAATATATCTTTTCTGATGTCTTTTACAATGTAATATGCCATCTTGTTATTCGATTGGCTCATTACAAATTGCATAAAGGATGAAAAAAGCGCAATAAAGACCAAAGAAAACAGATATAGGGCAAATATGCTCAAATCACCTGATGAGATTACATCAATTGCACTTCCAGTGATCATTGGGAACATAAGCGTACAGATAACTGTCATCATAGCTGATAGCAAGGAAAGTGCCAGATATCTCCTATATGGCTTTATATATGCCAAGAGATTTTTTACCGTATCGCTACGTTTTCTTGTTGCCTTAGCCATTTTCAGCCATCCTATCGCCAAATTGCGAATTGTATATCTCTCTGTACAACTCATTTCCTTCAAGGAGTTCTTCATGAGTCCCTATTGCATCGATTCTTCCCTCTGAAAGGACTATTATCCTATCCATAGACATCAAAGATGATGTCCTTTGGGAAACTACGAATACTGTCATTTCTTTAAGCTTTGATATTGTTTTTCTCAATCTTGCATCTGTTGCATAATCCAGAGCTGATGCACTGTCATCAAGGATTAGAATCTCAGGCTTTCTCACAAAAGCTCTAGCGATTGTAAGTCTTTGCCTTTGTCCTCCAGATAAGTTCCTTCCACCTTGCTCGAGCATATAATCAAGGCCATCTTTCTTTTGGAAAACAAAATCATATGCCTCCGCTTTTTCAAGCGCATCGATCATCTCCTCATCGCTTGCACTCTCATTGCCCCATTTGAGGTTTTCGCGAATAGTGCCTTTGAAAAGGCGAGCTTTTTGAGGAACAACTCCAATTATGGATCTAAGAGTTGTCAGATTCCAGGAGCGTACATCAGAGCCGAAGACCAATACCTCTCCAGATGTTGCATCATAAAGCCTTGAGATCAAATTGACAACAGAGCTCTTTCCCGATCCGGTTGTACCAATAATCCCAATTTTCTCTCCCTTCTTTGCTTTGAATGATATATCCGAAAGAGCTGGAGCACCGCCTTGCATATAGGTAAGGTACACGGATTTGAATTCGACAGCCAAAGGACAAGCGAGATTGCCATTTGCTGTTTTCTCCGGACTTTCTATAGAGCTTTCTATATCAAATACGCTTTGGATTCTATTTGCTGATGCTATGGCTCGTGTAATAGTTATTATGAGGTTCGCGAACTTGACTAGTTCCACAAGAATCTGGTTCATATAGTTTACAAGAGCAACAATCGAGCCAATCTCAATCAATTTCAAATCGAATCTTTCTTTCCCGAAATAAATCAAAACAACTATTGCAATGTTTATCACAACAGATGTCAATGGATTTAAAAGCGATGAGAAAAAACCTGATGCAAGTTGCTTTGAGCAAAGATCATCAGAAATATATGCAAATTCCTCTCCTTCTTCTTTTTCTTTTCCAAAAGCTCTAAGGACTCTTACTCCAGATAGGTTCTCGCGTGTCTTCAGCGTTGTATTATCAAGCTCCGATTGAACAATTTTGTACATTGGAACTGTCTTACGCATTATCAATAAGACAATCAATGACAGCAAAGGAATCACTACAACAAAGACCCATGACAGTCTAGAGTCCACAGTGAATGCCATGATCGCAGCACCAAGAACGACAAAAGGGCTTCTTAGAAAGAGCCGGAGGAACATGTTTATTCCGTTTTGCACTTGGTTCGAATCGCTAGTTAAGCGAGTAATCAATCCAGATGCACCTTCCTTGTCTCTATCTGATGCCGATAAGCTCTGTATATGAGCAAAAAGCTCGCTCTTCATCTTCTTTGCGAAGCCTATTGCAGCTTTAGCAGAAAACCACTGTGCTGTAATTGATACAATCAAGCCGAAAAAACCAAGCAAGACCATCAAGAGGGCCATTTTTACAATATGTCCTCTATCATTTGTTGCAATACCGAAATCAATAAGCGATGCAACACAAAGAGGTACAAAGAGCTCTAAAACGGCCTCTATAAGCTTGAAAAGAGGTGCAAGAATCGCCTCTTTTCTATATCCTTTCATGAAACGAAGTAGCTTAATCATCTAATGAAATTGGTCCTGATTCTTTTTTCCCCTTTTGGCTTATCAATCCCCGCTTTCTCAAAACACTTTATAACATACGAGATGTTTGCGCCCAAAATGCGCATTGTTTGCATTCCCTCTTCGTCCTTCTCAACCTCATCTGGAGTATTGCCATGGACTTGGTTCCAATAGTTGGATGATACGACAACCATCTGCGATATCGTAAAATACTTATTAAGCTGATCGAATGTCGAAGATGCACCTCCTCGCCTGCAAGACACGATAGCAGCAGCTGGTTTCAATGCAACTTCAGATGACACAATGTTGAAAAGAGAGTCCATGAAATCGGTGCAAAGTCCTGATGCTGACGCATAATATACAGGAGAGCCTACAACAAGAGCTTGGGCTTCTTTCACTTTTTCAGCAATCTCCAAGATCCTCGCATTATCTCGTGTCGCTTGCACAATTTCATACTCAATTGCCTCTTTTTCAAAAGATGATGCAACTTCCTTAAGAGCCCTATATGTACATCCGTTTTCTCTTGGAGAACCATTGATCAAAACAACCATAATAAAACCTCTTAATATCGTTCAAGGATAGGAAGAATAGTCTCTGAACCACAAGCTTTTACAAAAGATGCGAGCTTTGGCCCCTTCTCTTTGCCAATCAAAACCAAATATACAACTCTAAAGAAATCAGCACTTTCAAGACCATTGTCCTCTGCGGCCTTATAGATATAGTTTGAGAACTCCTTCTCTGCCATATCATCCAGATTCTCCTTTACATAAAGGGCAAAATCCTTTACGGCCTTTCTCTCATTATCATTGAGGACAACTCTTTCACTATCATTGCTCTGCAAACTGAATTTAAAATCCTCTGGAGCATACATCTCGAGCCAGTTTTTTGCACACTTGAGCCTTACTTTGAGTCTCTCTTTTTGGCTATCTGTCATCGATCCCAATCGCGAGAACACTTTGTCGATATCGCCAGAAAATATTTGCAAGTAGTTGCAAAGATGCCTGAATGGAATTTGATAGCCAGGCTCAGTTGGGATTTTCTTGTCATCAACTTGTGAAAGCTCGTAAATCCTCTTCTCTTTCAGCCTTCTCTCTTCCTTAACTGGCAACAGTCCAAAGTATATTCTTTCGCAATTGTCATAGTCTTCATAGATCTTCAAAACATCAAGATCAAAGGATATCGCAAACTCGGATTGCGGTCTTGTTCCCACAAATAAGTATCGTACAATCTCTGGTGGGTACACAGCCAAGACATCATAAAGGTCTGCAACCTCCCCTCCAGAGGAAGAAATCTTTCCACCCATACCTTTGAGCTTGATAAAATCATAGCGCATCGTCACTGGAGCCTCGCCACCGAATACCTTTACGACGCTTTTTGAAGTATCGTAGGAGCCTCCCTCTGTCAAGTGGTCCTTCCCTCCTGGCTCGAAATCGACTTTCTCAACAGTCCATCTCATTGGCCAGTCAATTCTCCATGGAAGCTTTGTGTTTGGAGTTGTCCTTATATCGATTGTCTCGCTCTTGTCGACTTCATTGTCATGATAAGTAAGCATGTAACCGCCATCCCAACCAGTGACTGTTGTTGTATCTTTATCTGTAAATGACGAGAAGACCGATACAGGCCACCAATCTTCTTTCAATGGTTCAGTCCTGTATTCATTCAAGATAGCTTTAATTTCATCTCTCTTCTCCAAAGCTGTCTTTATTCCTTCGACATAATAATTGTGTCTATAGCGATCTGCTTGATATAAGTACTCGGGAAACACGCCTACTGTAGGAAGGATCTTCTCTACAGCAATCTCATTTCCCCTTGCATAATTTTCAGCCCTGCCCGTGGTATCTGGAACAAGAGTGATTGGCTTTCTAAGATATGTTTCCAGAAGCTCTGGATTTGGCATATTCTTTGGCACTTTCCTGAAAACATCATAATCATCCCAACTATAGATGAACCTAACGTTTTTACCTTTCTCTCTTAATGCTCTAACAACGAGTTCGACTGTGATTATCTCGCGGAAGTTCCCTATATGGACTGTTCCAGATGGTGTTATTCCTGATGCGCAAGTATATATTTCCTTATCGCCCTTTTCCCTTATTATCTTGTCTGCCATTATATCTGCCCAATGGGCATTCTGAACTGTACTCATATAATGGATTATGGCAAAGTGCTATCCAATTTGCAACAAGCTAGAACAACGATTCAATACAAGAATCCTTATTGCTCTTTTTGTACTCGCAAGTTTAAAGAAAAGCAAATACCTTAGTCTGGTTTTCAGTTTAGATGAAAAACAGGTTTAGCCTCGAATTTCGCGCTATTCACTATTGCTGGCACATGCTCTCCTATCATCAAGCACAGAGGCTCTCCAGATACGCATTGAGAAGAGGAAAAGAATAAATTTCGGCATTTTTGAGAGTTGAAGAC
>DKCO01000019.1 GCA_002452215.1 Spirochaetales bacterium UBA6872
TATTCTGTCATAGAGGATAGAATCTTTGTGTTTTTGCATTTGCTAGCAACCTCCTTTTTCAAATCCAGTTACTATATAAATGTCTTCAACTCTCAAAAATGCCGAAATTTATTCTTTTCATCTTCTCAATGCGTATCTGGAAAGTCTCTGTGCTTGATGTGCCAGCAATAGTGAATAGCGCAAAATGGGGACTAGACCTAAAAATCACCTCAACAATTCACCAAGTGCAATAAATTATGTAAACTATAAACATGGATGATATAGACACCAAAGCCTTTCTAAAAGAAAGAGAGGACAAACTCGGCTCAAAGATAATATGGAGAACATATGCGACATTCTTTGCCCAGCTTGGCAAGGAAAAGCGCAATTATGGTGTCTTCGTTTACAGTGATGGAGATACGATCAATATTGAGGATTTCGAAAGAGTTCCTGCAATATTTGGCATAGCTCTCTCGTCTAGAAGAAAAAAAGATGAATATGTAAAACTTGAAATCTCATTCAAGATAGATGATATCGAAAGCATCAGGTTAGTAACTCGGCGCTCAGCAGACTCATCATGCTCAAAAGGGCAAGACTTGGCAAAGTCACCCTCTTTCCTTGGAGCCTTTTTCAGGAAGCTTGTAACCGAAGTGAAAATGAAAGATGGAAGCATATTCTTCTTTGAGCTGATGAGCCACAAAGAATTCAAGACATGGGCAAAAAACATAAACAAGGAGATTGAATAAATGGGAGCATTCAAAGCTTATGATATCAGAGGAGTTTGGGGCAAGGACTTCAACCAAGACACTGTTTATAAAATCGGTTACTTCCTTCCTTCCCTATTGAAGACAGATCACGTTGTTGTTGGACGTGATGTGAGAATTTCATCGCCAGTGATACATGAAAATCTTGTAAAAGGCATAATAGACAGTGGCTCCGATGTTTGGGACCTGGGGCTTTCAACGACTCCTATGGTCTACTTTGCAACAGCATTCCTGAAAGCAGATGCATCTGTGCAAATCACAGCAAGCCACAACCCTCCTGAGTATAATGGACTGAAAATCAGCAAAACGGGCGCTTTGCCTGTTGGTGGAGAAACAGGACTAAAGGAACTTGAGAAGATGACTAAAGAGGGAAAAGTCGAGCCAAAAGAGCAAAAAGGAATAGTCAAGGACTACTCTTATATAAAAGACGAGTATATAAAGTTCCTCAAACCATATGCCACTGGGCTTGATTCATTGAATCTATCCATAGACTGCTCATCCGGAATGGCTAACCTTTTAATCAAAGACATCCTTGGTACAAAGCAAAACTATATAAATGATGTTCTTGATGGAACATTCCCTGCCCATGAGCCAAATCCACTTGAGCGTAAAAATTGCAAGGAACTTGAAGATGCTGTCATAAAAAACAAGTCAGATGCTGGCGTAATATATGACGGAGATGCCGACAGAGTTGTTTTCGTTGATGATAAAGGCAGATGGATACAACCTGATTACATCACAGCTGTAATCGGATACTATTACACACAAAAAGCTCGCACAGGCAATGCACTTGTAGATATAAGGACATCCAAATCAACAACAGATTACTTATCAAAGCTTGGTTGGAAAGTAACAATCTGGAAAGTTGGGCACGCTTTTGCAAAGCTAAAGATAAGAGAAATCGATGGAGTGTTCGGCGGAGAACTTGCTGGCCATTACTATTTCAAGGACTTCTTCAATTGCGACTCAGGAATCCTTGCATCCCTTATTGTGCTTTCAGTAATCAATCAGTTGAAGGAAAAGGGAGAAAAACTCTCTGCATTCATCGATAACATCATCAATTATTCAAACTCATCAGAAGTAAACTTCAAGCTAGAGGACAAAGATAGCGCAATTGGTGAGCTATATGACACTTATGCTACAAATGCAAAGACGGTCTATGATTTCGATGGCTATAGAATCGAGTATGATGATTGGTGGTTCAATGTACGAAAATCAAACACAGAGCCTTACTTAAGAATAGTTTGCGAGGCAAAAGACAAGAATCTATTAGAGAAGAAAATGAAGGATATTTCTGAAATCATTGGAAAATTTAAATGAAAATAACATCAAAACAATGAACATGATTTTCAAAAGTGCTAAAATTACGATAAAGAAGGAAACGATATGAAAGTATTACTATTTGGTGGTGCAGGTTATATTGGCACTCATGTTGCCTTGGCTTTTCTAAAACATGGCGATCAAGTCGGAATATATGACAACCTTTCTTCTGGGCTAAGGTCCAATGTTCCGGATGAAGCCGAATTCTTCGAAGGCGATATCCTTGATAGAAAGAGAGTATCAGAGGTTCTTTCAAAAGGATGGGATGCTGCTGTGCATCTTGCTGCATTCAAGGCAGCTGGAGAATCAATGATAAAGCCTGAAAAGTACAGCGAGAACAATATCACAGGATCTCTGATTATAATTACAGAATGCGTAAAGCATGGATGCATGAACTTCATCCTCTCATCCTCTGCGGCAACTTATGGAGAGCCTAAATATTTGCCAATAGACGAGAAGCATCCAACGAATCCTGAAAACTACTATGGCTATACAAAGCTTGCAATCGAGGAAAATCTCAGATGGTATTCAAAGCTGAGAGGCCTTAACTATGCTGCTCTACGATATTTCAATGCGGCTGGATATGATGTCAATGGAGAAATGACAGGACTAGAGAGAAACCCTGCAAATTTGTTGCCTGTCATCATGGAAGTCGCAATTGGAGCACGAAAAGAGCTATGCATATTCGGCACCGATTACGATACTCCAGATGGAACATGTATTAGAGACTATGTACACGTATCTGATTTGGCTGATGCACATGTCATGGCAACAGAGTACATATCGAAGAACAAAGAAAACCTTGTCGTCAACCTTGGGTCAGAGAATGGAATATCTGTCAAAGAGATGGTTGAAGCTGCAAGAAGAATCACTGGAAAAGAAATACCAGCAAAGAACTCTCCAAGAAGAGCGGGAGATCCCGCAAAGCTTGTTGCATCTTCCACACTTGCTCACGAAAAACTTGGATGGAGCGCAACCAAATCAGATGTTGAGACACTCATAGCATCCACTTGGAATGTGTATCTGAAAAACAAGGATTACTTCAAAAAGTAAGAATTGCAAGATCAATAAAAGGCTCAGAGAGAAAACTGGGCCTTTTTTTGCATTGATTGATATCAACAGTTTGCTTATCTCAATCAAGTGCCATACACATTATTAATGTCAACATATAAATGATCAAAAATGATTGAATAAAAATGTACAATTCAACAGTAACTCTAGAGTCATTGGTAATTGGATAGACAATGACAGGAAGTCCAAAAGTTTTTGCTTGTTTTCAAACGAGCCTAGCATTGGGCTATTAATGGCTTTCTTGACATCTGCATCAGAAAGAGGAATGCCAGATGGCTCAGAAGTGTGTCGTATGCGTTGTGCCTTCTTGCTACTAAAACTTTAGGCAACGACACCTTTTATTTCAACTCTTTTCCCTTGTCCCACAAAAATTGTGATTGAACCAATATTATCTATGGCGACAGACATGAAAACAATCAAATATTGATAGGTAAAATTCAATATAGAGTATTGTCAGAGTATGTATCCTGTATTACCGTATAGACATAGAGGAGAATAAATAAAATGGATACAGTCTCATTTAAGATAGATAAAGATGACAAGGAACAGGCACAAGCACTGTTTGAGTCGATGGGCCTTTCCTTTTCCGGGGCGATGAATCTATTTATCAAGGCCTGCCTTAACACAAGGAGCATTCCTTTCGAGATAAAAGCTCCCTCGTATGAGCAACTTATAAGGAACAGACTTAAGGAAGCGGAAGATCCAAGACAGCTCAGTACCAAGTTCAAGAATGTCGACAGTCTGATGAGGTCTCTTGATGCTTGAGATTCGTTACGTCAATTCGTTCAAGAAGGATTATAAACTTGCAAAGAAACGCGGATATGACATGTCCAAGCTGGCCGAGGTCATCATGATGATTGCTTCCGGGAAGCCATTGCCAGAAAGGTTTCGTGATCATCAGCTGAAGGGAAAGGAATTCAAGGTTTGCCGAGAATGCCATGTAGAGCCTGACTGGCTCCTAGTATACAGAATCATCGAAAACGAACTTGTTCTCGAGCTTTTGCACACAGGAGCGCACAGCAATCTTTTCTGACAGCAACAGATCCTCGATTTTCAAAAGTCAAAAACTTAGCGTAAATAAATCCATCCAAATAAAATCGTTATTTCCGATGGAAATCTCAAAATCAATATCTCCTTCTTTGTATTTTGCAATTACACAATAAGAGAAAAGAGATGGCTTTTTCAATTGAGTGCCATCTCCCAAAACTTCCTATTTTATCTAGCCTTTCGGCATAATCTGTGGCAATGGATTGTGATGATGTGAGATAGATTCCCCACCCATAGTGCTGGCTTCCCTCTCCCGAGTTGACCTTATCCGAGCTGAATTCATCAAAGCCGTATGGCGAGCCATGATAGGCGGTCTGGAGACGAATATTGTCATTATTTGAAT
>DKCO01000044.1 GCA_002452215.1 Spirochaetales bacterium UBA6872
AAAATTGATTAAGGGTCACACCTCTGCTGGCAAATAAAATCATATTGCAAATAAACATATCTGGAAGACAAGTTTATATCAACCAACAAAAGCTCATTCTTTTGCCTAATTCAATTCTAGCAATCAGAATGAGCTTTTATCTTTTCTTCCAATCATCATCGATGAGAGATTACTTTTTCTTTATGTATTTTACGCTATCCATAGAAACAGCAGCAATAATGATTACACCTTTGAAAACAAACTGAAGGTTTGTATCTATTCCCAGGAATGTCAAAGCATATGTCATGCCTTGGAATATCAAAACACCCATTACAGCTCCGCCTATTTTACCGATTCCTCCATTGAAAGAAATACCTCCAACGACGCAAGCCGCTATAGCATCAAGCTCAAAACCTTGTCCCGTACCAGCAGATGTATTTGCCCTGAAAGCCTCTAGAAAGGATCCGCACCCATAGAATATTCCTGCCATAAGGAATATCAAAAGAGTTGTTTTGAATACGGATATTCCTGACACTGATGCAGCCTCGCTATTTCCACCCACAGCATACATATTCTTTCCGAAGACGGTCTTATTCCAGATGAACCATGCAATAATAATAGCTACAACAGCAGGAATAATCAGCTTAGGGAATGTAATTAGATCACGCCCTATATACCCAAGTACCCACCTTCCGCCAATGAGATCCTTAATAGAACTGTCAATACTGCCTGTTGGAGTACCAGATGTTCCGAAGAACAACAGCCCATAAATGATCAATTGGGTAGAAAGGGTTGTTATAAATGGGTGTATCTTTAATTTTGCCGTGAAGAATCCAGCAAATAGTGAAAATGCAGAACACAGGATAATTGCAGAAAGCAAAGCAATAATGACTCTTAATGCCATAGGAATGCTGTCAAAATTCCAAGGACCCATTCCAAAGAATGTTACAATATTCGTTCCTTTATGAAGCAATAAGGATGTAGCAACAGACCCAAGAGCTACCATTCTTCCCACACTCAGATCAGTTCCCGCCAATAAAATCAATCCAGCAACTCCAAGAGCATAGAACATCCTCGTCGAAGACTGCTCTAGAATTGTTAGGATATTGGGAATTGTGAAGAGATTCGAGTTTACCTTAATAGGTGCAATTGCAATACAAATAACGAAGAAAATCAAAATTGCAATATAAAGACCATTTGAAAGAAGAAATGAGTTGAATGAGAATGAAGCTTGATAGTTTTTGAATTTCAAGACTTGATCTTCCTTGAAACTGCTTTTCCCTCCCCTAAGCACTCTGTTTTCCTGTACATGATCGATGTATGTTTGGTTTTTGATTGCTTTTGCATTGTTTATTGAAGAAACTCTCTTGTTTCTAGCCTCAATCAAGTGCGATTTCTCTTCATATTTGGCAACTTGGATCTCTTCCTTGATATTTAGATTCGAACCTGTGTCTTCCTTTATCTTGGCAATGCGATCAATACACTCCTTCTTTATCGATTGTTTTTCGACCAAGAAAAGCTTTTTTGCTTCTTCTATTTTCTTGTCCTCTTCTGCAAATACTTTTCTTTCATGATCCTTGTAAATCGAATTGGAGTAATCGACAGCTTCTCTCGAAAGCGCTTTTACCTTGTTCCTGTTTTCATGCTCGATCGCTTTAGCTTGTTCCAACTTATGCTTCAGTTCATTAAGCTTTGAGGATTTCTCTGTATTTTCTACACTTTTATCATGTTTGACTTCAATGATTTCTTCTCTCAAGGATCGGATTTTATATGTGCCATCTTTCATAAGAAGTTGCAAATCTTCTTGATATCTATCTAGTCTTGAATCCATATTAATCTCCCTTATAAATATTTAGCAGAAAGGCGCAGCAGTTCTTCCTGATTAGTATCCTTTGTGTTGACAATTCCAGAAATACGATGATTTGACATAACGGCAATTCTGTTCGTAATACCAAGTATCTCAGGCATTTCAGAAGAAACAACTAGAATAGTCTTGCCTTCCTTTGCCATATTGATTATCAATTGATAAATTTCATATTTAGCACCAACATCTATGCCCCTTGTTGGTTCATCCATCAAGAAAACATCAGGCTTTCTTTCTAGCCATTTTCCGATAATCACTTTTTGTTGATTACCACCACTCAAGGCTGTAATAAGCTCATCGGTAGATGTACACTTCGTATTCATTTGCTTGATTTCCCTTTTGGTAGCCTCGTACATCTTTCTTTTGCTAATCATGCTGTTCTCCTTGTATTTTTCCATATTGGTAATACAAGTATTGAATTCAATTGAGCCTTTACCAAACATGCCATTTATCTTTCTTTCCTCTGTTACAAGAGCAAAGTTATGGTCCATTGCATCTTTGGAAGAAGTAAGAAACAGTCTTTTCTTATCAAGAAGGATATCTCCAGAAGAAATAGTCCTTATGCCAAATAGAGCCTCAAGCAGCTCGCTTCTGCCAGCTCCTACCAAGCCATAAAGACCAAAGATCTCCCCCTTTTTTACTGAAAATGATATATCTTCTAGCATCGGTTGGTATTTTGTGTATAGATTCTTGACCTCAAGATAATCTTCACCAGGATTATTATCGACATCCGGGAATCTTTTATCGAGAGATCTACCTACCATTTGAGAAACAAGCTCACTCATTGTTGTATCTTTTATCTCTTTGAGAGACACCATTTTGCCATCTCTTAGTACTGCAACTTCATCACATATTTCAAAGATCTCATCCATTTTGTGGGAAATATATATAAATGAAACACCTTTAGCTTTTAAACTTCTGATAATAGAAAAAAGCTTTTGAACTTCTCTTTCTGTTAAAGATGATGTAGGTTCATCTAGTACGATTATTTTGGAATTATACGAGACAGCCTTTGCTATCTCTACCATCTGCCTTTGCGATACGCTCATTGTCCTCATTATTTGATGAGGATCCACTGTCATTTTCAAAGAAGCAAAGATCTCATTTGCTTCTCTTTCCATTTTGTTTTCGTCAACAACACCATGTCGGACGGGATATCTACCTAAAAAAAGATTATCGACAACAGTTCTGTCCAGACATTGATTCAATTCTTGATGAACCATTGCAACGCCATTTTCCAATGCATCTTTTGGATTTTTAAAATCTATGATTTTGCCTGAGAGTAAAAAATCACCCTCATCTTTCGCGTAGATGCCAAACAAACATTTCATCATAGTAGATTTTCCAGCGCCATTTTCGCCCATCAGTCCTAGTACATGACCTTTCTCTACGCTCAGATTAATTCCATCCAATACCTTGTTTTTTCCAAATGACTTAGACAAGTCTTTTATTTCCAATGCAAATTCTTTCATCAAATCCTCTTATAGAAAAGCATGCATCTCCCAATGGAAGAGCATGCTTGTTTTTGCCAACTAGATATTAATACTTTAGCTTATCAAGATAGTCTGGAGCTGAATTTGTCTTGACGATATTGAGTGCATAAGCATCAAAATTGTTAAGGTTTGTAAATTTATCAAGACATGTTGCTTCGCTCTGTCCATCGCCTTGTACTACTGTTAGTTCAATATTCAATAGAGGAGCATAGTAGTTGAGAGCTGGCAAGTAAGATGAGGACAAGAAGTTATCAGCTGCATTGTAAATTGTAAGCAATACTTTCTTCTTTGGAGCGTCTGTCTGCTTGATTCCGCTATCTCTTGTGCCTGCCTTGTACTGTGTCCAGTTTGAAGCATTTACGCCAGAGTTTGCAGCCATAACAGCCTTTTCATCAGCCCAATATGAAACAGGTGCAGAGATCTGATTGCCATACTTATCTGGTGCTGTAATACCCTTTGTATAGACATCTTCACCAGTCAAGCCATCAAGAAGGTTTCTGAGAACTTGCAATGTTGCTGTAGCTTGAGCATCTACGTTCTGGGAAACTGTACCAGTAAGTTTTCCCTCTCCGATCGCATCGATTGCATCTGCGTTTGCATCATATCCGAAGATAGGTACACCTGCTGGATAGTTAGATGCTTGCAAACAACCCATTGCCATACCATCGTTATTTGAAACGACCATGTCGATCTGGTTGCCATATTTTGTTGCCCATCCACCCATAGCTTCAGTTGCAGCATTTGCATTCCATGTTGAACCATCTGTACCAGTCATTGCCTTTCCCTCAAGTTCAACAACTTTCAATGTTTTTCCACCAACAACAACAGAGCCTTCTTTTACCTTTCCTGGGTCAGTAGAACCATTCCATGTACCGAGAGCCTCTCTGATACCTTTTGTTCTTGCTTTTGAGTCGTTATGTCCAACATCTCCTATGCAAAGAACATATCCAAGGATTCCATCACCGTTTCTATCAACAATAGCTGGATCGGCAGAAGAAAGGTAGTCAGTAATCAATTTCCCTTGAACAGCACCTCCTGCTGCTGCATCGAAGCCAACATAGTATGTCGAATCATTCCAATTCATGCTATCCATATCGATAACACCTGTAGTTGGATCAGACGGCTGTCTGTTAAAGAAAACAACAGGCTTATCTTTGTTTGGAACAACGTTAGAAGCTTCTGCCCCCCTGAGCAAAAATAGCAGAAGAAGCGATTAATGCAATTAGAAGTACAATGCAAAACCTTTTCATAGTATTTTCTCCTTTTTTATAAAACTATTTTAAATCGGAAATTGGATTTTGCAATCTTTTTCATAAAAAGGAATTTTCTAACATCCAACTTGCTCTTTTAACCATCAAAGAAGCAAAAGCATCTACAGATTCGTACTTGATTATCTTCTTTCATTTTCTTAAATTCATATGAGGAGTGGAAGAGATGAAAAACATATCATATAAAACAACTGGCGTTTGTGCTCGAGAGATTCATTTTACATTAGATGACAATAATTGCATTCACAATCTACGATTTGATGGCGGATGCAATGGCAATCTGAAGGCAATCGGCAAGCTTTGCGAAGGCCAGTCCGCCGATAAGATAATCAATCTTCTCAAAGGTAATCTATGTGGCTCAAAAGCCACTAGTTGCGCAGATCAACTTGCAAAAGCTCTGGAGAAGAATGTCTAGCAAATGGAAATGGTAAATTCTTCCATTTGAAGAAAGTCATCTATTAAACGATGAAAGAAGAAACCCTACAAAATCATAGTAAATTGATTTATCAGCGAAGACTTCACCATCTTCGATGAGGATTGAAGTAAGCGACAAAGCGCTAATGACTTCGTTTAAGTCCAAGAGTTCATCATTTTCGATTTTAGCTATAAACAATGGCAAAGTATCTTTTCGGAAAAGAGCATTGCCATGCGAAACTTCCCAAAGTTCAATACGCGATAAAACCGATACTTGGCTTATCCATAATGAGATATATTTTTCCGGATTCGATACGAATCTTGATGCGTATTCGCTCAAGCTATAATAATCGTCAAAATCAGATTCGTTCATACATAGAAATGGACCGGTTTTCCCGGTCCATTGCACATCTACCATCTGATATGGCTGAATGCTTTGTTGGCTTCTGCCATGCGGTGTACATCTTCCTTCTTCTTGAAGGCTGATCCTGTCGAGTTGTATGCATCAACAAGCTCATCTGCAAGCTTGTCAGCCATGCTCTTGCCATTTCTTGCACGAGCTGCTGCAATAATCCATCTCATGGAAAGAGCTTCTCTTCTCTCTTCTCTAATCTCAACTGGAACTTGGTATGTTGCACCACCAACTCTTCTGGATTTAATCTCGACTACAGGCTTAACGTTATCGACAGCCTTGTAAAACACATCGAGAGCATTCTCTCCAGTCTTAGCACCAACATTCTCAAGTGCAGAATAAAGTATGCGAGCTGAAATAGACTTCTTGCCATCAACCATCATTCTGCAAATAAACTTCTCAACTACAGTGCTATTGTAGATAGCATCTGGCTCAACCTTTCTAACAGGGGTCTTAAGTCTTGACATAGTTCTACCTTCCTCCTATTAGGCCTTTGGCTTCTTTGCACCGTACTTAGAGCGGCTTCTCTTTCTGTCATTAACACCGAGTGTATCCTTGGAACCTCTGATGATGTGGTATCTTACACCAGGAAGGTCCTTGACTCTTCCACCTCTGATAAGAACAACTGAGTGCTCTTGGAGGTTATGTCCTATACCAGGGATATAAGCGGTTACTTCAATTCCATTCGAAAGGCGAACTCTGGCTACTTTTCTAAGAGCAGAGTTAGGCTTCTTAGGAGTTACTGTCATAACTCTTGTGCAAACACCTCTCTTTTGTGGGCATCCCTCAAGAGCTGGAGACTTTGTCTTGCTCTTGGAAGTTGATCTACCCTTCCTAATTAGCTGATTAATTGTAGGCATCTTAATGACGCTCCTTATCTTGATTGATTCAGGTAAAAACCCAAATCGATGCCGCAATGCGACATTTATATTAAACTATGGTCAGCATGAGCTGACATCAAACAAACCTCGAAGAGAGGCGCCAACAGGCGTCTACTCTTCATCTTGAGGAGTGTCCATACCGACATCAACTCCCACAGTCTTCATATCTGCTAAATCCTCTACATCCAAATCATCCTCGACAAAAGCTTCAGGCTTTCTTTCCTTTCTTGCTCTATCGACTTCCTTCTGGAGTTCGAGAAGCTTCTCATCCTCTTCAAGGTGAACTGTCCTGTACTTCTTGAGTCCTGTACCAGCAGGAATAAGATGTCCAATAATGACATTCTCCTTGAGACCTCTAAGCTCATCCTTTTTACCAGCTATTGCGGCATTAGTCAATACTCTAGTAGTTGACAGGAACGATGCAGCAGAGATAAATGATTCAACAGTCAATGCTGCATCCGATACTCCTTGCAATACAGGCCTTCCGATTGCAGGAGTAAGGCCTTTTGCTCTTACTTCAGCATTTACTTTGTCAAACAAGTGCTTATCGACTTTTTGCATCTTGATAAAGTCTGTATCGCCAGCTCTCAAGACCTCAACTTTCTTCAGCATCTGTCTGATGATGATTCCAAGGTGCTTTTCGTTGATTTCTACGCCTTGCATTCTGTAGACTTTTTGGATCTCATTTACAAGGAATGAGAGAACAGCATTCTCACCAAGGACATCCAATACTTCCCTTGAAGTAACAGGCTCATCGCAAAGAGGGTCTCCAGCTTTAACTTCATCTCCCTCACGCACCAAGAGGATTGCATCCTTTGTATATACTTTGTGTGGATGCAAAGAACCAAATGCATCTTCTATTGTTACAGTAGTTGATCCACTGTTGGAAGAAGAGACCTGAACGCTCTTTACCATACCGCTTACTCTTGAAAGGATAATAGGATTAACCTTGTTAGAGGATGCAACCTTTCCATGACGAGCCTCAAAGAGTGCATCGACTTGTGGAAGACCTCCAGCAATATCCTGGGTTGTAGTGCTATCTTTCGATACTCTCGCAATAATATCACCAGCCTCAACTACTTCCCCTTTCTCTCTGACAAGCATATATGCTCCGCCAGGAATCTGGTAGCTATTTGTATCTCCAGAGTCTGTCTTGATTATTACTGTAGGCCTAAAAGATCCAAGATGCGCACTAGGCACAACCATGATATCAACCTCTCCGGCCTCATTGAACATCTTTCTATATGTCTTGTCTTCTACGAAATCGCTCATATCCTCAACGACACCAGACTCTTCAGCTATTATAGGATCAGAGAATGGGTCGAATGTGATTATGTCTGTATCACTTGATACGACATCTCCTTCTGATACGAATAGCTCGGAGCCTGCTGGTACTGGATATTCGGCTGTAGAGCCAACAACAAACGTCCTCCCATTAGCTATATAGAGTCTTCCGTTATATGATGCATCAACCTCAGACCCATCATTCGCAATATAAAGAGGATATCCCTTACCGACAGCAGAACCATTTTCCACTAAGAGTTTCGAATACTTTCCTGTGACTTCCTCTAATACTCTTGTTATAGAGATATGACCCTTTCTTGGGAAAAGCTTCTGACCACGCTTGTTTTCTATGATAAGTCCTTTTAGTGCACTTATAATCACAGGATAAGCAAACGAAAGCTTGTTTTCCTTTGTTGAGGTTGAAGCTGTACCACCGACATGGAATGTTCTCATAGTAAGCTGGGTACCTGGCTGTCCAATCGATTGAGCTGCAATGATTCCAACAGCCTCACCTATCTCTACAGTTCTATTGGTTGCAAGGTTTCTTCCATAGCACTTTCGGCATACACCGTGTTCGCTTTCACATGTCAATACAGTTCTCAAGAGAACCTTTTCGACACCTGATGCCTCAATCCTCTCCGCTGTTTCGTCATCAATCTCTTCATTAGCCTTAGCAAGAACAATTGATTTGCCATTCTCATCCTTCAAGAATGGATGATATACATCCTCTACAGGACATGACCCAACTATTCTTGATGCAAGCGATTCGACAACATTGTCACCATCTTTGACAGCAGATGTCCAAATACCATTGATTGTATGGCAATCATCTTCTGAAACAACAACATCTTGAGCAACATCAACAAGTTTCCTTGTAAGATATCCAGCCTTTGCTGTCTTCAATGCTGTATCTGTAAGTCCCTTTCTAGCACCATTTGATGAGATGAAGAATTCCATGATGGAAAGACCTTCCTTGAAGTTTGACTTTACAGGAACGTCAATAACCTTTCCATTAGGCTTCGTCATCAAGCCTCTCATTGCACCAAGCTGTCTAATCTGAGTCTTGGAGCCTCTAGCGCCTGAGTCTGCCATCATAAACAGTGGATTGAATCCGTGCTGGCTCTTCTTCAACTCATCCATAAGAACGTTTGTAAGCTTCTCGTTAGTCTCTGTCCAAACTTCAATTACTCTGTTGTACCTTTCTTCCTGAGTAATCTGACCATCATGGAATTGCTTTGAAACAACTGCCTGCTTCTCATTAGCTTCCTCGATGATCTCAGCTTTTTCTTCAGGGACAATCATGTCAGACAAACCAATCGTAGCACCAAAGATTGTTGCATACTTGAATCCAAGGTCCTTTACAGAATCCAAAAGTTCAACAGCCACAGATGGCTTTCTATTCTTTATTGTAGCACCAATAAGCTTCTTCAATTGCTTATCACCTAAGCAATAGTTCTGATATGCAATGCCAACTGGGATAGAAGAATTGAAGATAATCCTTCCTGGTGTTGTCTCAATCCACTTCTTTCCGTCAGCTATCTCTACATTGCCCTTTTCATCGACAACTTCAAGACCCTCTTTTAGTCGATAATAAATCTTCTCATTATAGGAAATTGCTTTATTATCGATTGCAGATTCGATTTCAGCAATTGACTCAAAGTGCTTTCGCTTCTCGCCTCTATCGAGATCTGTTCTTTCCTTGGTCAAGTAATAAATACCCAAGACCATATCCTGTGAAGGGAATGCAATAGGCTTTCCATTTGCAGGGTCAAGAAGGTTTGTTGTAGAGAGCATCAATGTCCAGCATTCCAGCTGAGCTGCCTGTGTAAGTGGCACATGGATAGCCATCTGGTCACCATCAAAGTCAGCATTGAATGCATGACAAACAAGAGGATGGAGCTTCAATGCTTTTCCTTCAACAAGAACTGGTTCAAATGCTTGGATTCCAAGTCTGTGAAGAGTCGGTGCTCTGTTGAGCATAACTGGATGCTCTTTTACGACATCATCAAGGATAGACCAGACCTCAGGAGCTTCTTGCTCAACAAGATTTTTTGCTCTCTTGATATTCTGAGCAATATCGTCTTGCACAAGCTTGCGCATGATGAATGGCTTATAAAGCTCAAGCGCCATCTTTGATGGGACACCGCACTGATGCATTCTCAACTCTGGACCAACAACGATAACAGAACGACCTGAATAGTCTACACGCTTACCAAGAAGGTTCTGTCTGAATCGTCCTTGCTTTCCCTTAAGAACATCTGACAAAGACTTGAGATCTCTCTTCGATGAGCCTTTTGTAGGATTAGCTGTCTTGGAATTATCGAACAGAGAATCGACAGCCTCCTGAAGCATCCTCTTTTCATTTCTGATAATGATATCAGGAGCTTGAATCTGGATAAGACGAGAAAGCCTGTTGTTTCTGTTGATAACTCTTCTGTAAAGTTCATTTAAGTCTGTTGTTGCAAACCTTCCTCCATCAAGTTGAACCATTGGTCTCAAATCTGGTGGGATAACAGGAATAACCTTTAGAATCATCCACTCTGGCTTATTACCCGATTTCAAGAAGTCCTCGCAATAGCGAATCCTCGAAAGAAGCTTGTTATCAATCTTGTTGTTTGCTTCCTCTTTCTTTGAAAGCTCATATCGCAAACTCTCAGAAAGAGTCTCCAAATCCAAGTCCTTCAAAAGATCATAGATAGCTTCAGCACCCATTCCAGCCTTGAAAGAATCGCCATACTTATCATAAGCAGCATAGTACTCATCCTCTGTAAGAACTTGGTTAAGCCTTAAATCTGTATCTTGGCCTGGATCTGTAACAACATACTTCTCATAGCTGAGAATCTCCATCAATTCAGAGCGTTTTATATCCAAAAGATAGCTCATTATCGATGGTGTTGATCTATAGAACCAAATATGAGCAACAGGAGCTGCAAGTGTTATATGCCCTATTCTCTCACGACGAACCTTCGTATCAGTAACTTCTACTCCGCATCTGTCGCAAACAACTCCTTTGTATCTGTTTGATTTGAACTTTCCGCACCAGCATTCCCATGCCTTAGTAGTACCGAAAATCCTCTCACAGAATAGACCATCTCTTTCTGGGCGAAGAGAACGGTAATTTATTGTCTCTGGCTTCTTAACTTCCCCATAGGACCAGGCAAGAATCTGCTCTGGAGACGCCAGCTTAATCCTAATTGAGCTAAAATCCTGAATTTCTTTCATCCGATTCCTTCCTCCTAGAAAGTTCCCTTTTCTTTCTTTTGAATCAATTCCTCATCACGTTCTGTGAGCGGAACCTGCTTTTCATTTTCATCATAGACTGAGATATCCAACGCCAATCCTCTGATCTCTTGCACCAATACGTTGAATGCCTCAGGCATTGATGCTGTTTGCGTAGACTCACCCTTTACAATAGACTCATAAATTTGAACTCTGCCCTTCATGTCATCAGACTTGATTGTCAACAGCTCTTGGAGTGTATTTGCTGCACCATAAGCCTCGAATGCCCAAACTTCCATCTCTCCAAGTCTCTGTCCACCAAACATAGCCTTTCCGCCAAGCGGTTGTTGAGTAACAAGCGAATAAGGTCCAGTAGATCTTGCATGCATCTTGTCATCAACAAGGTGATGAAGCTTCAAGTAGTATATGTATCCACAGAATACTGGGTTAACGAATGGCACTCCTGTTCGTCCATCATAGAGCGTAATCTTGCTATTTTTCGGAAGACCTGCTTCCTCCATCTCTTTTTCGATTTGCTCCATCGATGCAGACTGGAAGACTGGAGTCTTGTACCACTTGTCATTCTTTACAGCTGCCCAACCAAGCTGAGTTTCCATAAGCTGACCAATGTTCATTCGGGATGGAACACCAAGAGGGTTCAAGCAAACATCCAACGGTGTGCCATCTTCCATGTATGGCATGTCCTCTTCTGGCAAAACACGCGACACAACACCTTTGTTTCCATGTCTTCCGGCCATCTTGTCACCCTGCTTGAGCTTTCTCTTAGTCGCAATCAAAACCTTGATTGTTTGCTCAACACCTGGTTGCAATTCGTCTTTATCGCTTTTTCTTAATCTCTGGATATCAATTACCGTTCCTTCTGTTCCATGTGGGACTTTCAAGGAACTATCTCTCACTTCCTTAGCTTTCTCGCCGAAGATAGAATTCAAAAGCCTTACCTCTGGAGTCGCATCAGCCTCTGATTTTGGAGTAACCTTACCAACAAGAATATTTCCAGGTCTGACATATGTACCTATACATACAATTCCTTCTGCATCCAAATGCTCCAAAAGTCTATCCGATGTATTAGGTATATCACGTGTAAGTCTCTCTGGCCCAAGCTTGGTTTCTCGGATATCGATAGAGAATTCCTTTATATGGATTGAAGTATAGATGTCTTCTCTTACAACTCTCTCCGAGATAAGGACAGCATCCTCGTAATTGTAGCCATTCCAAGGAACAAAACCAACCAAAATGTTTCTTCCAAGGGCAAGTTCTCCATTTTGTGTTGCTGGACCATCTGCAAGAACATCGCCCTGCTCAACATGGTCTCCAACATTCACAATTGGTTTTTGGTTCATGCAACTGTCCTGGTTTGTCCTCTCGAACTTATGAACCTCATATGAATCCATCTCGCCTTCAATCTCTGGATTGTCTGGCTCAATTTTTATAATTGTAGAAGAGACATATTTCACAATGCCAGCTCTCTTTGCTTTGATCAGGACTCCAGAGTCATAAGCTGTTCTTTGTTCCATTCCAGTACCAACACGAGGAGCCTCCGGGAAGACAAGCGGAACTGCTTGCCTTTGCATGTTTGATCCCATCAGCGCACGGTTTGCATCATCATGCTCCAAGAAAGGAATTAGAGATGTAGCAACAGACACAACTTGCTTTGGAGATACATCCATCCACTGGATTTCCTCAGGTCTAGCTGTAGAATAGTCACCCTTGCTTCTTACAGATATTTCTTGTTCCAAGAAGTGCCCATCTGGACCGATTTTAGCATTTCCTTGAGCAATAGTTGCTCTTTCTTCATCATTTGCATCGAGATATTTTACCTCGTTTGTAACAACTCCATTGACAACTTTTCTGTATGGTGTCTCCAAAAAGCCGTATTCATTTATATGAGCATAGTTTGCAAGAGATAGAATAAGACCAATGTTTGAGCCTTCAGGAGTCTCGATAGGACATATTCTTCCATAGTGTGTATAGTGTACGTCTCTGACTTCGTAGATAGCTCTTGCAGATGATCTTGAAAGACCTCCCTTAGGACCTAATGCAGATACTCTTCTTTTGTGCGTAAGCTCTGCAAGCGGATTGACCTGATCCATGAACTGGGAAAGCTGAGAAGAGCCAAAGAACTCCCTGATTGCACCAACTATAGGCTTGATCGATATTATCTCTTGTGGCTTTATATCATCATCAGCGATATTCATCTTCTCTCTTGCTGTCTTTGCCATTCTAGCAAAAGCGTCAGAGATGTTGTTTTGCAAAAGCTCTCCTACTGTTCTTACTCGTCTGTTGCCAAGAGCATCGATATCGTCTTCTTTTATCTGTCCATTACAAAATTGGATCAAACAAGAAACAGTATTGACAACATCGGTTGGAACCAACGATGTCTTTGTCTCATATTTGTCCTCATCCATTGAGTAGAACTTCTTATTGAGCTTATGTCTACCGATATCTGAAAGCTCAAATCCTCTTGCATTAAGGAAGAACTCTTGGAAATAAGCGATAATTCTCTTTGGATCCGGGAATGTCTTCAAGTTCTGAGGAAGAGAGTTCTTGCATGCTTCAACTATGCATCCTATGTATTGATTCTGGAACTCCTCTCCTTCCTCATGCCTATATGCAGGACAGAAGACTCTCTCTTTCTTCAATGTCTTCAAAACAGCCATCGATGGAACATCCAAATCCTTTGCATTGGTATCAACAACCTGGATTTCCTTTATTCCTTTATCGTTAAGTTCTGCAAGTTCGTTGATTCCGAGCTCATCACCAGCGCAAAAGATGATCTCCCCTTCTTCGTCTTTGATGTCTTGGAACGAAAAATAGTGCACACTTTCTTCAAGGTTGTCAGTAGGTACAGTCTTTGATTGATAGAAAGAAGAAACGATTTTGTCTCTCGTATCGATCCCGAGTACTCTCATAAAGAAAGTAACTAAGAATGGCTTCTTTCCAAATGAAACCTGTATTATGTTGTTTACTTTCTTTCTTTCGTTTGCAGCTGAATTCTCGCTCTTCTTGTCTGTTTTCTCATTCTTTCTCGCAAGAACGAATTCCAACTTTGTTCCTGCATATGGATATAGTGTTCCATAGTAGAGTGACGAAGCGTCATTCTTCTTACCTTCCTTGAAAACAACTCCAGGAGAACGAACAATCTGAGAAACAATTACACGCTCAGCTCCATTTATAATGAAAGTACCACGATCTGTCATCAACGGGAAATCACCGAAAAAGATCTCTTTCTCTATGATTCCTCCATTCTTTGTTTCGAGAGCAACCTTAGCCTTTACTGGAACACCGTAGGTTCTTCCTTTCTTCTTGCATTCAGACTCTGAGTACTTGATCCCATCCATGTCGACTGAATATCCACCATATGTAACAGACATATCCTCATTTGGCGATACGATTGGGAAAGTCGACTGAAACACATTCTCCAGTCCGTATGCAGGATCAGGACACTCACCTTCGAGAACCTTATCAAGCTGCAGGAATTTTTTGTAAGATTCGGTTTGAATACCAATGAGATCAGGAAGTTTACATACTTCTGGGAGCTCCGAACCGATATCAACTCTCTTAATAGCTTTACCGTTGCCGGCCATCATTGTACCTCCATAAAGAGTGCTTTTTGCACTCTGAAGCAAATTGAGATGCTTCATTTTTATCGGGTTTCTTAAGACACGTTATGCCATCGGAATCCGATGGCATAGTTCCTGCCCCGTAAAGGGCAGGTAGATATTGATTATGGTGTTATTTTACCTCAACAACACATCCAGCAGCCTCGAGCTTCTCTTTCATTGAAGCTGCTTCTTCTTTTGATACAGCTTCCTTGAGAACGCCACCAGCCTCACAAAGATCCTTTGCTTCCTTAAGACCAAGACCTGTCAAAGCTCTGACTTCCTTAATGCATGCAATCTTCTTTGATGCATCTACAGACTTGAGGACAACGTTGAACTCTGTCTGCTCTTCAGCTGCCTCAGCTGCAGGACCAGCTGCAGGACCAGCAACAGCAGTTGCTGCTGCAACAACACCAAACTTCTCTTCCATCATCTTGATGAGATCAGAGATCTCCATAACACTCATGTTTGCGATGGATTCCAAAATTTCTTCTTTAGTAGCCATATTATCTTCTCCTATTTTGATATTTTAACGGTCTAGCAGGTTACGCGAAGACTAGGACCGTATTAGTTAGCTTCAGCAGAAGCACCACCCTTGGACTCGACGTATGCGAGCAAAGTTGCAGCAAGCTTCTGTACAGGTGCCTTCATTGTACCCATCAAAGATGCAATGAGTTCCAACTTTGTTGGAAGTTTTGAAATAGCTTCAATCTGATCAGCTGTCAAGAGCTCTGAACCAAGCAAAGCGCCTTTGACTTGGACATTGACTCCGTCTTTCGCAGCTGAAAAGAGAACCTTTGCTACTACATTAGCTGAATCACCTTTAACAAGAGCAACAGCTGTTGGTCCTACCATTTGGTCCTCTGCACCACCCTTATCAAGATTCTTCAATGCGATCTTTGCGTAGCGATTCTTGACGACTCTGTATGCAGCATCATCCTTTCTCAGGGACTTTCTGATATCTGTAATCTGCTCTACAGTCATTCCTCTATAATCTGTGAAGATGAATCCGTCATATCCTGCAAACTCTTCTTTGAGAGCTGCTACGGCATCTTCCTTAGCAGGGGTTACGTGTGCTTTGTATTCTGACATCCTGTACCTCCTTAAGCATTGGTTGATGCAAGAGCATCTTTAACATCTACGCGAACACCAGGTCCCATAGTCGAAGAGAGAGAGATAGAAACAACAAAGTCACCTTTTGCGTCAGAAGGTCTTTTTCTGACAATCTCATCGATAACTGTTTTTGCGTTCTCAACAATCTTATCAGCATCCATGCTGACTTTACCGACTGCCAAATGCACAACACCTGTCTTATCGGAGCGGAACTCTGTCCTACCCTTGTTAAGTTCAGCGATTGCTTCTTTAATCTCGTTTGTGACTGTATGAGTCTTTGGATTAGGCATGAGGCCTCTTCTTCCCAATATAGGTCCAAGTCTTCCTACATCCTTCATCATGTCTGGAGTTGCGACAGCAACATCGAAATCCATCCATCCGCCTCTTACTTTCTCAATAAGATCTGTATCGCCTACATATGCAGCTCCAGCGTCGATAGCTTCCTGAGCTTTGTCGCCCTTAGCAAATACAAGAATCTTCTTCTGTTCTGAGAACTGGTTAGGAAAAACAACAGTATCACGGACAGATTGGCTTTTCTTGAGAGTAAGCTTCACAGCAAGCTCAACAGACTCTGTGAACTTTACAAATGAGCACTCCTTAACCAAAGCAGCTGCATCTGCCAAGCTGTATTCCTTGGTTCTGTCAACTTTCTTGACAGCTTCCTGGTATTTCTTGCCTCTTTTCATCTTACTTCTCCACCTCTACGCCCATAGAACGAGCTGTTCCAGCAATGATTTTCTTAGCTGCATCGATATCGTTTGCATTAAGATCCTCAAGCTTTGTCTGTGCGATCTCTGTAAGCTGTGCATCAGTAAGTTTCCCGACTTTTACCTTGTTTGGTGTTCCAGATGCTGTCTGGATGCCGAGAGCCTTCTTGATAAGAACAGCTGCAGGAGGAGTCTTCAAAACAAAAGTAAAGCTCTTGTCTGAGTAGACTGTAATGATAACAGGAAGTATGAGTCCAGCTTCATAACCTTTGGTCTTGTCGTTGAATTGCTGAACGAACTGAGGTGCACTGACGCCATGAGGTCCAAGAGCAGGTCCAATTGGAGGTGCTGGTGTAGCCTTCTGGGCAGGGCACTGAAGTTTGATTACTGCAGTAACCTTCTTCTTTGCCATTTTTTTCTCCTTACGCCGGGATCCGTCTGAGTTGACTGATAAGCAAATCCCGCGCTGGTATTAACGCTCGCCAACGGCGAGCTCCCACCCTTCGTTTGATGAAGGGGAGATTTTCAATAATTAATGTAAAATCGAATGTCTCTTATACAAGAACTTTTTCGACTTGTGTGAAATCAACCTCAACAGGTGTAGATCTTCCAAAAATCTGAACAGATAGTCGGAGTCTACCTTTTGCAAGATCAACTTCTTCAACAGTACCATTGAAGGATTCGAATGGTCCTGATGTAACTTTGACTTCTTCGCCTTTGACAAAATCTTGTTTTGGCCTGAATGTCTTTTCTTCTGGGATCTCTCCACTTCTTGCAAGAATATCACTGTGCTCTTTTGAAGAAAGAGGCTTTGGAGGATTTTTTCCGCTCTTATCTGCTGTCAAAAACCCTGTGACACCTTGGATTCTTGCAATCTTCGCTGTTGTTGTTCTCCAGGAATCTTCCGGAAGCTCAAGTTCTACAAGAATATAACCAGGGAGGATTTTCTTTTGCTCGATTTTCTTCTCGCCCTTTTCATTTATGACAGTAACTTGTTCAAATGGGACCGAGACACCTGTGCAATAACGACCAAAATCCAGATCGCTCAATCGAAGCTTATTGATTATTCTCTCAATCTTCTGCTCGTAGCCAGAATAGGTATGGACTACGTACCATCCTCTCTCCATCGTGCCCGCCTAGAAAATCAAATCCAATATGAGACCAAGACCTGTATCAACAAGACCAAGGACGATTGCGAAGACCAATACTGAAAGGATTACTACCCATGTGGAATGCAAAACAGCTTCTTTGGATGGCCAGTTGACCTTCTTGAGTTCCAACCAACATTCCTTAAAATACCTTCCGATTTTCTTCATTTTTTACTCCTTAGCGATTCGAGGTACCAACAGGCTGAGAGAGATTCGAACTCCCAACACCCGGTTTTGGAGACCAGTGCTCTAACCGTTGGAGCTATCAGCCTATTCGTACCTCGAACAATGCAAGATCTTATTTGATCTTTGTTTCTCGATGCAATGTATGCTTGTGCTCGAACTTGCAATACTTCATAAGCTCAAGCTTATTAGGTGTGTTGCGTCGATTCTTCTCTGTAGTATAGTTCTTCTGCTTGCACTCTGTGCACTGAAGAGCAATCTTTTCTACTGGGCCTTTCTTCTTAGAACTTGCCATAATTCCATCTCCTAGCTAAATGGGCCTACCCCACCTTGATAATTAGAGCCCTCGAGCGGATTTGAACCGCTGACCCCCACCTTACCATGGTGGTGCTCTACCGACTGAGCTACAAGGGCAATGCATATGAAAACATGCAAAGGTGAATGTAGCAAAACTCTATATGTTTTGTCAATAGAACATAACGCCATCCAGCGCCATAGTAGATAGATTCTAAATGCTTATCATCTCCTTTGTCAAATGGTTGCGATGATAATTGTCGCATAATTTCTACTTTATTATGGAAAAAAGGAACTCTATTTTATACTGATTTACTACCACTTTTACTACCATACAAAATTCAGTGATAGAATTGTGGCAACATTACAGATTAGTTTTGTTGAGTTGGAAATTAAGCTATGATCCTTTTGCTAAGAGAAAATTTTTGAATGGCTCCTCTGAAACAATCGTCTGACCAGGCTGAGCATCTTCCAAATGCAATCATCCACTCCATGGAAGGTTCATATACTGAAGGAAACAGAATGAAGAGTGGAGGTCATGGTCAAGATGCAATCGACTATATGGACCAAGAATGGAATCAAGTACAATATCGTCAAGACTTATCCAAATGGTGTCAGGATCGGCAATGTACCGAATCACATGCTCAGATTCAAACGCAACGGCAATGGCCAAGCTTGGTTTCCAAAAGAGTGGACACAAAAAGACATCGTGGCTGCAGCTGAACATGTAATCGGTTTAAAATCCAACTCTCATTCAAAAGATGGAATAAAGGTATTTGGAAAATGGAAAAGAGAAGGAGATAACAAAATGGACAAAAAGAAATTCGGAGAAATCATGAAAGAAAGAGAACGAATTTGGAAAGAATGCCAAGACAACTGGGGGGATGGAATCGACATGTGTTGCAATGCCGCCATCAAACTCATAAAAGAGGATTTGCCAGGGTTCATAACCTTTCTTAAAACAGAATGCTCATCTAGAGATTATCTTTACATCACAGAATGGTTCGATGAATTTGTGAAGCAAATCAAATCTCAAGAGCTTATAGATGCTTTCAGAGACACAATGGAAAATCGTTTCCCGAATGAAACAGCAAAATACAATATCGATCAGGATTTAGATGAAGCAATAAAATACTATGGCAAGGGAGTGCTTCATTAAGATGGCGTGCTTATTGCTAAAATCATTTCAATCGCAAAAGGATAATGACAAAAAATCCAAGCAACCGACTTTTTCATATTGCTTCGCTTATTGAATATGATATCTAAATTTATCTATCATAAAAGTTGAAATAACATATAATTTCAAGGAGCATTGAAATGCAAGCTGAAAATCACACAAGGTTCGGCGGTTCTGTAAAAGATATCGCAATGGATTTTGCAGAGCAACTGAAATACAACCAGGATGCAGACGTATACCACACAACAGAAGAAGGCCGTTACAGCGCAATTGCATATGCAATAAGAGACAGGATTATTCACCAATGGGATCTGTCAAGAAAGATGCAAAGAGCAAAACACTCTAAACGTGTCTATTATCTTTCACTCGAATTCTTAATGGGCAGAGCAATGACAAACAACATCATAAACCTAGGAATCGAGAAAAACGTAAAAGAGGCACTTGCTTCTCTAGGCTATTCATATGAAGAGCTGGCAGACGTAGAGCCTGACGCGGGACTTGGAAATGGAGGCCTCGGCAGACTCGCAGCATGTTTCATGGACAGTCTTGCAACTCTTGAGCTTCCTGCATATGGCTATGGCATAAGATACAACTATGGCATTTTCCGACAACAGATAAAGAATGGCTGGCAAGTAGAGCAACCTGACAACTGGCTCAAGGATGGAAACCCTTGGGAGCTAAAGAGAGCTGATCTTGTATATCCTGTATACTTTGGCGGAGAGGTCAAGCAGATAAGAGAAAACGGCAGAGATATATTCAAGTGGGTTCCAACCGAGATGGTAAACGGAATGGCATATGACACCCCGATTGTCGGCTATGGCGGTAAGACTATAAACACTCTTCGCCTTTGGTCAGCACAAAGCCCAGATGGTTTTTCATTCCAAGAATTCAACTCTGGAGATTACACAGAGGCTGTCAGAAACAAGATAAATGCCGAGACTCTCTCCCAAGTGCTATACCCTAATGACACTTTATATATGGGAAAGGAACTAAGGCTCAAGCAACAATTCTTCTTCGTATCGTGCTCATTGCAAGATATCCTCAGGAGATTCAAGCGCTATGGCAATTATGATTGGAATAGATTCCCAGAGGAAGCTGCAATACAGCTCAATGATACTCACCCTTCCCTATCAATTCCAGAATTGATGAGACTCTTAATCGACCAAGAAGGTCTCGGATGGGATCAGGCTTGGGATATAACTGTAAAAACGATGGGCTACACAAACCACACTCTAATGCCAGAAGCTCTAGAGAAATGGCCTCTGCCTATGATTGAGAAACTCCTCCCAAGGCACCTCCAAATCATCTATGAGATCAACCAGCGTTTCTTGGATAAAGCTGTTTCATATTTTCCAATGCAACCAGAGAACATCGCAAAAATCTCAATCATCGAAGAGACAAATCCAAAGATGGTGAGAATGGCAAACTTGTCTATAATAGGATCGCACTCTACAAATGGCGTTGCGGCGTTGCACTCCGAGCTATTGAAGAAATCAATGTTCCCTGAATTCGCTCAGATTTATCCTGAACGTTTCAACAACAAAACAAATGGAATCACGCAAAGAAGATGGCTTCTAGATGCAAATCCAGATCTTGCAAACCTTATCTCGAAAGCAATAGGCGACAAGTGGATTACAGACTTTGATGAGATTTCAAAACTCAAGTCTTATGCCGAGGACCCATCCTTCATATATGAGTTTTCAAAAGTGAAGCTTATGGCAAAGTTGAAGGCTGCAGAATTCCTGAAAAAAGACTCAGGAATTATCCTTAACACAGAGAGCATGATTGATGTTCAAGTTAAGAGAATACACGAATATAAGCGACAGCTTTTAAATGCACTTAACGTAATAATGATCTATAACAGGATGAAGAATGATAAAGCATACAGGGAGTCTTTCGCTCCTACAGCATTCCTCTTTGGCGGAAAAGCCGCTCCTGGTTATGTAAATGCCAAATTGATAATCAAATTCATCAACAATATTGCAAAAGTGATCAATTCCGATCCGCAAGTAAACAAGATTCTCCAAGTCCACTTCATGCCAGACTACAGAGTAACACTTGCAGAGCATATAATCCCAGCAACAAATCTGTCAGAGCAGATTTCAACAGCAGGAACAGAAGCATCTGGAACAGGAAACATGAAATTCATGGTAAATGGCGCATTGACAATAGGGACACTAGATGGAGCAAATGTCGAAATGGCTGAAGAAGTTGGAGACGACAACATATTCATATTTGGACACACAGAATCCGAAATTGCATCTTTGCAATCCACATACAACCCTCTTCAATGGGCATCAAAGGATAGCGAGATAATGTCAATGCTGGACTTAATCGACTCTGATTATTTCAACATCAATGAACCAAATATATTTGAACCTTTGAGAAAATCCCTCTTCGAATATGGTGACAGGTATTACATCTTTGCTGACCTCAAAATGTATCATGATAGGCATGAAGAGGCTCAAAAGCTGTACAGAGATGACCAAGAGAAATGGAATCAGAAAGCTGTATTGAATATTGCATCTTCAAGCAAATTCTCCTCCGATAGGACAATCAAGGAATATGCAAATGACATTTGGCATATAAAACCATGTAAAGTCAAAAAATCAAAAGAAGATACTGTGCTAGAAGACGCAAGAAAAGTCCACTAGAAAAAATTGCCTCCTGCCCAAAAAAGCAGGAGGTTGCCATTTTACTGAAGCAAAATCAAAAGTACAAAAGAGACTACATCGACTTATTCAGTGCGGAATTCATCCAGTGAGATACCAGCAACAATTGCAAAGGCTCTCAAAACATCCAATAAGCGATTCCAATATGGGGGAAATCCATTGCATCCGCAAAATTGAATAGCATGCTTCCTTTTCAGCTTTATTTCCAAAGACCATGAAGTACCATCAACTAAATCAGAAGAATAGTAAACACTCTTCCAATCCTTGATAAAACATTGGCTAAAAAGGGCATTTGAAAGCCTTGTCCAATCCTCTTGCGATGCGATTCCATTGTAATTTATGTTCTTGTTGGAAGATGCAACTTGATAAGACATCCCATCTTCAGAGCTTTGAGCATGGAACATAAACTTATCTTTAAAGAATCCCTTTATTTCAAGCGATATCTCTCTGGTTATCTTCTCATATTTTGAATCATCGTCCAAATTCCCGAAAAAAGCGCCACAATTTGCACAAAACCATTTATACTCAGTAGCCCTTTTACTCCCAGCTAAAGCATTGGGAGCTCCAACAACGTTACAACTTCCGCATCTAGGACAACGGATCGTTTCCTTCGACTCAAAAACAGGCAACTACCCCCCCCCCTATAATAAATCTCATCACGAGATGAAACATGTTTCTTTTATGTTAGATGAATTTTGTTTTTATTCAACTCTTTTTTAAAAAAAATGTAACTATTCAGTCGCATA
>DKCO01000043.1 GCA_002452215.1 Spirochaetales bacterium UBA6872
AGAATCCCTTGTCCGCGATAATCGTGCAGCCGGCGGCCGCGGGTCCGAGCCTCCTTATCGTCTCCTTGAATGCGGCCTTGTCTACGACCCATCCCGGCACAAGGCGATAGAATACGGGCTCCATGCTGTTCCTGTCGAACACATAAAGCAGCCTGTACTGGCCATCCCTGCTGTGGGCGCTGTTGTATCCCGGCGATATGCATGTGTCCGATGAGCTGCAGAAGATGCTCGTCCCATCGAAGAGGAGCTTGTGGCCATCCTTCAAAAAGCTCTTCATGAACGCCTCCATGTCGTCGCTCCTTGTCCCCAGCTTGTCCATGAAGCCTCCCAATGATTCCGGGCAGGTCCCAATATCGGGATAGAGATCGCATAGGACCGAGTGCTCGAAGTCATATTTCAGCTCCTTCCCCGTGCTCTCATACACGAGTGACAGGAGCGACACGACTATGATTTCCCTCCAGATGTCAGGGAAAGCGATCCTGAGGCTTTCCTCTATGTCCCTTCCCAGCTGCCTGAACATCTCTATCGCCCCGTAGTTCCTGGAATAGGGCCGAAGCTGTTTGTAGTGGTAGGCGTTCATGTAGTTCGCGTTTGGGATGAATCCGTCCTTGGCGTTTATCTTGCCAATGCACTTGCCGGTGGTTTTCTGCGGCCTGTTCTTCTCGGCATTCCATCTGGACGATATCTCATACACATAATATTTCCCGCCCAGGAACCTGATCTCGCAAGCATGGTCCAGCCCCTCGGGCTTGAACTTCTTGATTTCTTCTGGTATAGCCATAGCACACCCCTTTATATACGTAATTATACGTTAATATAAAGAAAAACAAAAGCCCCTTCATGCCTCTAAATTCAACATTTCACACTATTTGATAGGGTATTATTTTACTGTTGGTGCATATAGAACATGCAAAATCATAAAAATCCTCGAAATAAGCATGGATTCAAAGAAAAACTATCTACGTAAAAAACAGGGATTTTGTGTTGTTAAATGACATGATCACAATGATCGAAAGAAGAAGAAATAGATTTGGGATAAGAGTATTAACAAGCTCTGTCACAACTGTCTTCAAGCTTTCTATATCGCCCACAAGTCGCGAAAGCGTTCTTCCAGACGGACGTGAATCGAAATAATCCAAAGACAAGTTCAATACATTGTCATATGTTTCTTTTCGTATTTTATAGATAATCTCGTTTGTGATATTTGCAAGAAGATGTTGCTTGACTACAGAAAGAACCCACCATAGAAAGCAAAGAAAGGATGCTATCGATATAGTGATCAACAGTCCTTTTGCATCTTTGCTCTGGATATCGACATCTACAGCATGTTTCGTGAAAAGAGGAATCAAAGCAACAATTAGAGACATAATCACTACCAAGGTCACTATCAAGGAGATCCTAATCTTGTATTTTGCAAAATAAGAGATGATGAGAGCCAAAGTCTCTTTCTTTGTCAAAGTCGATGAATTCTCATCTTTTTTGTAACTATCTCTCATCTCTTGCCTCCTCTGGATATTGGCAAACAAATGTCTTGTAATAAATGCCATGCCTTTTTATTAGATCATCATGGCATCCGCGCTCCACAATGCGCCCAGAATCCAGAATGATAATCTCATTTGCAAACGATACAGCAGAGATTCTGTGTGCAATAATCAGCAAAGATCTATCGCTCTCTTCTCTGATAGCCTTCTCTATATAACGCTCTGTTTTTACATCCAAGGCTGATGTAGCATCATCCAAGATCAAGACTTGGCTCTTTTTTGCAAGAGCTCGCGCAATAGAAAGCCTTTGTTTTTGTCCTCCCGAAAGGCCAACACCTCTCTCGCCAATTATCGTGCTATAGCCAGAGGACATGCCTTCTATGAACTCGGATGCTTTGGCTTTTCTAGATGCTATAATGCAATCTTCCTTTGATAAAGTCTCTTTTTGCCCTAGGCGAATATTATCTAAAATGCTATCTGAAAACAGGAAGATATCTTGGCTTACAATCGAAGAAAAGCCTCTGACAACGTCAAGTTCGAGATTTTTTATATCCTGTCCATCTATAAGGATTTCTCCTTCTGTCGGGTCAAGAAATCTCATAGCAAGAGATGTAATTAGGGACTTTCCACTACCACTTGATCCCATGATTGCTATGCTTTTGCCCCTCTCAAGTTTAAACGAAACATCATCAAGAAGCTTCTTTCCCTCATTTTCCAAAGATACATTCTTGAATTCCAATGTGCCTTCTTTTGGTGAAAAAGTCATATCGCCATCTTTTACTTTCGGTTCATCTTTCACTATATCGTTTATCTTCCTCTCTGCTGAACGGGCGAGCGCAAATGTCCTCAAAAGCCATCCCAAATCAATAATTGGCAAAGCCAACTGACTTGTGTATTGGAATATCGAGACAAGACTTCCCAAAGAAATGTAATCAGCAATCACAAGAAACCCACATGCAAGAACATTCAAGACAACCATTAATCGTGACGCTGTCTCAACTGGTGAATACCAATCGGCCCAGATAAGATCGATCAGGATGCTCAAGGACATGAACCGTCGATTATGCACATTGAACCTTTTTCTTTCGAGATCCTCTTTGCCAAATGCTTTCACTGTTCTGATGCCAGTTATTGCCTCAGAAGCAACTTTGTTTATAGCAGCATTTTCATCTGATATCTCATCAAGTACTTTATCGCCCTTCTTCTCTGCAATAGACGAAAGCAAAATGACTATAGGCATCAAAAGAAGAGGAACAATCACTGCTATAAAATCGAGACGGATGATTGCTATAAGCATTGCGATAATAGTAGCGAAGATCTCTAGTGCATAGATTCCACAAAACCCGAAAGCAAGTCCAATATTGTTTGCATCTGTCGTTGTTCGACTCATCAAATCAGATGCATTTCTCTTTGAGAAAAAATCCCAATCTTCTTTTTGTATGAACGCGAAAAGATCCTTTCTAACATCTGATGCAACCTCTTTCGATATTATGTCAGAGCTATACTCTTCCATGTAATGAAAGATCCCAGCAAGCAAATAAGAAAGAAGCATAAGGACTGACAGATGCCAAAATCCATTGCCACTTTCTGTTAATGCATTATCTATCAAACAACCCATCAAAAAAGGGCCTATGGACGAGAAGAACACTGATAATGAAAGGCCTACAAAAGAGCATAGGTATAGTTTTTTATGCTTGAAAGCATATTTAATGAATTTGATTTTCATTTTATCTACTCCAAATACAGATTTTAGATTTCGATAAATGAAGCAATCAAATTGGCATAATGAGGCTTATTGTTCTTAGAAATGAAAATAGAATGTTTGTAGCAAACATATAAGCCCTCCTCTACTAGTCTTGCAAAAAAGAAAGCAATAGTCAAACGAGAAGGATGCACAAAGACGATTTGGTACAAGCAATGTCTCTTTTATACAAATGTACAGCAGTAAAAATCTGTTTTTATTTGACAATAATATTAGTAGAACTATAAAATGAAACTGAGTTTCGTTTTTAGCATAACAAGATAGTTAAAAATAGAGGAGAGGACAATGAAAACAATACAGGAAACAGTTGAGAAAAAAGAAAGACCAGTGAAAGTATTGCAATATGGAGAAGGAAACTTCCTTAGAGCTTTCGTTGACTGGATTATCGATCAATTGAACGAAAAAAGCGACTTCAATGGAGATGTAATGATGGTGCAGCCTCTTGAGCACGGCATGAGTGACATGATCAATGCTCAAAATGGACTCTACACAACAGTCTTGAGAGGAGTACAAAACGGAAAACCAGTCGAAGAGTTCAGAAAAATCACATCTGTAAGGGGATGTATCAACCCATACAGAGACTATAATGAGTATATCGAGCAAGCAAAGAATCCTGACTTGAGATTCATAATCTCCAACACAACAGAGGCTGGAATTTCATACCATAAGGGTGACAAGCTTGAAGACAAGCCACAGGTATCATATCCTGGAAAAGTATGCGCATTTTTGTATTCAAGATACAAGGCATTCAATGGCGATGAAAAGAAAGGAATCATCTTCATTCCTTGCGAGCTTATAGACAAGAACGGGGATAATCTAAAGAAAATCGTACTAGAGTATGCATCGGAGTGGAACCTTGAGGAAGGATTTATAAGCTGGGTTGAAAACGCATGCGATTTTTGCAACTCGCTTGTCGACAGAATCGTTCCAGGATACCCAAGAGCAGAAGCTGACAGCATTTGCGAGAAGCTTGGATATAAAGACAACCTCCTTGACTCTGCTGAGATATTCCTTCTGTGGGTAATAGAGTGCCACAAGAAGATGCATGATGACGAATTGCCAACAGCAAAGGCTGGCGTAAATGTCATTTGGACAGATGATATGTCATTCTACAGAACAAGAAAGGTTCGAATTCTCAATGGAGCACACACAATGACAGTGCTTGCAGCATACCAGACAGGCTTAAATACAGTCGAAGAGTGCATAAAATCCGATCTTATCTATCCAATGATGAGAAGAGGACTCTTTGAGGAGATCATCCCTTCAATGGATGGAGACAAGGATCAACTTGTACAATATGCAAACGATGTACTAGAAAGATTTGCAAATCCTTATATCGTTCATCTTCTTTTGTCGATCTCTTTGAACTCTGTATCCAAATTCAAAACAAGAGACCTCCCTTCCCTATTGGGCTATTACAAGAAAAACGGAAAGCTTCCTGATGTGCTTTCGTTCTCGCTTGCATCACTGATCAGCTTCTACAATGGAAAGATCAACGAAGACAAGACAGCGCTTGTTGGCAAAAGAGGCGATGAAGAGTACTTGATCAAGGATAGCCCTGAAATTCTCGAGGTTTTCGACAACCTATACAGCCAGAGCTACAAATGCTCAGGATGCAAATCATCAGCAATTGCAAAAGCTGTCCTCTCGAAAACAGAATGGTGGGGACAGGACCTTACAGCTATTGCTGGCCTCGAGGAAAAGGTCGCATCATACTTGGCAAAGATCTACGATGATGGAATGACAGAGGCAATAAAGTCTCTCTAGTTTATTTCGGGGGAATAAGAAATGGAAAACAAGCTAGTAAAAATCAATTCCAATGATAATGTAGCTGTAGCAATCCAATCTCTGTTCAAAGGAGATGTTGTCTCTGTAGATGGTGATACATTCACTTTGCTCTCTGATATCCCAGCAGGACATAAAGTTGCGCTGAAGGACATAGATAAAGGCGAGAAGATAATCAAATATGGTTATCCAATAGGAGAAGCAAAGGATGATATCAAGAAGGGACAACATGTCCATGCATTCAATATCCATACGCTTTTGTCCGAAAACGCAAGCTACCACTATGACAAGAAGATAGCGGATGAATATCTAGAAGAGTTCCAAGCTGACCAAAAACGTTGGGAAGAACATGTTCCATTTATCGATGCATATGAGAGAAAAAACGGGAGAATTGGAATAAGAAACGCTCTATGGATCGTTCCCACAGTCGGATGCGTGAATGGAATTGCAAAAAAACTTGAAGCATGGGGAAACCAAGAACTTGGCATTGAGGATGGAGTCCATGCATGGACACATCCTTTTGGATGCTCTCAAATGGGTACAGATCACGAGAATACAAGGAAGATACTTGCCGATTTGGTGCACCATCCAAATGCGGGAGGCGTTTTGGTTTTGGGTCTTGGATGCGAAAACAATACAATGGACTCATTCAAAGAACTCGTTGGAGAGGTGGATCCATCAAGAGTAAAGTTCCTTGTTGCCCAAGAGTCAGAAGATGAAATTACTGATGCGCAGAGTCTTATGCGTAAGATTTCAGAGACAATCAAAAACGACAAAAGAACTCCTCAACCAATGTCAAAACTTGTAGTTGGCTTCAAATGTGGAGGATCTGATGGTCTTTCTGGAATAACAGCGAACCCTCTTGTTGGGCGCTTTTGCAATGAGCTTACAGCAATGGGTGGAACAGCTATCCTAACAGAAGTTCCTGAGATGTTTGGAGCTGAGCAAATATTGATGAACAGAGCCACAGACGAAACTGTTTATAAACAAATCGTTGACTTGATTGACTCATTCAAGGATTACTTTGTGCAACATCATCAAGTAGTTTACGAAAATCCAAGTCCAGGAAACAAAGCTGGTGGCATCTCCACTTTGGAAGACAAATCTCTCGGATGCGTGCAAAAAGGCGGGAAGGCACCTGTTATAGATGTTTTGAAGTACGGAGAAAGAGTCAAGAAAAATGGTCTTAACCTTCTTTGGGGACCAGGAAATGATATCGTTTCTACAACAGCTCAAACAGCTGCAGGAGCAAATATAATCCTATTCACAACTGGAAGAGGAACTCCACTTGGAGCACCTGTTCCAACTGTAAAGATAGCGACTAATGATCATCTTTCATCTTTCAAGACGAACTGGATTGACTATAATGCAGGCAAAATGCTCAAAATCGATCCACAAAGCGTTACAAATGAGCTTATAGCTCTGATCACTGCTATCGCAAATGGCGAGAAGCATACAAAGAATGAGATCAATGGATATGCTGAGATCTCATTATTCAAAGATGGAGTAATACTATGAAACCATTTATGGGACCGGATTTTCTTCTTGAAACAGAGACAGCAAAGAAACTGTTTCACAACTTTAGCGCTGATATGCCAATATTCGACTACCATTGCCATTTGATCCCACAAGAGATTGCCAAGAACAAGAGATTCGATAACATCACAGAAATCTGGCTTGGAGGAGATCACTACAAGTGGAGACAGATGAGAACATGTGGAATCGATGAAAAATACATAACAGGCAATGCAGATCCTTATGAGAAATTCCTTGCATGGGCTGAAACAATGGAAAACCTTATTGGAAACCCACTCTACCATTGGACCCATCTTGAGTTGCAAAGATACTTCGGAATCTATGATGTGCTCAACAGAAAGAATGCCAAGAAGATTTTTGACCAATGCAATGAAAAACTAAAGAATGATCCAGATTTGACAGTCTGGGGAATCATGAAGAAATTCAAGGTTTATGCTGTTGGAACAACAGATGACCCTGCTGATGATTTAAAGTGGCATAAAGTCATAAAGGAAGAAGGAAAGTGCCCTGCAAAGGTAATACCTTCTTACAGACCTGACAAAGCTCTTAATATCAACAAAGATGATTTCAAAAATTATGTAGATACTCTTGCAAAGAGTGCAAATATGGAGATCAATAGCGCAAACGATCTTGTCAAGGCACTGGAAAAGAGACTCGACTTCTTCGTTGAGATGGGTTGCAAGGCATCTGACCATGCACTTGAGACATGCCCTCATACATTCTGGTCCGATGATTGCGTTAACAAGATATTTGCAAAGAAGATGAACTCTGAATGCTTGACAGATGAGGAGATTGATGCTTACAGGACTTTTGTACTTGCAAATCTTGCAAAAGCTTACAAAAAGAGAAATGTAGCAATGCAATGCCACTTTGCATCAATCAGAGACAACAATGCAAAGATGTTCAAGCTGTTGGGACCTGACACAGGATTCGATGCATCTCATGACAAGGAACTTGCATATGGAGTATCAAAATTCTTCTCAAAGCTATCTGAGACAGATGATATTCCAAAGACAATCTTCTACTCTCTTAATCCTAAAGACTACTACTCTCTTGGGACTTTGATGGGATGCTGGCAAGGCGATGGAGTCAAAGGAAAGATCCAGCTAGGCTCGGCGTGGTGGTTCTGCGATCACAAGGATGGAATGGAAGAGCAAATGAAAGTCTTGGCAAACATTGGAATGCTCCCAGCTTTCATTGGAATGCTTACCGACTCAAGAAGCTTCCTCTCCTACTCCAGACATGAATACTTCAGACGAATACTTTGCAATCTCATTGGATCATGGGTCGAAAACGGCGAAGTTCCAAATGACGAAGAGATGCTTTCAAATGTTGTGAAAGATATCTCGTTTACAAACGCAAAGAATTATTTCGAAGGAAAATAAGATGCAACGAGAGAATGATGAGAAGCAAATAAGCGCTGTTGGACGTACGCTTTCAATCCTGGAGGCGCTTAGCAAAGAGGAATCAATAAATCTTGAACGTCTTTCCAAGACAACATCCTTGCCAAAAGCAACACTTCTTAGATTTCTCTCAACTCTTGTTAGCCTTGGCTATGTATTTAGAGACGATGGAGATAACTACCATCTAACCTTAAAGATGTTCTCCATCGGCTCTAGAAGCCTTAATCATATCAACCTTGTTGATACAGCCCGTCCATTTACCAAAAAGCTATCAAATGAACTGGGAGAGACTGTACATGTTGGAATTCTGGAAGAAGACAAGGCAATCTACATACTCAAAGACGAATCAAATTACACAATAAGAATGTATTCGAGAGTTGGTAAAGCAATACCTCTATATTGCACAGCAATCGGGAAGATATTCCTATCATATATGAGCGAGAAGGATCTTGACTCATATCTTGATACACATCCTCTTAGGCCATTTACGCCAAAATCAATAAAGAACGTTGATGCGCTAAAAGAAGAGCTAAGACTAGTAAGAAAGCGTGGATGGTCGATTGATGATGAAGAGCATGAAGAGAACATAATGTGCATCGGAGCTCCGATTTTTGATTATACGAATTCTGTTGTTGCAGCCATCTCAGTATCATTTCCTCTCTTCAGATTCGACAAAGAGAACTTTGAATTGATCATAGATAAAATCACAACAACATCGAATGAGATTTCAAAGCTACTAGGATACGAAAAGGAAGACTAATTGCTCTCAAGAACCAGAGCAATATAGCCAATATAACTCTCAGCAAGGAATGCTTGGCCACTTTCTGATGTCGGTGCTGTCAAAGACAAAGATACAGATGCACTTCCTTTAGCATTTCCTGCCAGCTCTCCATTCAAAAGCTCGTAAGTTCTTGCATCGATGTCGATTTTGCCCAATATTGCATATCCACTTTCGTTCTTGCATGGTATTCTTGCATTATCGACTGTTATATTAGCCTTATAATTCAATCTAGCATGAGACCCTTCTGTCTCAGTTACTCCGGATGATAGAACAAGACAAGAGTCGTTGGAATCGAACGAATCTGTAGCTTTACTTGAAAGCAGAATAAGCTTAAGTGCAATTGAGCTATAATTGCCATGTATATCCCAATTAACATAAAACTTCTCGCTTTCAACAGATGTTTGCGAGTTGGATTCAAGAAGTTGGAATCTCACTTCTTTCAAATCTGTAGTAAAGGAATCTGGGGAACTGTAAAAACCAACTCTCATTGCTTCAGGCTTCTCAAACCAGAGAGCAATACTCGAATTATTCAATGTAGTTGCTCCTAAAGAGAATAAAGAAAAAACAAGAATAATCAAAGCAATTGACGGTTTCTTCATATTAACCACTTCATCCTTCATAGCTGATTGTAACTTTGATTGAACCAGAAAACACATTATATTTCCCTACGCCTTGTTTCAATTCATTTGATGGGATTTGCAAAACGATATACTGTGAGCCAGCTATTGGATAATCTCGTCCAGATATATAGATTGTTGCATTTTTGTTTTCTTTTGAAGAGAGTTTTGTCCCATTTATTGCTAAAGGACTTTGCCAATTTATTTCGATTGTCGAATTGTTTGCTTTCAAAGGTTCAAATTCCGAGAGAGTTATAGTTATTGCATTTCTTGTATATACTTTCCACCAGATATAGAAACTTGCTTGACGAAAACTACTATTATCTTGCAGAACAAAATCAACATAATCCAGCTCAATGCTACTAGTGTCATCGTTTATACTTTTGATTTCTTTTGAGCTGACACCAAAATCTATACCGCTTTTTGCGCCAGCGAAAGCTACATCGAGAACATCCTCTCCTAGCTGTATTGAATACAACGATATAGGCAAAACAAACAATATGATTAAAGAAAGAACCCTTTTTATCATTCAATCTCCTGTAACATATAACAAAGCAAGTTTTCCAGTTTCTTTGTTCGGTAGTTTCGCAATGTCAGAGATAGCTGCAGTAGCATTGACTCCCAACTTGAAAATCTCAGCACAAACGATTTCATCTTTATCGGGGATAAAGTATCCAAAATCATAGTCAGAGTCAAAAAAGGAAGAAGGCTCAACTTGAACTATCTCACGCCCATCATTGAATGAAGGAAAATCAAAACCTAATTCAAGTACAGAATCATCTTGATACTTGAAGTTCTTGCCAAGCAAATATATCTTCACATCATTGCTTGAGTTGATCTGATAGTAAATCCTTGGTTCTGCAGAAAAAACCAATTTTTCATTCGTAGAAAGATTATCATCTTGAAGCAAACTAATGCTATTTAGCCTATTAAGACCAACAGTATCGACAGAAATAGTTGTTATAGTGCTATCAGTAAAACCAACAACCACTTTGGTATTTTTCTCGTTTGACAAATCCAAGCGCAAGTTAATATTCTTGCTCTCAGTTTTGGCAGCCCCCAAATTGAAGCTGCCAAATGATATCAACAATAAAAAGTACAGACAAATTCTATGCATTTATAGCTCGTAATAATTAATTTTTTGCTGTAATAGCAACTGTAATGGTATCTGAATATTCAGAAGCAAGTGTTGCTTTCTCGATATCAGCTTTTAAAGCTGTAAAAGTCATAGGCACAGCACCATAATATAGAGCCATATTACTTGAGATATCAAAGCTAATGCCATTTTCCAAATCACCACTAGGCGATACAGAATCTATACCACTATTATCTTGAATTGAGCCCAATTCCCCGGAATAAGCAATAGAGGAATCACCATTTTTCAATTTTCCACTATTTTGCGATGTTATTTTTATAGAATATTTATTGCTATCGCCTTTGATTCTCCACCAGACATATGCATCTTGGTAGCTCATATTTTCAGAGCCAGAAAACAAATGTTCTCCACTTACAAAACTATCGCTTTTTGGAGCATTTTCCACCAATTTCGAGGCCCCTGTAGCATCTGTAATCCCAAAACTAGCTTCAGTAGGGATTGTCAACTTAACATCAATTGATGCACCGTTTGCTGTTGGAGCAGCAAATAACGCTGTGCTCAACGCAAAAATCAATAAGACAAAATAAATCCTTTTCATTTTTTCTCCGTCTTTTGTGTCATGCTCTATAGGATTTTGCCCACTTTGACACTCAAGTGAGCATCCTACCATATTAATCTATACTTTTAATTCCTCTTTTTAAGTTCCTTCGGATGAAACAACATGGATATATACATCTTCTTTATATCGTCCAGACTCCAAATAGCTTGGTGGAGAATCGATCGAGATCTGAATATCTGTTGAAAGAACAAAATATGTAACATATGAACCTGCAGAATGCTTTATCGCACCTTCTGAGTTCCATCCTGAAATTACTTCTGGAGATACAGATGCCCCGACAACTCCATCCGCTTGCGAAAAATATGTTGTTCCATCAAATTCCACATATTCCTCATCTTTACCTTTCATATACAGATTGAATCCAAGCGAATTTCTCATAGAAACCAAGCCTCCGCTTTCATCTTTTATTCTTTCATTCACAAAACGAAAACGTTCGCCTTGAAGCGTTGGCTTGCTACTGGAGGATGCAAAAATATATATAGAATCAGGTATCTTGCTTTGGTCAGTTTCTTTCCCATAGTTAGCAACAAAATCGAGTTGAGCTATACTGATTCTTAAATTAACATCATTTTGCAAATCAAGATTCGATGCTGCAGGTAAAGGCTTTATAAACAAGCTCGCTTTAGATGGTGTTTTCAGAGCCTGATGCTCTATGTAGCCAGAAAATGGAATCGTAAATGCCTTCCCACTTCCCAAAGCCTTACCGTCTTTATCCCTAAGTTGAATATGTACAGTAACCATCGCAACATAATCATCTTTTTCTGAAAGAATGTATCTCTTGCCATTATATGTAAGGCTCAAATCATTGTTATCTTCAAATCTACCGGGAAGAGCAAGGATTACATCGAAAAAGACAGCTGAGCCATCATTGCTGTTATCATCATAGGCAAAGGAAAGCTTTTCATATTGCGACTCCTCAAACGTCTCGTCGATTTCTATAACCTGAATTAGTTTCTCATCTGAAGAATTGCGTGACTGATAGTGTCTGGATGTCTTTACAATAACAAAAAGCTTAAATGGAACTCGATAAGCATCATTTGATAGTGATGCCATTTCCAATGCTCCAGTACTTGATTCCACATAGATTGAGAGCTCTCCTCCTTCCAAAGCATTTCGTAGACCAATATCGTCTTCAACAGGATCATCCGAATAACCTCCTGTAAGAACAATATTTGGATCATAGTATTTCCAGTTATTTGCTTGTGCTTTTTCCCATGTTGAATAAGAGTCATCTGACGGGAAATAGTGTCCACTCCATTTTAATGTATTTCCATTTGCAAGATTTGATCTGTCTGGATAGCAAAGACTCCTTAAATTTATGGCTGAGGACGCTAATGGAACCAAGTAATAGTTTGAATCGTCAAATTCATAAGCGAAAAGAGATGAAATAAAAAAAGCAGATAAAACAATGAGAATTAAACGTTTCATTCTTCTGTCCTTATGTGTATTGTTACTCTTGATTTGTATTCTCCTGGTGGTACACTATCGGGATCATTCTTAATTTTATTTGTAGCATCTTCTGTGAAGCAAAACTTTATATAACCAGATGCATTACCTATAAAACCAGTTCCTGCATTTTCAACAAGCGCCGTCATACTTACGTATTCACCTTCATTTTGAGTTCCCCAGTCTGGGTATTCCTTGACTCTTGGAATCAAAAGATATGTACCTTTGGATGAACCGTCGTATATAAATAAAGCTTCTTGGCTTAATCTGTTTCCATTCGAATCCCAATAAGATAGGATAAACTCGAAGCCAAGCGAATATAAAAGCTCAGCTTTTTTATTTGAATCAGACAAAGGCTCGGCTTCTATCATTACAGAAAACATTGCATTTGATATGAATTTCCAGTTTGCTATTATTCTTCCGTAGCCGGAACTAAACAGTCTGGTAACATCAATATCTTTATACCAAGTCGATTCGTCCTCAATATCGAATGGCATCCCCATTCTAAATTCAGGATCGCTTTGTGCTGGAATTCTTTCAATGGATACTTCCGTTATTTCTTTGTAGCCAGCTTGCAACGAAAGTGGTTTTGAGACCTCAGTTGTATATATAACAGCTGCAAATATGGAATGAGAAAGGAGAAGAGTCATTATTACCAAATACTTTTTCATATCAATCATCAGACCTCAATGTAATTGTCACAGGAAGAACATATACTCCAGGCACAGCTTTGACATAATCCGAAGAGTCAAGCGTAATTCCAACCACTCCAGATGCAGACCAAATCCCATCGTCAATATCCTCATTTGGAACAATCTCATTTGCTGCATCAAGTACTTCAAAAGAGAACTTTACATCAAATGATGGAGAGAAATTTGATGTTTTTGTTATATTTCCTCTGAGGGTATTTACATCTGAGGCAAAACTATCATCATACCCTGAAAGCTTATACACATAGCCTTTTTTGCCATTGCTATATTTAACTTCCTTTATGTCTATTCCAGATTCATTTGACGTCGTAGTTGTCAATGTCTCAGATGGTCGAGAGAAATTATAGTTTATATAGTGCACAGAAAACGAAAGTCCAACTTGATTTGTATCCGTTGCCTCCGAGTATGTCGGATCCATTAAGTCAATATTATCGATTCCACCTTCTATTCTTGAAAATGGTTTTATCTTATTTCCTCCGAATGCAAATGATAACGTGTAACTTCCTTGCGAGCATCCATAGACTCTGTATGAAAAGACAGCATGAGTCGAGAAAAATGTTGTATCACTATGAGAAACAACTCCAAGGTAGTTGTCTATCGATGGAGTTATATTTATTTTCGAGTTTTCATTAAGGTTTTCCAATGTATTCGATATTGCATCTGTAATCTCAAGCTTGACAGGTTGACCATCAAGAAGATCCTTGCCAAGCTTGTATGCTGCAATCTCAAAACCAAAATCATAGTCCTGAGAAAAACAAGGAACAGCTGTCATGAATATCATACATAATGCTAATGCACAATTTCTTAATTTCATAAAGCCTCCTTAAATCCAGGATAGAGCAAATCCCAAAATTCATCTGAAGAAAGGGCTTCAGAAAAAACAAGTCTCTTACAACTGGAGTATTGTTCAGGAAGCTTCATCCCGCTTATTTCATCAATTGCTTCGATATAGACATTCATTTCATTTGGACTGTTTTTTTCACTTATCTCTATCAAAGCTAAAGCCCATCCATCATCATTTGGAATATCAAATCCATAGAGCCCTTCAGGAAGGTCTGAAAGGATTATTCTTCCGCTTTCATCGCTGAAGACATATCCATCTTCATAGAGTTTAACATCAATCTCAAAATCTCCAGATATTGAAACTAGGTAAAGCGGAGATGAGTCATTTATCCAAGGATTCCCATTGATATCTGTTACTATAGCAGTCATTGCATAAACTGGGTTTGATTCCAGTGTATAAACAAATCCACGACCATTTGTCTTCGGTAGATAAAGTGCAAAAGAGCGAGGACCAGAGATTGAATCCTCACTTGTGCTGTATATCATAATTTGGTTGTTCCTTACACTTGAAACAGCTGAATAAAGTGACGTAGAGAAGAACTTATTAAGTTTTGATGTACCAAATGCCCCACTATATCCAATGCTTAAATCATTCCCTTTCAATTCGCCTTTTTGCTTAATTAGCAAGTACGATTGTCCGATCGATGAAGAAAGCGCAAAATAACCATCTGCAAAAATAGTGGATGTTGACAATGACAAATTACCACTCAATCTATTCAAATCAAGAGAGGAAGATATTCCAAACCCGAAATTGAAATAATCTGTAGAAGTTGCATATGATGCATAAAAGTTGCTATTTCTAAAGGATTTCATCTTTTCAAAGCTGTTATATCCAGGCATGTCGATTGAGCTTGATAAAGAGCTTTTCAACGAATGCATATTGAAATTCACCTTTGTGCTTTTTTCATTCAAAGATGATGATACATTCCCTGAACCAAATGAGACTGATGCGTATACACTTGCAGATGCTCCAACGTTGCCCGCAAAATTGCCACTCAAATTAATAGATGTCGATAAATTTATATTCCTCTGAGGAGAAAACCCCAAAGAAAGATAAGACGTATAAGAACTCGACTTGAACACATCTGTATATAAATTGAAATTCGAACCGATGCCATAGCTGAGCAAGCCGAGTTTGCCACTTGTTGAAATCCCAACATTAAAAACAAATCGATTGCTATTCAAAATATCAGGAGGTGATGAGAAACCCAAACTTGCATTTATCGAAGAAATGTGCTTTTTTGACAAATTTGCTTGATGCGATACCCGTACATAAATCTCCGGAAAATGATAGTTACCATCTGATAGCTTTCTCTGATAAAGATTTAAATTATAACGAGTTGTCCCAATCGAGCTTGCTTGAGTCAGCTCGAAATTAACCTTGCCTTGCATATTCATTTGATTCTTATCTGTTGGCAAATTCGAAACAGCGATTGCACCTCGAAGCAGCAAGGAATTCGAAAGTCCATATGAGTAATCAAATGATAAAGAAAGATTCCTCGGATCATATTGATAGTATTTTCCACCAAGACTAAAACCAATTGAACCTTCTCTTATTTTATCCTTCGACAAAAGCGTTTCTCTCCCAATTGCCAGACTGAGGTTATAATAGAATTCCCCGGGATAAAGCAAAGATGAGTAATATGAAAATTCATGTATTATCTCTTTTGGTGCACTTCCATCTGTTGGAGATACTTTAATAAGAACTCTGTTGACGCCTGTATAAAGAACAAAATCCTCAAGTTTGTACTTTCCAGGGTTCAAGATCTTGCTATACAAAACCCTATCATCGTTTATAACCTCTACAAGCGACTCTTTTTCGACAGTCAACTCAGCCTCATATGGACTCTTCCTCTCATAGCTATCATTTGAATATGACAAATTCTTTGAAAGTCTTATTCCTATAGGTGTCCCTAGTGGCGAGATAATACCTGGCGAGATGCATCCCCAGCTTAAACGAAGCATTTTTTCTTCAAAATCGCGTCTGAAGGTATAACTCGAAAGCGAAAAATCCAAATCCCTATTGTTGAAATTCAGATAATACGAAAAATCAAGGAATATATCATACATAGACATCGTATTTGTTGAATACAATGAAACATCATAATCCCAGATCTTTTTTTGATATAAATACCAGCCAAAAGATGTGTTATATGAAGATTTGAATGAAAATACAGCAGGACTTATTATCTCAGCTCCAGCTAGCGGTTGTTCATCATATCTTGAATAAGATGGTGATAAACTAATCGAAGCAAATGGCATATCATCAAGGTCAAATGATAAGTAAATTTTGTAATTATTTGCTTCAAATGACGACCTGACACCAAATTTTTCCAAATCTTCAAGAGAATAAGAGCTGCTTTGTGTATTGAAAATCCTCTCATAAGCCTCTTCTGTAAGATTGTTTTCAAGAATAAATCTCAAATCATCAATCGCTATATATGGGATTTGGGAAAGCATCTCTACAGAAACAGAGCCTCGATTCTCTCCATTCACGTAAAGATTCATATAGTAGTTTCCGTCCTCAAAAAGAAGCAAATCCTCACCAGATATATAGAAATCAGCCCAGAAATCATCATCTTGCCAAAGCTCTGTAGTATTGATTTGAAATACCATATTACTATCATCTATTGCTTTCTCATCACTCTTGGCAGGGGAAAGAATGGCTTTGTTTTCGTTGCAAAAATTTATCAAAAAAACAAATAGGTCTGCCATTTCATCTTCGCTGAATGTTTTATCAAAAAGCACTGTAAGTGTCTTTGCATCCAACGAAAAATCAAAACCAGCCGTCTCTGTATAGTATTTTTCTATAAAGCAAGAGACAAAATTGCATATCTGGTCATCGGTGCAAAAATGTGGAAATAGAACCAGGAGTTTATCTCTAAAGCCATCAAATAGCAAAACATCATAAGCCAAATCGAGTTCCATGGATACATGGAAAGCAAGAGGCGCGTTTCCTTCATTAACAATCTCACGCTCTTGCGAACTCAAACCCCAGCTCTCCGAATATTCTTCTTCAAGATTGTTTCCATTGCCATTTCCAGTTGGCTTTTCTAAGGACAGCATCTTAACAGATTTTGCATCAAGAACAGCATTTGATTGAGGAGTTTTTTCTTCATGCGATTCCATTTCATCTTTTGTAAAGAAAAAAACATCATCTCCCTTTTCATACAAAGCAATAGCAAAGGCAAACACTGTTGAAAGCGCTATTTGAATGCCAAGAAAAATGCATAAGAATCCCTCTATTCTCCTTTTCAAAACACGACTCTCCCTTTTTCAATCACTTTGAATATGAATAGTCGTATTTTATTTGAACAGTAAAACTAGATGCCTTCTCTATTTCCTTTGGAATCTCTAAAGAAATGCAAACGGAAGAATCTGTAAGAAGATTCACTCCCTCAACAGAGCTAACATCTTCATCTGATAGAGTATAGCTAGAACCATCATCTCCTTTTAATGTAACACCCAATGAATTAAGAATCTGGTGCACGCTTCCAGTATTCTTGAGTGTTATAACAAGCCTGTCGTCAACTTTACTAACATACCCCTCGACTCGCTCTATTACTTTGCTAGGGGCAACATAAGCCGCTGTACTATAAACAAACAGAAAGTTAATCATCTGTCCTTCTGATGTGACAGATGCACCTCTAGAGTATGGTATTTGCTCAGAAACAATCCTAAACGCCATCTCCTTCGTCACTGTCTTAGGCCCTCTGTATTGAACTCTGACAATTTGAGTTGTCGCTGGCTTTATAATCATCTTTGAAGGCTGTATTGAGAAATATTGCATAGCTGGTTCTGTATACTCATTTCCGTTTAAATCTATATATCTTTTATTGGCGCTTATTTCGATTGCAATAGGAAAATCCGAATCATTTGTTAGTTTATAAGTTTTTACAGATTCCACTCCGCTCGGATAGTAGGTTGCATTCAATGGTGACAATTGGTAAGCATGTACATTCGTAGCTAGAAAAAATAATCCGAGCGTAACGATAATTCTATTGAAAACTTTTTTCGTCATTTCATGTTCCCTATAATTAATACTGAACAAAATGTAGTGTATTTTTTACATTTTGTCTAATTTTGTATTTATGTCAATATAAATCGCAAAAAGATATCCTTTTCATGCTATTCAGCATAAAAGGATTGTTGTTATATATACCTTACCCCCCCCCCATAAAGATGTCAAGAGTCAATAATATGACGCAGTAGAAATGTCAAAAGCATCAGATGAAATTTGACCTAAGGCACTTGTAAACAATAGTATTTTCTTTCTTCTATGCAGAATTTGATTGCACATTGCTTGTTTATGACGATTAATGTGATGATGGTAATCTAAAACTGAAACTTGTATCAGGTTTTCTGCTTGTATCTTTTGTATACTCAGCAAGATACCCATTGATTGTTATCATACCAGTCTTTGCATCAAGAATTGCGTCATAGAAATAGCCTTCTGATTCAAGATCCATTAATGGTGTCTTTCTTTGATGGTATGCAGCAAGATTCAGCTCACCCATATAGTCGTTCATACGATATTCGATATTGCCTTTATGATGATGGCCAACAAGTACAAGGCCTATCTTATACTCACTCATTATCCTATAAAGCTTGTTTCGCTCTGTTATATCAGCAAAGCCAGTAAGAAACAATGATTGATCAAAGGTTCCGCCTGTTGTCATATTATCATGTGCCACGATTATCTTGTATTTGGCTCGATCTGACTTTAGTGCATTCTCTAAGAATGAAAGCTGAGCTTTCCCAAGTACTCGCATAGAACTGTCGAGCTTATATATAGAAAGAAGATTCCCATACATATAATGCCCCATAGTGCCTGCAAAATCCAAAAGATCCCAACCTGTTAAGCCGTTACTATTCTCAGCATTCTCCTCATCCCATTTTGCGTAGTCGAAGATATGCCTCTCATGGTTTCCTATGCAATAAACAAACCAGCCTTTCTTTGTTCTTTCTGCTGTAGAATCAATAAAGTTCTTCACATTTTGATCATATTGGCCGTCATCAGTCAAATCACCAAGGCAAACTAGGAATTCAGGCTTATCAGAATCAAGATAGCTATAAAAATTGTCATGGAAATACTTCACTGAAGAATCATCCCTATCACGTCCCAAGTGAACATCTGTGATTATTGAAAACCTAATGGAATCAACATTTATGCTTTGCACATCGCTTATCGATACAAGCTCTGTTTTTTCATTTTTTTGTTTTGATATATCATAAACACTCAAAAACGGATTCTCTTCATATTGACTGGCAATAGAATCTGGAAAAGTAATATTGCAAGAAATAGTCGATACAAGTAAAAGCAATATCGCAAGTATCTTCATGTTTTCCACCTATAAAGATAAGCAAATGATACTCCATAAGCTGTAATCATATGCCATGGATCCATCAAATACTCAGCTTCCCTCATGAATGCAGAGACTTCCAATGAATTGGATTCATTGATTTCAACATCAATATAAGCTTGGTAAATTGGAACAGCTTTCCAACTCCTCTCAATTGTGTTGTTCAAACCCAAGTAAAAACCAAGCGAGACAGCTTTATAGCAAAGCGCAACATCAAGTGCAACCAAAGGTGAAAGAGACCATAGATATTCAACAGAATATGGCGAATAAGCCAGTCCTAGTTGTAGTCCCAAGCAGTATGAGAACTTCAAACAGCCAGCCTTCAACATTTGCATGAATATATATGAAAGATCTGTAAAGCCACCTTCATTTGGCACATAAAGGCTATGCAATAGAAACTGATTATGCAACGTACGTCCTGTCTTCAAATCGTACAAAAGAGAGAATGCAACCTCATCGCACCCTTGTATTTGCATCTCAAAAGAAATGTCATTATAACCAGCTTTCAACCCAAATATGCTTTTGCAATAGGTAGTACTACTGTTTCTGTATCCAAGGTTCATGCCAAGGGAAAAATCTCCGGCAAATAGAGCTGATGAAATCATAGAAAAAACTATTACCAGATACAGTCGCACTTTCCCCACAAAGTAATACTACTCAATAGAAAAATAATTTTCAAGACAGAGAGACATAAGCAAAGCACCCTAGTTTCGCAAATTATCAATCAAATTGGCAGAGAGCCAGCTCTTTTCAATTTAAATTTATTGATAAATATCCTTGCATCCGGCTAAGATACTTTGTGAATGCAAGGATAGATTTTACTCTATTTATACTTCAAGTTCGTTCTCAAGCTTCTTTGTCTATAGCTCCAATCATATCAGAGATCGATGCACCAGGTGCTACCATAGGAAGGACTTTGTCATCGATTGGAATCTGGCAATCAATTACGACAGGAGAGTTCAATTCAACTGCTGCTTTTATCACAGCCTCTGCATCATCTTCAAGCGTAAGGCGCATTCCTTTCACGCCATATGCATTTGCAAGCATAACCCAATCGAGTGGAGTGTCAAGAGTAGTCTCCGAGTATCTCTTTTCAAAGAAAAGGCTTTGCCATTGCCTGACCATTCCTAGCGTATGATTGTTCATAACAACAATAATAACTGGAAGATTGTAGCGAGCTATAGTTGCAAGCTCATTGCAATTCATCCTAAATGATCCATCGCCAGCAATGTTGACAACACGCGAGCTAGGGTTTGCAATCTGCGCACCAATAGCGGCACCAGTTCCATATCCCATTGTGCCTAAGCCACCGGATGTCAAAAAACGCCTAGGCTTGATACCCTTAAGAAATTGTGCAGCCCACATCTGATGCTGTCCGACCTCTGTTGTAATTATCCTGTCCTCCGGAAGAGCTTTCTCCAAAGCATCGATTATCTCTTTTGCCCTATGAGCTTCAGTTGCAACCTTTTGAGGGAACCTTATGCGATTCGCATCCAGCATGTTCATCCATTTTCTATGGTCCAACTCCGCTCCCTCTAGCTTTTTGATGAGTAAACCGAGGGCAGCTTTTATATCAGCAATGATATGTACTTCGCTTTCTATGTTTTTGTTGAACTCAGCTGGATCAACATCGATTTGGATTATTTTTGCCTGGCTAGCGAATGTCGAACCCTTCGAAATTACCCTATCAGAGAATCTTGCTCCGATAACAATCAATAGATCGCAACTGTTGATTGTTAGATTTGACAGCTTTGTACCATGCATTCCAATCATGCCAGTAAATCTAGGCGAATCGGACGGCATTGCGCCAAGCCCCATCAAGGATGAACCTACAGCACTGTCTATGATTTCAGCAAATAGCTTGAGTTCCGATGAAGCATCAGCTCTTATAACACCACCTCCTACATAGATCATAGGGCGTTCAGATGATTTTATAAGCGCAACAGCTTTCTCAATATCTTGCATCCTCAACCTTGATACCTTTCTCTCAACCGCCTTTATTTCAGTTCTCTCATACTCAAAGCTCTCAGTCTGGATATTCTTTGGAATATCGACAAGAACAGGCCCAGGCCTTCCCTCTTTTGCAATCTGGAAAGCCTCTCGTATAGTCGAAGCAAGCTCTTTTATGTCCTTAACAATATAGTTGTGCTTTGTAATTGGCAATGTAACACCTGTTATATCCACCTCTTGAAAAGAATCCTTTCCGAGAAGAGAGACTGGGACATTGCCTGTTATTGCAACGACAGGAACACTGTCCATATATGCTGTTGCAAGCCCAGTAACAAGATTAGTTGCCCCAGGGCCAGATGTTGCTATGCAAACTCCAACTTTTCCTGTAGAGCGAGCATATCCATCAGATGCATGGCTTGCCCCTTGCTCATGTGCTGTCAATATATGCTTTATACGATCCTTGTTTCTGTAAAGAGCATCATAAAGTGGGATAACCTGTCCTCCTGGATAACCAAAAACACGGTCCACTCCCTCCTCTATCAAACATTCTACAATTATATCAGCACCAGTAATATTCATTAGCATCCCTCTGTGTTTATAGCTCCCTCTGCCGCTGAGGAAACATGCTTTGCATATCTTGCAAGATAGCCTTTCGTGATCTTAGGCTCTTTTGGCTTGAACATGGCTCTTCTCTTTGCAAGTTCATCTTCATCGACAATGAGATCAAGCTTTCCTTCCTCGATATCGATTGAAATAGTATCACCTTCGCAAACGAGTGCAATAGGACCCATATCAGCAGCCTCTGGCGACACATGCCCTATCGAGGCACCTCTAGTTGCTCCAGAAAAACGGCCATCTGTGATAAGCGCAACAGACTTATCAAGCCCCATTCCAGCAATAGCTGATGTAGGAGAAAGCATCTCTCTCATTCCTGGGCCACCCTTTGGGCCTTCGTATCTGATGATTATCACATCGCCAGCATTGATTTTGTTTGCAAAGATTGCACTAATTGCATCCTCTTCAGAGTCAAAGACACGAGCGGGCCCTGAGTGCTTGTACATCTCTTTCGCTACCGCAGATTTCTTCACAACAGCACCATTAGGAGCAAGCGAACCTTGCAATACCATAATTCCACCTGTTGGCATAAATGGACGCTCAATTGGCCTGATCACTTCCTCATCATAGTTTCTTGCCTTCTCAATCGATGCGCCAATTGATTCTCCTGTGACAGTCAAGCAATCGAGATTCAAAAGGTTTTTCTTGCTCATCTCTTTCATTACAGCCATCACACCACCTGCAAGGTTCAAATCTTCCATATGAGCAGGCCCTGCTGGAGCAAGATGGCAAAGATTAGGAACCTCTTTCGAGTGTTTATTTGCATCGAATATATCTATTTTGATACCAGCTTCATGGGCAATAGCAGGAATATGCAACATCGTATTCGTAGAACATCCAAGTGCCATATCGACCTTGAGAGCATTCTCCAATGATTTGCTATTGATGATATCTCGGGCCTTTATATCTTTCTTCAAAAGGTCCATGATTCTGTAACCAGATTCCTTCGCAAGTCTCAATCTTTCAGAGTACACAGCCGGAATCGTGCCATTTCCCGCAAGTGCAATTCCAACAGCTTCGCAAAGGCAATTCATCGAATTTGCTGTATACATTCCAGAGCAAGAGCCACAGGAAGGGCATGCACTATTCTCCCACTGTAAGAACTCCTCATCCCCCATTGTCCCAGATGCATGTTTCCCAACAGCTTCGAACATAGACGAAAGAGACATGCCTCTCTTGTCGCCACCCTTTACATGGCCAGCAAGCATAGGACCGCCTGAGACAAATATCGATGGAAGATTCAAACGAAGTGCAGCCATAAGCATTCCCGGAACAATCTTATCGCAATTCGGAATAAAGACCAAAGCATCAAATGGATGCGCTGTCGCCATCACCTCAATCGAATCAGCTATAAGCTCACGCGATGCAAGCGAGTATTTCATGCCTGTATGGCCCATTGCTATTCCATCGCATACTCCGATTGTTGGAAACATTACAGGATTCCCTCCTGCTTCTCTTATGCCAGCCTTTACAGCTTCTCCTATTTTATTAAGCTCCATATGGCCAGGGATGATTTCATTGAAAGCGCATACAACACCGATTGTAGGCTTTTGTATCTCGCTATCGGTCCATCCTAAAGCTTTCATCAACGATCTATGTGGAGCTTTTTCGTCTCCCTTCTTCATCAAGTCAGATCTCATTTGGAAATTCTCCTAACAATTTCATTGCCACACTCCTCTGTAGAGGAATATTTATCATTATCACCTTTTATATCAAATGTCCTTATGCCATCAGCCAACGCTCTTTCAACAGCTTTCTCTACAGCCTTCGCTTCACTCTCGAGAGCAAACGAGTAGCGTAGCATCATTGCAAGAGACAATATAGTCGCGATAGGATTTGCAATTCCTTTTCCTGCTATGTCTGGAGCAGAGCCATGGATCGGCTCGTAAAGTCCAAACTTGTCCTCTCTAAGTGATGCAGATGGAAGCATTCCTATTGATCCTGTAATTATAGATGCCTCGTCAGAAAGAATATCGCCGAACATATTCTCTGTAAGAATTACATCAAAGCTAGCAGGATTCTTCACAAGTTGCATTGCAGCATTGTCTATGTACATAAAATCCAATGAGATATCATCATATTCTTTCGCAACCTCTGATGTAACATCCCTCCATAGTCTTGATGACTCCAAGACATTTGCTTTATCGACAACAGTTACATGTTTTTTTCTCAAGCGAGCACAATCAAATGCCTTCCTCGAGATTCTTTCAATCTCGCTTTTGTTGTAACTAAGTACATCATAAGCACTGTCATAAGAACGCTCTTTCTTTCCAAAATATATTCCACCAGTAAGCTCTCTTACTACGAGTATATCCACTCCATTGGCAATCACTTGATCCTTCAATGGAGATGCTGATACGAGCTCTGGATAGATTATTGCAGGGCGCAGATTGCAAAAAAGGCCAAGCCCACTTCTAAGTCCAAGGATAGCCTTCTCTGGTCTGTTGCCGCTAGGCTCGTTGTCCCACTTAGGGCCTCCGACTGCACCTAAAAGCACAGAATCACAACTTCTTGCTCTTTCAAGAGTATCTTCAGTCAAAGGCTTTCCAAACTTGTCAATCGATATTCCTCCCGCAAGCAAATTCACATATTCGACATTGTGTCCATAGAGGCTTGCGATTCTATCTAAGACTCTAACAGCTTCATTGACTATCTCTGGCCCAATTCCATCACCTGGAATGAGAGCAATTTTCATATCCATTAAAACTTCTCCTTTATGTATGGTGCAAGACCTCCGGCTTTTATCAACTCCTGCATAAAAGGAGGAAATGGCTCAGCTCTATATTCCTTGCCAGTCGTTTCATCCTTAATCAAACCTGATGAGAAATCCACTGAAACTATATCAGATTGGGAAATTCCTGCAACAGCATCTGGACATTCCAAGATTGCAAGTCCAATATTCAATGAGTTGCGATAAAAAATACGTGCAAATGATGATGCTATTACAAGGCTTACTCCTGACGCTTTTAGAGCAATAGGGGCATGCTCTCTAGATGATCCACAACCAAAGTTCTTGCCAGCAACAATGATATCACCTGGATGAACCTTGTGTATGAAATCGGGATCAATGTCCTCCATTGCATGGCTTGCAAGTTCCTTTGGATCAGATGTGTTTAGATACCTCGCTGGAATGATTACATCTGTATCAACGTTGTCTTTGTATTTGAATACTCTTCCTTTAGCGTTCATACCATCTCCCTTGGATCTGTGATATAACCTGTGATCGCACTGGATGCGGCAACAGCAGGAGACGAAAGATAAACCTCGCTCTTTATATGTCCCATCCTTCCCACGAAGTTTCTATTTGTGGTACTTATGCATCTTTCTCCCTCTGCAAGGATTCCCATATAACCACCAAGGCATGGGCCACATGTTGGTGTTGATACGACACATCCAGCATCTATGAAGATATCAAATAGTCCTTCTTCCATTGCTTCCTTCCAAATCTTCTGCGTGGCTGGTATCACTATGCATCTGACATCTTTTGCGACATTATGACCTTTTAGGATCCTAGCAGCTGCTCGAAGATCTGATATTCTTCCATTTGTGCATGATCCAATCACAACTTGATCGATTGATATATCTCTAGCATCCTTTGCAAGATGTGTATTCTCAGGAAGATGGGGATAAGATACTGTAGGCTCCAATGAAGAAAGATCCACTTCGATAACTTGATCATATTCAGCATCTTTGTCAGAGGCGAAAATCAAAGGCTCTTTCGCTCCAGCTTCCTTCAAATAAGAGAGAGTCTTGTCATCTACTGGGAATATTCCGTTTTTAGCACCAGCCTCTATTGCCATATTGGAAACTGTGAACCTATCATCCATTGATAAAGATGATACACCATCTCCAGAGAATTCCATTGCTTTATAAAGAGCGCCATCTACTCCTATTTTGCCTATTATGTGCAAAATCAGATCCTTTCCAGAGACATATTCAGCCATTTTCCCGATAAGATTGAACTTTATGGATGATGGCACTTTGAACCATGCTTTTCCTATTGCCATACCGGCAGCCATATCGGTAGAACCAACACCTGTTGAGAATGCACCAAGCGCTCCATATGTACATGTATGGCTATCGGCTCCTATAACGACATCACCAGCTGTGACAAGGCCTTTTTCTGGCAATAGTGCATGTTCTATTCCAACTCTTCCTACCTCAAAATAATTCTCTATCTCTTCTTTCTTTGCAAAATTTCGAACACATAGGCATTGCTCAGCTGCCTTTATGTCCTTATTGGGAGTAAAATGATCTGGGACGAGAGCAATCTTCTTCTTGTCAAAGACTCTCTCTTTTCCAAACTTTGCAAATTCCTTTATCGCAACTGGACTTGTTATATCATTTCCAAGCACCAATGACAAATTAGCCATGATAAGCTGTCCAGGGTGCACTTCCTTCTCTCCTGATGCATGAGAGAGGATCTTCTCTGTCATAGTCATTGCCATTTATTTGTTCCTTTTATCTGTATGGTCCATTAGCATATCATTCTCAAATGACATAGAGCTTGCATTTATTCCGCCAGCAATTGATGTAGATGACTCATCAAGCATCTTGTTGACAGCATTAAGACATGCAAGGATTGAAGCCTCGATGATGTCTGTGGAAAGGCCTCTTCCCCTGAAGACACCTTTTTGATCTGATATCTTCACCAAAGCCTCTCCAAGAGCGTCTCTATGCTCTGTGACAGCTGAAAGTTGATAGTCTTCCAGCGAAAATGGATGCTTTATTATCTTCTCTATTGTCCTTAGTGATGCATACACTGGTCCTGTTCCAGTCGAAACATCTTGATAACTCTTCCCATTCTTCTTCAGTGTTATGACAGCCGATGATGTCATAGTGTTTCCACTGTTGATAACAAAATCCTCAAGCGTCCAGGTCTGGTTCTCAACAATGTCTGTTGACTCCACAAGTGCGATAATATCCCTATCTGTTACATTCTTTTTCCTATCGCACAGTTTTTTGAAACTAGAGAAAAGCCTTGAGCACTCATCCTTGTCCAGCTTATAGCCAAGCTCCTCGAGTTTTTTCTCGAAAGCATGTTGCCCTGAGTGCTTGCCCAGGACAAGATTTGTCTTCACGACTCCAACAGACTCAGGATTCATTATCTCATATGTTTTTGCATTCGCTAAAATACCATGCTGATGGATTCCTGACTCATGCGCAAAAGCATTGTCTCCGACAATCGCCTTAGACGGATTTATCTTGACTCCAGTTATCGTCGAAAGGAGCTTCGCTGTTCTATAAATCTGCTCTGTCTTTATGCCTGTTGTGAAATCAAACTTATCAGAGCGAGTCTTCATCGCCATGACAATCTCCTCCAGAGCAGCATTGCCAGCCCTCTCTCCAATTCCACAAATAGTGCATTCAACTTGCCTTGCACCAGCTTCCAATCCTGAGATTGTGTTTGCAACAGCCAGCCCAAGGTCATTGTGATTATGCATTGATATTATGGCTTTATCTATATTAGGGACATTGTTCCTGACATAGCTTACCATCTCGAAGATCTCATTTGGAGTCGAATAGCCAACAGTATCGGGCAAATTTATTGTCCTAGCACCCTTATCAATAGCTGTCTCGACAACCTTGCACATGAAATCCTTATCCGTTCTAGTAGCATCCTCAAGAGAAAACTCAACATCAGGACAGAGCGAACTTGCGTAAGAAACATTCTCAGCAATTCGCTCTAGTGCTGTCTTCCTGTCCATCTTGAGCTTGTACTCGAGATGCAAATCAGATGTTGCAAGAAAGAGATGTATCCTAGGTCGTGAGGCTTTTTTTACAGCATTCCAAGCTGCATCTATATCCTTTTTCAAGGCTCGAGCAAGAGAGGCAACTGTGACATCCTTCACAGCTGTGCTTATCGCCTCTACACTCTCAAAATCTCCAGGAGACGATATAGCAAAACCAGCTTCAATGATATCTACTCCAAGGCATTCTAGCTGTTTTGCCATTCGGATCTTCTCTTCTAGATTCATTGAATATCCTGGTGCCTGTTCCCCATCCCTCAAAGTAGTATCAAATATATAGACACGCTCTGCCATATCATATCTCCCATCTTTTCTTTAGTTATTGTCCTTCTTGAGCCAGCTCATCAAAGATCTGAGCCTCTCGCCCGTCGATTCAAGAAGAGTGTCAGCATTGATCCTCTTCATTGCATTGAAGTATGGTCTGCCAACTTGGTTCTCCAAAAGCCAATTGCGAGCAAATGTTCCCTCCTGGATATCCTTGAGAACATTCTTCATAGCCTTCTTTGTTTCGTCTGTGATAATCTTTGGGCCAGTTATGTAGTCACCATACTCAGCTGTATCTGATATCGAGTATCTCATGTACTTGAAACCGCCTTGGTTAATCATGTCTACAATAAGCTTCATCTCATGGCAACATTCAAAATATGCCATCTCTGGTTGGTATCCAGCCTCGACGAGAGTGTCGAATCCAGCTTTGATCAAGGCTGTTACACCTCCACAAAGAACAGCTTGCTCTCCAAAAAGGTCCGTCTCAGTCTCTTCCTTAAATGAAGTTACAAAAATTCCAGCTCTTCCAGCTCCGATTCCAGCAGCATATGCAAGAGCAACTTGCTCAGAGTCCCCAGATGGATCCTGCGCTACAGCAATAAGAGAAGGAACTCCCTTACCTTCAAGATATTGCGATCTTACTGTATGTCCTGGTCCCTTAGGCGCAATCATTATTACATTGATGTCCTCTTTAGGCTTGATCTGCCCAAAATGAATATTAAAGCCATGTGCAAAGGCCAAATATGCCCCGCTTTTCAAATTTGGCTCGATTGATTCCTTAAATAGTTTTGCTTGCTTTTCATCGTTTACGAGAATCATTACGATATCGGCATTCTTGACAGCATCCTCTGTTGTCATGACCTTCAGTCCTGCATCTTCTGCTCTTTTCCAGCTCTTTGAGCCATTGTAAAGGCCTACGATGACATTCACTCCCGATTCATGCAAGTTAAGTGCATGCGCATGTCCTTGGCTACCATAACCGATGATTGCAACTGTCTTGCCTTCAAGCTTTGACATGTCAGCATCTTTTTCATAATACATCTTTGCCATTTTATTACCTTCCTTTATTCATATATTCAATCTTCAAATGAGATTTCAGCTAAAGCTCTATGACCGCGCTCAAGCGCTGTCATTCCCGTTCTTACCAACTCGACAATGCCATATTGCCTCGCAAGGGCCAAAAACGAATCGATCTTATCTACATTGCCAACAATCTGGAAAGAAACAGTCTCTGGTGTAACATCTATGATCTTTGCCTTGAATATCTCTCCTAGTGTTATTATGTCTGCTCGATTTACGCTATCAGCCTTTATCTTTATCATCACAAGCTCTGCACTAACAGATCCTGATGGCGTCATCTCATAGACTCTGATCACATCAACAAGCTTCTCAACCTGTCTGATTATTTGTTCAACAATATTCCTGTCACCAGCAACCACAATGGTTATACGGCTTTTGCCAGGGTCTTCAGTCTCACCTACTGAAAGCGAGTCGATATTGTAGCCTCTGCGGGAAAAGAGAGCGACAACTCTCATCAATACGCCAGCTTTGTTGTTTACCAAAATCGCCAATGTATAACGCTCTTTATTGCTATTGTCCATAGCCCACTCCTAAAAAAACAACCCGCGATTCTTGACCACGGGTTTATGCTCTAGCTAAACCGTGAATCTCAGGCTAGTACTAGGATAGAAAAAACGAGGACTGAAAATACACAAATCAAAACATCTTCCATTATCCTCGCTCTCCTCTACGTTTTGTTATGTTTGCAATATATAGATTTATAAATTTGCTGTCAATATTTACTTTTCAAATATCAGATAATAACATATAATATTCGCAAATATTCGATAATACGATGATTAATATTAACAACATAACTATAACAGAAGAACTATTGAATTCAATTTGCAAAATAGAACTGTTTCGTGGAGCATGGAGCTTCATGACCAAAGACAAAGACTCGTTGATGACTATACTCAGAGCCCAAGCAAAGATAGCATCCACAGGCTCATCAAGCAGAATAGAAGGAAGCTTGTTAAAGGATTATGAAGTCGAAAAGGTCCTGGCTGGCGTATCATCACCTTCTTTCAGGCAAAGAGATGTGCGTGAAGCTCGTGGCTATGCTAGAGCGCTTTCATTGATAAATGATGATTATGAAGTGATGCAATTGTCAGAGCAAGAGATAAAAAACTTGCATTCGATACTCATATCGGATAAAACAAGGGATGAGTACAGAAAGACAGCAAAACCTGAACAGAACATTCTAAGCGACGAGCCTACAATCGAAAATGCATCAGCTTTGGATGCACCAGCAATGCTTGATGAGCTTATAGCAAGAACAAATACACAGATAAAGAGCGAAATGTACCATCCTTTGCTGATTGCTGCTGTCTTCATGGAGAACTTCCTATCAATTAACCCATTCGGCGAAGGAAACGGAAGAATGGCTAGGCTTCTTTCGATGTTGATTCTATTGAAAAAGGGATACTACTTTATCTCATACTACCCATTCGAGACTATCTTTGAAGAGACAAGAAAAAGCTATCTTACAGCATTGAAGAAAAGCCAAAGCCAAAACGACAGCGACTCTTGGCTGTCATATTTTGTAAAAGTCTTCGAAAAAGTCTCTTTAAGACTCTCATCGAGGATAATGAAAGACAATTCAACATCGGAAGAGGACAGGTATATAAACCTTTCGCCGATCGAGAGAGATATCTTAAAATGCATCTTGGACAGGGATTCGATCTATACAACAGAATTGATTGCATTGTTGCCAAACTATAAAGTCCCAACATTGAAGAAAGCACTGAAATCCCTTGTCGAAAAAAAAGAGCTGGCAATGCTTGGCGTTGGTCGCGGAACTTATTACAAGGATATTGAAAAATTCTCCCATACCGACGATATGGGAGCAAATCCCAAGAGTTAGTATTTGATGCTAGTTCCAAATGAAAGTTGTAAGTCATAGCAATTGACATAAGCTTTGTTATGCAAGTTTGCCTTTGATACCAAATATGCGCTGAAATTCAAATCAAGCCATGAAAGAGGAGAATATTCAACCTCTGCGCCAAGTGCAAATGTATATTCGATTTCACCACTCTCATCTTTATCAAATGGATTTATCGTACTTGGCGCTGTTGTCAATTCCCCATTGCCAAGTTTGTTTGTCTCTCCATACCAAGATGTAACAGAGAATTTATCAATAACTCCATGGGCCAAGACAAACATATTACCAGTCACATCAAATACTCCAGGCTTTTTGTATCCTACAGACAAGAGAGATGCTATTGCATCTGAGCCAAATGGGAATGAAAGATATCTGTATATTCCAGAAACATTTTTCTGATCACGATACCTGATTGATGAGATGAAACTGAAATCATAGCCACCGGCTGTTCCATTGCCATTTGCTCTATGGTAGATAAAAGGTGATGTGTATACAATTTCCATGTTTCCATGTAGATATCCTTTAGCAAGGGGTTTTCTGAATCTCAAGCCTCCCATTATGCCAAACGCATTTGCTGTAGCCCCATCATTTGGTGGTTGTGGCTCACCAGGAAGAGCCCAATCATCCAATCCAAACTGCGCATAGATAGAGAAATTATTGACCGGAGCATACTCGATTTCCATTGCCGCAAAGGAATTTGAATGGCCTGCTATATAGCCATTATGCAAGAATGCCATTGGATTAAGAACTTGCGGATCGATATACATATCATTCGAGGCATACATAATGGAATCGATCAATGCAAGCTGGAGTTTTCCAGAGAAAAGCGAGAACTCGAATCTATGAGCAAGCAAAAATCTTATTCCATTCATTGTACCTCGGTCACCTGCACCTCCTTCACCATAGAGATTTTCAAATGGAGTAAAGAAATCAACAAGCATTTGGTAGTTGAACCACTTAGAACCTGTGAATGACATAGAGAGCATGTTATGGAATGGAAGAGTATCGCCTAAGAGCATATTACCCATAACGCCATTGCCCCACTCTATCCTATCTTTTCCTGCATAGAGCCTAAATGCATCAAATCCTAGAACAAAATACGCCCTGTCAGGGAAATTCATCGAATCCAATCTTCCTGGCAAAAATGGGATATTCGATGCATATTGAGAGGAGAAAACATCTGTCACATACTTATTGCTGATTCTTTTTGTATTTTCATCCAAAGTTATATATTCAATATCGGCAATCTCAGATGAAAGAGACGCATTCATGAAAAGCGCAATGTTATCTGAGTAGGAAAATCCAATTCCAAGATTCAAGAGTTTTCTATCCAAGGTATTGGAGAGCAAAATATCATCGCTTTTATCAAGGTTCTCATTTGTGTGGTAGATAATATTTGGCTCTATCGTTGCACTGAACTCAAACCTGGCTTCATCGATCTTCTCTGAAAGCTCCGATTCAATCCTTTCCTTTAGAACCTTGCCCATATCAGTCTTTGGATCGATTCTATCCAACAGATGCTGTACATCAAGTTCAGACCATGGTTTTGCACCCATCGGGGATGCCTTTCCCTCAAGGATATACAGATCCTCCATCTCGCTATATATTGAGCTATCCATATCAATCATCATCAAAGTCGACGAAAAGACATTTGGCAAAAGAAGAACAAAAGCCAAGAAAGACAGAAAAACCCTTCTCATTCTATAGATTCCCTCCATTTATCCTATATAGCATAACAGATGAAATGCATCGCTAGAAAGCCAGTTAAGTGTTATTGCATCCAATTTCTTGTCTATGTTTTTCCAATACCTTGTCGTCCATACCCATATTGCAACTAATTTTCCTTATGCATGCTTTTTGATAACAATTGCTTCTATTTGTGTGTACTCCATACAGCAATAGGCAAAAGAAAGCAAAATTTATCACATGCGTATATAAAAATCGGAATTGTCTTTAATCGAGAAGTTATCAAAATACCTTTCTTCCATAGGAATCCACTTGCTGATAAACGTTTTCAGCATCTTCTCTCCATTTCGTTTGCGAATACGATCTATCTGTTTTTCAGGCATAACATCGCAAAAGATGGTTATAGTCGCATATTTTCCGAATTTCGGATGATGGCTGTATGATCCTTCAACGATGCGAAATTGCTTATCTCTGATTTCACGCATGCCGGCAAAATCCATAACACTACAATCGAAAAAACGATAAGAAAACGGCTTCTTCTCAAAAAGAAATGGAATAACTTCATTTGAAAATCTTTCATAATGGATATTGCCACCTATTTCATTCAAACGCTCTTCTGTTCGCAAAATGGGTGGCAAAAAGAAATCATCCATCGAAATGACATCTGAATCAAGAACACTTTTTAGGCAATTTGCAAGCGTTGTTTTGCCAGAAGCGGCTCTGCCATCGATGGCAATAATGCACGTCTTATTGTCATTTAAATATTCCTTTGCCTTTTTGAGAATAGGAAGTATTTTGCAAAAAGTGCTATCGACGACCCTGTATGCTGGGCTCTCATTTTCCTTGTAGTACTTACTGTGGCTAACAGGAGGCATACCGTTCTTTTTATATTCGGCAATGTATCTATCCCATTCGTCTTTTCCAAAGCCCATCGCATCAAAGCAACACTCGGCATCTTCTAGATACTCTGAAAACTTTTCCTTGCCATCTTGCTCTAACTTGCAAGAACATACAAACATGCGATACAGCCATTGGAGTGGAAGGTTCGAAGCTTTCCAAACAGAAAGATTCACACGACAAACAGTATCAGAGATCTCTTCATATAATTCACCATCTGTCGGAACAACCTTTGCATATTCCTTATCAAGGCAACTCTTCGCACTGTCAAGATCTGACAATAAATGCTCGGCACCAAATGCAGCTTGATAACACATTTTCACAACATCCTGTGGCTTAATCGATGGATGTTTTTTTATTTGCATTCTCAAAAATGTCTCAAAGCACATTGCTCGGGCCTCAGTTGAAGAAAGTTTCGGTATCAATCTTTTGATAGCCACCAAAGCTCGATGGATAAGAGAAAATCTCTTCTGTCATCTCCTGATTTAAGAACATCTTGCAAACCTCATTGGTCTTTGCTCTCATATCAATGTCCTCGAACAAGTCAGGGTAAACAGTCTTGGCAACAAACCAAGTATTGATCAAAGCGATTTCGTAGTTGGTATAGTAAGCGTTGTAAGCCATCTGCAGATACACATTTGCATCATTCCATGCCTTGCAAGTGTCAAACATCGTATTGTCCTCTCGATAGAGTGGAATGATATTTTTAACTGCGGCAGCATCAATGATCATAATATCAATATCATTTCCAATATCGACAAACTTCTCAGACTCGATTTTTTGTACTCCAGGAGCTAGCAAACCGGTAACAGCATTCTTTACGTTGGCAATATCAAATACAATATAGTCTCCAGATGTCATCAGGTGATTTGCAGTTCCCCAATTGCCAAGGCCGCATATATAAACGCTTGGCTTATCGTCGCCAGCAATATTTTCAGTTCGAGATGCAATTTCAGCAGCTTCATTCTCAATGAATGAAATCAGAAGAGAAGCCCTTTCCTCCTCTCCGAAGAGCTTGCCAAGCAAAATCATGGATGCCTTGAAGGAATCATCAAAAACACCATCCGGACCCGATTTCAAAGTGATAACAGGAACGCCAAGCTGCTCTTGAAGGGCATTGGCTTTGTCTACATCCTCGAATTCGGAAATAACGATATCCGGATTGCATGAAAGAATTTTCTCAGCTTCGGCCGTCTGGGCCATCGGGCCACCGACACCACAAGAGTTCAGCTTGCTAAAGACATCGCCATAAGCAATCACATAAGGTCGGGCAACAGAGTCAAACATCCTGGGTCTTTCGACCAGTTTGGTATTATCGATATCCTCGACGCCACAGAGAAGATCAACGCTTGCGATGTAGCTATACATACGTAGAGCACCAGCACCAACACAGACAACTCTTTCATAGCTTCCTGGTATTACATCAACCTTACGACCAATCATATCTGTAACTGTTATCGACTCCGGTTCCCCTTTCAAGTTTTCTTCATTGTTGCCACTAGCGTACAGTGAAAAAAACATGACCAATGCAAACACAAACGCCAAAATCCTCTTATTCATTTTCTATTTCCTCCAATGATAATTTTCTGATTTTCTATCTCGACAATCCTTACATCAATTCCAAAAGTGTCTTTAATCGCAGTCTCATTCATAGCATCCTTTCCACCGTGATGCTTTATCACACCATCTTGCATGAAAAAGAATTTATCACCAAAATCGAGTGCCCGGTTCAAATCATGAATCGAGCTTAATATGGCAATATTCCTATTCTTTGCCAGATTTTTCGCCTCCTCTATGATAAGTTCTTCATTTGCGATGTCCAGATTGCCAGTAGGCTCATCAAACACAAGCAATTTAGGTTCCTGCGCTATAGCTCTAGCAATAGCAACCTTCTGCCTTTCGCCACCAGAAAGCTCATCCACATCTTTCATGGCATATCCTTCAAGTTGCATATCCATAAGTATTTTTTCTACAGCTTCATAGTCTCTGGCATTTGCCTTCAGTCCAAAATAAGAGACTCTTCCCATTAGAACAGAATCAAATACAGTCAATGCGCCGAATTTAATGTCTTGCGGAACATAAGCAATCAGTCTCGCGCGATCCCGGCGTGGCATCTTCGATATATTCTCGCCATCAAAGCAAATGTGGCCGGCTGTGGGAGACAATATGCCTAAGATGTTTTTGAACAACGTTGTTTTACCTGAGCCGTTTTTTCCTAGCAAAATCCCGATTTCACCTGCATTTAATTTGAGGTTTACACCATTCAAAACAAACGGAGAGCTTTTTCCGTAGCGAAAGCAAAGGTTTTCAATCTCTAGCATCGACTCATCCCCTTTCGCGAAAAGATAAGAGCGACAAAGAAGGGCGCGCCAAGCAAGGAAGTAAGCGCACCAACAGGTAAGGAAGAGCCGTTTCCAATGCTACGAGAAAGTGCATCAGATACCAAGAGAAGCAAACTTCCGCAAAGTGCAGACATCGGTATCGAAAATCGATGGTCCTGTCCAAGCATCCTCTTTGCAACATGAGGGCAAATAAGGCCGACAAAACCAATAATCCCCAAAAATGAAACACATGCAGCACAAATCATGGAAGCCAATAGCATCGATAAAAACCGTAGCTTTGCTACATGCACACCCATGCTTCTGGCCGTTTGATCACCGCTTAACAATGCATTGAATCGCCAAGACATAACCTGAAAGAAAATCATACCCAAAAGCACGAGTACAAACATAATGGCATTAGTTTTGTAAGTAGCTCTGCCAAGATCGCCAAAACTCCAGACAACAGCAGCAGAAAGCCCTACATCGGTTGCAAAGAATTGCAAAATAGCGGTTGCCGCAGTCCATACAGAGCCGACAGCTATACCGGCAAGCACCACTACACTTGGCGAGAATGACCGTATTTTACATAATCCTAAAATCAGCAGAACAGATGCCGTTGAGAATATAAAGGCCATTAGGCTTGTCGAATACGGATTTGCGCCCACAGAAAAATTATTCACATTGCCACCGACTGAGAGAAATCCTCCCGCAAATGCAATAATGGACAAATTCGCACCAAATACAGCCGCATTTGAAACACCCAACGTAGTTGGAGATGCCATAGTGTTATCCAATGTCGTTTGCATGATAAGGCCAGAAACAGATAGCCCTGCTCCAGCGATAATAGCCGCCAGGACTCTCGGGATTCGAATACTCCAAATGATTCTTTGCTGAGCTTTCGTTCCGTTGAGCATCAATGCCTTCAATGTCTCGTCGAATGTCATAGCTGACGAGCCAACAAACATGGATGATACGGCCATGGCAACAACTGCAGCAAGCATTGCCATAATAATCAACCCAGACTTTCTGTTTTTCTTTTTAATATCTATTTGTCTGTTCATCTTCCAATAAAAATAGGCTGTCGCATCCATCTTCTGACAGATAACAACAGCCTTCATGACCGTAATTTAGCAATATGGATAATATAAATCCGAACAAAAACTTATCGGCTTCTGCCGATTTAAGCCGAGTAGGCTCGACCATTGACTAGATTTTTGTATCACAGCTTGCACTGTTTTTCAAGGTTTTTGAGAAAGTATTTCACGAATCTTTATAATGCAATCATCAAGAATACCTGATGTATTTATCCTATCGACTCCGGCAATATAGTTGTCGCATAAGTTCATCGGCAAAAGAATACGAACAGCATTGCTACGTCCAACAGCCAATGCCATATCTGGTGTTATTTCACCCCACAGGGAATCGGCAATGGCTATGCCAATCGGCCCGATGATAATGTCTGCTGTACGACATCCAACCACAACCGCATTTTCGCCAGTTGCCGTTCGATCCGCTCCGGCTTTAAGCATCGCTTGGGATGCAAGCGCATTTGTACCTACAGCTGTTATAATCTGCTCCGGAAAGTTTTTCTTGATATTCTCTACAAGCTTGCGGCCAACACCACCGCCTTGTCCATCTATGATTAGTATATTCATGTTACTGTCCTTTCAAATACAAAGCATATCTGCCAAGCAAATAGTCCTTGATTTTCTATCTCGTTTCTCTCTTTTAGGCATCGATATACTACCAAGAAAACAAACATAGCGCTATATACATCTTTAGCCAAACTCAGATAGTGGTTGGAACATAGATCTGATTGTCTTGAGATGCAGAGTGCAAATCCAGAGCTCGAAAAGAGCGATTTCATGAGATTCTGCCTTTTGTATGAATGCTCATTACTTGACTTCCATTCCTCAATGCTGTGCTACCCACTACTGTGATGAAGACTATCAACAATCAAATGTGCAAAAAATGTTTTAAAGAACTGAAAGCTCCAGATGCAACTAGAGCCTTCAGTTATCGGCTGTTAGAGAATATGCAAAGCATCAAAATCAATCAAAAGATGGCACTTGTCGCCAACATTGTAGACGTTAATGCATCTTACATAATGACAGCATGTTGATATTAGACTAACATTTGCGCATACTAGACTTAACAGAAGGTGTTCTATATGGCAACAACTAATTTAAATATTCGCACAGACAAGACAATCAAAAATCAAGCAGAACAAATCTTCAATGAACTCGGTCTGAATATGACAACTGCTGTAAATATTTTCCTAAGAGCCACTATCCGTGAGCATGGTATTCCTTTTGAATTGAAATTGGAAACACCGAATGACACTACAGTCGCTGCAATTGAGGAAGGCAGAAAGATGATGGATGATCCTTCTGCTCCACGATATTCCAACATAGATGAACTTAAGGCAGCATTGGACATATGAAATATGATATTCAGTTTACCAATCAGTTCAAAAAAGATTTGAAGCTTGCAAGAAAGCAAAAGAAAAATCTTGATAAGCTGTTTGAAGTAGTCGACATTCTGGCAAATGGTGGTAAGCTGGAAGCAAAATACAGGGATCATGATCTTGCAGGCGATTATAAAGGCACGCATGAATGTCACATTGAGCCAGACTGGTTGTTTATTTATGAGATTCAGAGCAATGCTTTAGTTTTAATGCTTTACAGACTTGGTACACACTCAGAACTATTCAAAAAGTAAGTTCAGGAACAAAATAGAAATTTGAAAAGAATCTATGCCTAAATTGCTCGTAAAAGTATAGCAAAAACTGACAAGACTGACATCAAAATATCAATAGCCTTTGGCTATACAATCACCACCTCTCAAGGTTTTCTCTACTTATCAAGCTCTAGCCACAACAATACATGGAGCCTTGAAATGTTTGCATATATCTGAAAGCCCTAGAAAAAACTAGAGCCTTCAGCTATCGGCTGTTAGAGAATATGCAAAGCATCAAAATCAATCAAAAGATGGCACTTGTCGCCAACATTGTAGACTTTTCTATTCTTCGGATTGTGATCCTCAAGCTTCACAAGCGTATCACCAAGCATGACATGGTAATTTTGATATGCACCCATGAAGCAAGACAGTACTACTTTGCACTCAAATCCTCCCGATTCAGCAAGGCTTGAGGCTTCAGGGCGCAAAACAATTGTATATTCCTTACCAATTTCAAGATTATTTTTCCTTGGAGCTAGAAGCTTATTGCCTTCAAAATCGAACAATGAATAGTCACCATCATCTCCGATGTACTTGCCTTTAAGGAAATTGGCTTCTCCGATGAAATCAGCAACAAATTCATCAACAGGATGATAGTATACATCTTTTGGTGTACCCATTTGGGCTACTACGCCTTTGTTCATGATAATGATTTTATCAGATATAGCCATAGCTTCCGACTGATCATGTGTTACATAGATTGCTGTTATGCCGACCTCTTGTTGTATACGTCGAATCTCGGTTCTCATTTGCACTCTAAGCTTTGCATCTAGATTCGACAATGGCTCATCGAAAAGAAGGACAGATGGCTCGATTACCAAAGCACGCGCAAGTGCAACCCTTTGTTGCTGGCCTCCTGAAAGCTGGTTTGTCATCCTATCTTCCATTCCTGAAAGCTCAACAAGGTCCAATATCTTCATTACTTTTTCTCTTATCACATCCTTCGGAAGTTTTCTCAGCTTCAAACCATATGCAACATTGTCGAAAATATTGTAATGAGGAAGAAGAGCATAGCTTTGGAAGACCATTGCTGTATCACGCTTGTTTGGCGTAAGACTGTTTATCGGCTCATTGCCGAGATATATTTCTCCTTCATCAGGACTCTCAAAGCCCGCAATCATTCTCAAAGTCGTTGTCTTTCCACATCCAGAAGGTCCAAGAAGCGTCACAAAAGACCCTGCCTCTATCTCAAGAGATGTATCCTTCACAGCGTAAAAATCCTTCTTTGTCTTTGGATCTGTATATATCTTTGAGATATGTTCTAGACGAACACCTTTCTTTGTTTTCTCCATATTATTCACTCTCCTTGAGTTTTCTGCTAGTTCCGAAGTACTTGATGAATAGATCCATCAAAAGCACGGATCCATAAGTTATAGCAATGAGTATAGTTGCAAACGCACAAGCCAGACCATATGAGCCTTTCTCTGCAAACTCGTTGATTTGCACAGTAATAAGAAGGAACTCTGGTGTGACAAGAAGTATAATTGCCGATATAGCTGTTATGCTTCTTACAAAAGCTGTCACAAGACCGCTTAAGAAAGAGTCCTTGATCAAAGGCAATGTGACAGTCGTGAAGACCTTGAAGCTGTTCGCTCCCATGTCATATGCCGATTCTTCTATCGACTTATCGATTTGCCTTAATGCCGATATTCCGCTTCTTGTTCCTGTTGGAAGAGATCTGACTACGAAAACAATGATCAAAATCAGTGCATAACCGTATAAACCTTGTAAAAAGCCAGTATGGAAAACCCCGCTTGAGAATCCTCTTATGTAACCTACACCTAAAACTGTGCCTGGCACAGCCATTGCAAGCATGGAAACAGCTTCTATGAAACCTTTTGACTTGAATTTCTTCTTCACAACCAGATATGAGATTATCATTGACAAAAGAGCTGTAATTGGAGATGCAATCAATGATAACGTAAATGAATCGGTGAACGCCTTTAAGCCCTTATATCGAGTAAATACAAGCTTGAACCATTTTCCAGTAAGCGGGAAGAACTTATAACCCCAAGTAGGAAATAGTGCCCCTATTGGAACACACGCGTACATGAGTATTACAAAAATAGCAATTGCAGAGCATAATGCAACAAGAGGAATCTTCACGCTCTTGTCTTCAATTGGCATTCTTGCTCTAGATGCTTTTCCCGTCAACGTTGCTGCAGTTTTCTTCTCAAGAACGTACTTTTGCACCCAGAACATAACAAGAGTTATAGATAGAAGCACAACAGCCATTGCTGCAGCACCTGGCTTATCATATGCTCCTGTGATTTGCAAATAAATCGTGGTAGCAAGTGTATCATAAGAGCCACCGATGAGCATTGGGTTTGCAAAATCAGCAATCGATTCGATGAAAGTAACTAAAAATGCATTGCCAAGACCAGGAAGCACAAGAGGTAGTGTCACACTTGTGAATACCTTGAAGCGAGATGCTCCCATATCACGAGCAGCTTCTTCCAGCGATGGATCTATATTCTTCAAGAGCCCTTTAAGCATCATATAGCATACTGGGAAGAATGTAAGTGATTGCACAATTGCAATTCCCCAAAAGCCATAAACGGAATTATCATAGATGCCTAGGATATGCCTTGTTATTATGCCTGACTTTCCAAAAAGCATTATCATTGACAATGAAAGCACAAATGGAGGAGAAACAACAGGAAGCATAGATACCAACTTGAACAGCCCTCCAGAGAATCTTCCCATCTTCAAATAGACTTCAACATATGCGAACAAAAGCCCAACAAGCGTAGAGATTATGCCAACCAGAAAACCGACTTTCAAGGTATTTGCAATTGCCGTAGTAAAAGTAGGAATCTTGAATATACGCCTAAAGACTGAAAACCCGAAGCCCCCATCGCCAACAAATGAGTCAACTAGCAATATTGCTAGCGGATAAAGTATAAAAAGAGTAAGGAAAGCAATTAATACGACAATAGTTGTGACCATAATTGGATCAGCCATTAGCTTTTTCCTATCCAATGCGGCACTCTGTGCTTTTAACATAGCTTTTCCTCCTTGTAGTTAGTTAAGAAATCCCAAAAATAGGGATGATTTGCTTTTAACCATCCCTATCCTTTTTCAATATTTGTTATTTTACTTGGAAACGAGTTGTATCATCTGTCTTGGCTCCAGATGCGGCTAGAGCTGCCATAACCTCTGATACATACCTTTTTATGTTCGCTGTTGCATCTTCGAAGTCATAATCGATAACATTTGATGGATCAAGACCGAATTCGTAAGCAATCTCAGGCTGTTCTGCATTGTCCAATACCAAGAATTGATATGAGCCATTGTCCTTTGCAATATTAACGCAATCCGGCGACAACGCATATTCAATCCACAGTTTTGCTGCGTTTGGATGCTTTGCACCCTTGAAGATTGCTGTTGCTCCAATTTCGCATGTAGTTCCGCTAGATGGGACTACAAGTCCGATGTTGTCATAGCCATTGTCGACGATTTGTGCAATTCCGTCATGCAAGAAGCCAAGGCCAATAACGCACTCACCTGTTCCAACATTCTTCGATGGGCCAGATCCTGATTTTGTATAGACTTGCACATTCTTATCGAGATCAACGAGATACTGGATTCCAGCATCATGCCCATACTTTTGGATTGCTGTATTGATTATAAGCTTTGCTGTTCCAGCTGTGTTGTAATTGGATGTCCAAATAAGGCCTTTGTATACAGGATTTGTCAAGTCAGCGAAATCCTCTGGAACTGGAACTCCAAGTCTCTCAACTTCATCCTTGTTATACATTATGCCTAGAATACCAGTGTAGATTCCATGCCAATAATGGTTCTTGTCCATATAAACAGGTTTTGTTATATGAACAGCATTTTCTGCAGCGTAAGCTTCCAAAAGCCCTTCAGATGCCAATACATTGTACGGGTCTGTTGTTCCGCCAAACCAGACATCAGCTGATGGATTGCCATTTTCTTCTTCAATCTTGGCTTGTACCTCGCCTGTTGATAGTCTTTGGTACTTGACTTCTATTCCATACATCTTCTGGAATTTTTCACAGGCAGCAGCAAGATATTCTTCTTCGCATGAGCCATAAACGATAAGCTCTCCCTCTGCTTTAGCTGCAGCTACAAGAGGTGACTCATCAGTTGCATTTTGCGCTATAGATACGTCCTTTGCTCCATTTGCAAATGCAGATGAAAGCACAACAAAGACAACGAGCAATAATATGAATGCCTTTTTCATTCATTCCTCCCTTTTTAGATAAAATCAATGTAATTATATTCTATAAATAAAAAGGGTGTATATTTTTTTATCTCAAATTCTCTGATTTAGATCAACGATACATTGTACCGTAAAGATCCATCTTCGAAAGACTGTTGTTATAGAATACATCGCAACTAGATTTTTGCAATTATTTAAGTTAGTATACGCTAACAAATGAATAAGATTTCAAACTCCAACTTCTGGGACAGATACGCAAGAATATATAACAAATTCATGCAAAAAGACAAAAAAGCGTATGAACAAATGTATGTGCTACTGAGACCCATTGTCAACTCGAAAAATGTGTTGGAAGTTGCTACAGGAACAGCATTGATTGCAAATAACATTGCAAAATATGCAAAGCAAGTTGAAGCTATAGACTCATCAGAGCAGATGATAAGAATAGCTCAAAAAGACAACAAAAATGCAAATCTGCATTTCAGCGTTGCTGATATGTTCAATTTGCCATACATCTCAAATTCCTTTGATGTTGTTATAGTTGCAAACGCTCTTCATGTTGTGCCACAGCCAGAAAAAGCCCTTAGCGAAATAAAACGTGTGCTAAAAGATGATGGCATTTTAGTTGCACCCACCTTCACTCATGCCGATAATCGCACAAAAAGCAAAGCGAGATTAGCCATCATGAAAATCCTAGGTTTCCCACTGAAAAGCAAATGGTCCAATGATGAATATTTGACATTTCTTGAGAAAAACGGTTGGATTGTGAATAAAAACGTAATACTTAACGCTTCATTTCCGTTAAGCTATGTTGAATGCTCTCCAAAAGACAAAAAGAGATGAATCAAAAAAACAATGAAAGACAAAGACCTTGAGTTCAACAAGGAATGCCATGTTTTGAACTACGATCTGGTGCCGGGGCTAAGGAAATGCGAGGCGCTGTCGCTAGGAACTCGACCAACTCTGGTATCTCGCCTCTTTTGATGCTTAATGCTCTCTCGCCACACCTGTGCTGCTCCTTGATTTCTAGGATCCGGTCCAATTTAATCATCTCCTTCCTTCTCCTATCATTTGAATATAGGAGAAGATTCTTTCACTTAGTACCTCAAAAAACAGTACGCCTGGGATGATTTCTATTTGACTGTCATATTATGGAATTCCTGAATATCATCTTCGGTAATTTTAGAGTATCAAATACACACTTCCTGCCGCATATCGGGCCCCTGCGGGAATCCTTCTTGTAAGCCTTCACCTCGACTATGACCTTATCCAGCCCGTTTCTGCCTGCCTCTATTCGAACATTTGCAACTCTTGCGTTCTTGACATTGAGCGCCAACTTGAACAATCTATTGATACTAGTCATCTCTTCTCCTTATTTGGTTTTTTGCAATTACACAATAAAAGAAAAGAGATGGCTTTTTCAATTGTATGCCATCTCCCAAAACTTCTATTTTTATCAAGTCTTACCCACAACTATGCATGAAGCCTCGAAAAATATGTCGATTTCCTTTCAACATGGAGAGAGGATCTTGGAGGCAATAAAAACTTCCATAACAAAAGGCGGAACATACGATTGTATAGCAATCTTGAACTATTATAGCGTATGTAAGTCAGCTACCTCATTTCGAGAAATAGAGGAGAATTTGATCATTCCTTCATTTAGAAAGCTGAAATTCGTAAATATAGACAAGCCGTTTTTTACAAGGCTGATGTATATGGCATTTTGTTTAGCAAAGAAAAGATGCGACAGATGTAATGATTACAAAATGGATGTTGTTCCATATGAGAAAGGCAAGCCAATTTACTATAAGCTCACTTCATGTCCTGTTGCTGAATTTGCAAAAAACACAATCTTGAAGAGATTATGGGAGCTCTTTGTAATGTAGACTATGCTTCAATTAAATTGCTTAATGCTCGCCTGGTTCGGACTTCGACATGCATAAATGGAGACAAATGCGACTATGCAATATATGGCGATAAGGATCCTAAATTGAAATATCATCCTGAATTTCGCAACAGTGATGGATATAGAAGAAACATCTAGCTTGACAACAACCTTCAGAGCAAGCTGTCCAATGCTGAATCCTGTTCAAAGTGTTGTTTTCCAACTAGACTTTGACCTATTTTCAGGCAAAAAACAGAATTTTCCTAAGCAAAAAGAAAGCACAAATCGTTTATGTGCAACCGATGCTTTCCTGTAATATTGATGAATAATGACATTAGATGCACAAAAACCATCTCAACTATGGCGAATGGGAGTATGTTTTCCTATTCTTCAAACCGAATTTTCTATCGTTATCGTTTGGACTTCCATCTTTTTGCTTCTTCAAGGATCTCGAAAACCAGTTTTTGCTTTCCTTTTGTATAGCTAATGCGATTCTGAGGAAACTGTTTTGCCAGATTCAATTTGCACATATCATATGCCTCGGCCTTTTCTGGAAAAGCGTTTAGATAATCACGAAAATTGATATAGCTCTTCCACTCGACTCCATTCCATTTGACCACATGGATATGGTGTGTACGGATATCTTTCTCAAAATCACCCTTTACAAATAAGATTTGGCCAGGAACATCTTCCCCTCGGAAAATATATTGCCGGTTCTTTAGTATTTCAACATAAGGTATGATGTCATCCAAATCGTGAACTCCAACTGCAATATCAACAATCGGTTTGGCATGGATAAAAGAAATGGCTGTGCTTCCGATATGCTGAATATCGATGGCTACATCGTGCAAAAGACTCTTTAGCTCAGCAATCGTTTGTTCAGCTTCAACTTTCCATGCATCTTGATACTCTTCCAGCTTAACAATGCCTCTTTTTAATCCCACCATGTAAAAGCTTCTCCTATAAAAACTGGAATTTATCGAGTTTCATCTACAATTTGTTTCAGCGAATCATAGTCGACAAAATCCACTTTTTTGTTGTAGGTTTCCATCAGTGCCATATCTTCTTGCGTAAGGCTTTCAACTGGCTTGCTTTTAAGAGAATGGTGTAGCATTTTCATCATAGTCTTGTGCTTGAAATTCAATTTGCTATAATCTATGCCACCTCTTAAATGAAAAACAGATGAAGCTTCCAGCAAATGCTCCGGCACTTGTTTTCTTATGGATTTTCTGATATTGCTTACATTTGCTTTATCATGTACATCTGCTAATCCCACAGTCACGATTATCAGCTTTGCATTTGGAGATATTTGTTTAACTGTACTCTTCAACCCTTTTACGCCTCCTGCATATAAAGCGCCAAAATAGATGATTCGCTCATAATCCATTATATCTTTTATATCTTCATAGCTGATAACTGGGCAATGAGTCATTTCTGCAAATTTCTCTGCATATCGCTTTGTTGTGCCATACTGACTGCCATATATGATTAAAGTATCCATGTATTTATTCCTCTACAATTTCCGATTCAGCCAATGCCCATTGTCATCCATTTCACAGCCTACAAACTTGCTTTTTTGCAAGTTTTCAATCCTTTTTGAACTGATTGGCAAACTGCACATCGTATTTCATAATTCTAATATCGTCTTGAAATTAGCCGTGCTGGAATGCGCTTATATGCCTCAGGCATTTTGCTGTACATATCAAGGAGCGTGCCTATCGTCAGCAGCTCCATCTCGTTCCTGACGATGAAGGAAAGGCTCTCAGATCTGTCACGCCTGGCTTCATATAGATATTGTCATCGATGATTATTCCTCATAGCTCGGATATAGTCTACTCTATGGCAAGAACATTTTCCTTGGCGTTTTATTTTACGCTTATAATGATTTCTAAAAAAATTGTGATTGAACATTAATAAGCACCGAAAACCAAGAGAGCGCAAAGACAATTTCTTGCGCTCTTTCAGATAATTTATTTATTGTTTCTGATTGGAATTATCAGATTCAGTACAATACCTACCAAAGTTGAAAGTGCAACTGAGCCAAGAGAGAACTCGAGCGATGGGCCCATATTGAATTTCAACAAGCCGCCTCCTATGCCAATGACAAGGATAATCGATGATATAGTCAGATTGCGCTTGTCTTGGTAATCAACTCCTGATTCAACAAGCGTTCTAAGCCCAGAAGAGGCTATTACTCCGAACAATAGCATCGATATGCCTCCAAGAACAGGATTTGGAATAGTTTGGATCAAAGCACCAAATTTTGGAAAGAGAGAAAGGAGAACAGCAATCACCGCAGCCCCTCCTGTGACCCAAACGCTATATACTCCAGTAATAGCTAAAACTCCTACATTCTCACCATATGTTGTATTAGGAGGTCCTCCCCACAAAGATGCCCATGTCGTTGCAAGTCCGTCTCCAAGCAGCGTCCTTTTCAATCCTGGATCCTCATAATAGTTCTTTCCAACAACCCTTGATATCACCAAAGTATCTCCAAGATGCTCACAAATTGTTGCAAAAGAGACAATAACGAATGTAAGAATCGGTACTATCTTGAACTTTGGCAGAGCAAAGTGAGGGAATCCAAACCAACTTGCAGATGAAACTATCGAGAAATCTATAATATTGTATTGAGGAAAGAAGAATCCCATTATCAATGTAAAAAGATAGCCAGATACAAGACCAAACAGAATTGGAATCACAGAGAAAAATCCGCTGAAGAATACATTTGCAACAACTGTGACAGCAAGTGTTACTAGAGCAATTGACAGATAAACAAGGCTATATGTTGAGGTGTCAGAAGTATTTGTATACATAGCCATATTCATTGCTGTCGGTGCAAGATTAAGGCCTATTACAATGATTACGGAGCCAATGACAACCGGTGGCAATGCCCTGTGGATCCAATCAGAGCCAACTCTTGAGATAATGAAGGCCACAATACAATACACAATTCCAGATATGAATGCACCGCCCATCGCATAGGGCCACCCATATTGGCTTGATATTGCAATAAGAGGCGTGATAAACGCGAACGACGAGCCGATAAAAGCGGGAACCATTGCCTTTGTCATAAGGATGTAGATTAGTGTTCCTGTTCCTGCCGTAAACAATGCCGTCGTAGGCTCAAGTCCAACTAGGATAGGGACAAGAATTGTCGATCCAAACATAGCAAAAACATGCTGAATAGAGAGAGGAATCCATTCTTTTAGTGGTGGCTTATCAGCCGGACCATAGTGCAATGCTGTTTTTTTCATTTTAACTCCTTGCAGCTATATTATAGAAATGCAAGACGAAAGAAAATAGAAAATCGAAAACTAAACTTTTATATTGCGAGTGCAATCACCATCTTTTGCATAATCGAATAATTCACATTTATTTTACTTTTGTCACCACTATTCTTTACCTTCAATACTTATGCTTTAGAAAAATCCGAAGGAAATGAGGTAACAGATGAAGAAAAAGACATCATGCTTTTCGTTGATGCTAATGATGCTAGTGCTAGTACTCAGCGCATGTGCAACAAAATCGCTTTGCAAAGGAAAAGCGAAAGTTGTAATCAATGAGATAGACACAAACAGTGATTGGGTCGAATTAACGAACATAGGAGACAATGAAATCTCTCTTGACGCCTACTACATCACAGATGACAAGGGCAATGAGAGATTAACTGAAAAAAAGACATTCCCACTAGGGGAAAATATCATTCTGAAGCCAAATGAATATATAGTCTTGGAGAAAGGGAAAGACTTTGATTTTGGGCTAGGAAAAAGCGACACAGTCATGCTATTCGATGGCAATGCAAAACTTGTTGATGAATATTCATACTCATCTCCAGCTGATGGGACATGGTCAAGGCAAGAAAATGGAACATTCATGGATAGCACTCCAACAAAAGATGCGAAAAACTCATCAGTAAGCACTAAAGCAGAACAGAATCCTATATCAATCAACGAGATCAACTCAAGCCCAGATGATTGGGTTGAAATCATGAATGCAAGCAATGAAGATAAGGACATCTCTGGATATGAGCTTAGAGATAACTCAGATGACCACAGATGGAGGTTCCCAGAAGGCTCTACAATAGAAGCTCAAGGCTTTTTTGCCATTGATGCAAAAACATCAGGAACTGTATATGACGATCAGACAAAAGAATACAAAGCGGGTACTTTCGAAGAGGCAATTGGGATAGGAAGCGGAGACTCGATAAGGCTCTACGATAAAAAAGGCACTTTGATTGACTCCTACTCTTGGACCAAGCATGCATCATTTGATGGAGATAATCAAAAGGCATCCTATGGTCGCTATCCTGATGGGAGTGGCGCTTTCACTTTGACAAAAGAAACAAAAGGCAAGAAAAACGAAGCAATCAAAAGCAACGTTGTTATAAACGAAATAGAGTCCAATGGAGATAGTACTGACTGGGTGGAGATAATCAATAATGATACAAGAGATGTAGATATATCAGGCTGGTACATACTCGATAGTGATCCCGCAGGACACAAAAGCGAAACCTCGCCACTCAAGGACGGAACAGTTCTCAAAAGCGGGGAGATCTATGTCTTTGACCAGAACAAGGATTTCACATTCGGACTTGGCAAGGACGATAGCGTAACTCTATATGATGCGAGTGGAAATATCGTAGATACTTTCTGCTGGACAGGACACGCGAATGGTGTATATGCAAGAATCCCGGATGGAAGTGGAAATCTAGTGCAATTCCCTACTTCCACAAAAGGAAGAAAGAACAAGATTATCAATCCTGTCGTGATAAATGAAGTACAATCAAATGACCCAAACAACGGCCCAGATTGGATAGAACTTGCAAATCCAACAGATAGCGATATAGATGTATCGAACATCATTATAAAAGATAGCAAGGACAAAAATCCCTACACAATCAAAGAAGGCACAACGATCAAAGCAGGAGAATTCCTTGTTATCTATGGCGATGAGACAGGAACCAATGGCTTTGCTTTTGGACTTGGAAAAGGCGACAGTGTAAGGCTGTTTGAAAATGGAGAGCTCATTGCCGAAGCAAAATGGCCTCAAGATCAACATACATCCCCTACTTGGGGCCTATACCCAGATGCAAATGGAAAGGAATACAGAAACACAGATGAAGCAACTCCAAATGGAGCTAACAGCTTTGCCGATATTCCAAAGACAATCTCTTGGCCAGGATCTGATAATAGCATTGTATTTGACACTACAGCTACATTCCTAGAAGATTCATCAGGATTGGATTTCGCATCAGGAAAACTCTACGCTGTCGACAATGGAACAGCTAAATTCTGGATTTTGGACGAAGACAGAGCAACAGGGAAATTAACGTTTTCAAAAGGATTTGAGAATGGAAAGAGTGTTTCATTCATCAAAGACAAAGACAATGCTAGCGCAAAAGGACCAGACAGTGAGGGAATAACTGTTGATGATGATGGTTTTATATATATTGCATCTGAGCGCGACAATTCCAATAAAGCTGTAAACTACAATACAATTCTGATGGTAGATCCAAATTCCAAGGAAGATCGAATCGCTACAACAAAAGAATGGGATTTGACAAAGCTATTGCCACAAGTTTCAGCAAACATGGGAATAGAATCTGTCGAATGGATCTCATCAAATGATGCAAAAGCGCTTGTTGACAAAAACACAAACAAGGCTTTCGATATCACAAATTATCCAAACAGCATCAATAAAGGAGTATTCTTCGTGGCACTAGAGGACAATGGACACGTGTATGCATTTGTCTTGAACAAAGACCAGAGCGCAATACTTATCTCTGACATAGACTCGCGTCTCGGAGGAGCTATGGCTCTGGATTTTGATACAAAAGAAAAGGTCTTGTGGGTTGCATCAGATGATGGTTATGGCAACAAAATGGCTCAGATACGATTCAATGGCACGAACAAGCCGGATATAGTTTTTGTCGAACCTGCAAGTTCTGTTGATAAGAGTGCAAACAATGAAGGATTTGCAATCTCTAGAGACAATTACGTAGCTGATGAAAAGAGAGCTGTCTATCGTTTCAGGGATGGCGTTAATAAAGGCGCATTGACAATAGGCTTTATCAATGACAACTACTGACTAATACAGTAAAAGAAGTTCAAAACCCCACTAACTTGGACTGCCAGTGGGGTTTTCTGTTGAATTTTATAATGCAACGATTGCGATGAAACCATATAATGGTGCAAAGAGGATCACAAATGAATTTAACAGTATTATCGGTTGGAGGCTCTATTATTGCGCCAGAGAAAGTCAATACAGGATTTTTGAAAGAATTTAGAAATGCGATAGTTGATTACTTAGAGAAAAACAAGCAAGAAAAACTTATTCTTGTTTGCGGAGGTGGTGCACCGGCACGAATTTGGCAAAGTGCTTTCAGGGAAGCTCGAGGCGATATAGATGCAAATATGCAAGATTGGATTGGGATCAAAGCAACGCACCTCAATGGAATGCTTATAAAAGCTCTTTTTTCAGATTTTTGCAAAGATGAGCTTGTCACAGATCCGACAATCGATATTCCATTTTCTGGACGAATCCTTGTAGCAGCTGGATGGAAGCCTGGCTTTTCCACAGATACAGATGCTGTCTTCCTTGCAAAGAAATTTGGAGGAAAACTTATCATCAACCTCTCAAACATAGCAAAAGTCTATACAGATGACCCAAAAAAGAACCCTGATGCAAAACCAATTGACAATATTTCATGGAAAGAATTCAGAAATATGGTTGGAGATGAATGGATTCCTGGGAGAAATACACCTTTCGATCCAATTGCTTCCAAGATTGCGCAAGATGAACAGATGAAAGTAATATGCGCTGATGGTCGCGATATCAAGAATACAATCGCAATTCTGGAAGGAAAGCCATTCTCAGGAACTATTATTGGAGGCTAGCTCTCTTTATAGAAAGAAAATAGGGGCTTGGATCAGCAAAAGGCTGAGGAAACGGAACATCCTTCGAGAAGTCTGGAATCCATAGTATGTCATCCTCCCCTTTTTCTTGGGCAAACCCATCTTCGATATCCAAATCTTCAAGAAGCTCTATCAAGCTATCATATTCGTCATCAGATATTCCAAGAAGCGAAGGATCTTCCTTTGGTGGAACGAATTGAACCATCAATGATAGAAAGAAGCTATCCTTGTAATGCTTTGCATAGTATCTAAGAAAATCCTTGCTTGCCTCGATACATCCTGGAAATACAAGATGGCGCAAAATAGTGCCCTTCATTTTATCGAGATTTGTGATTGGATGTTTTTCCTTTATGTAATCCATCACAGGTATTATCACATCTGCATACTTGGCTCGTCCGCAAAATTTAGTTGCAACATGCTTTGAAAGCGTCTTTCCGTCCAATAGATACACATCTATGTATGAATCGATCAAATCCAATGCTTCTATCTTTTCATAGCCAGAACTGTTCCATACAACAGGAAGAGAAAAGCCCTTTGCCTTGGCTATATCCAATGCCTCTATTATTGATGGGATAAAATGGGTTCCTGTAACAAGATTCAAGCTCGTTGCCTTCATGCGTTGAAGATCAAGCATTATTCTCGCCAGCTCATCTATCGATACATCCAGCCCATAGTTCTCTCCATCAGAGCCCGATATTTGCCTATTTTGGCAATAATGGCAATGCAGAGGGCAGCCTGTAAAGAAAATCATTCCAGAACCATGCTCTCCAGAAATAGGGGGCTCCTCGCCTCTATGAAGACCAGCCCATGCTACTTTGACTTTATCGCTTTGCCTGCATATTCCAAAATCGCCACTTGTTCGATTCGATGCGCACTCGTTTGGACAGAGTGTACATCTTGAATAATATTCTTGGTTGACCATCGGATATGAATATATCAAAATCCATTATTATGGGTAAGTGGAATTTGCTTAACTTTTGGGCCAAAGAGAAAAAAAAGAAAGAAGTAAGATATATTCTCTCTCTAGACGGAGGAGGAATGCGCGGGATAATTCCATCTTACATACTTTCAAGAATAGAGGATGATTTAAAGCGCACTTTCAATGACAAACGACCGTTATATTCTCATTTCGACTTAATTGCTGGCACAAGCACAGGAGCCTTGATAGCAATTGCAATGACAGCTCCAGTTACAGGTTATTACTTTGAAGAGAAAAATGGCCACTACCCTGTCTATGACAAAATAACAAGAGGAAAACTAATCAAGAAAGAGAGCGTTGTCTTCAGAGGCGAAATCGAAGAACTTGCAAGTGCAAAGGAGATCCTTGATCTATATCTTGAGCATGGCAGCGAGATCTTCAAATCACCAAAAGGGCTGAAAAATCTCTTCGGACCAATATTCAATGATCGCTATGATGGAAATGCATTCGACTCATTTCTCTTGAAGATTCTTTCACAAACAAAGCTATCTGAATGCAAAGTGCCTACGATAGCTGTCTCATTTGACACAAATACCTCCTCTCCTTACATATTCTCTTCAGAGGATAGCCATGGCATTCTTGCTTGGGAAGCGGCAAGAGCCTCGTCTGCGGCTCCAACATATTTTCCACCAGTCGTATTGGTCGACAGGGAAAATGGCAACAACTTGAATTTAATCGATGGTGGAGTTGCCGCGAACAATCCATCGCTTCTTGCTTACAAAGAGGCACGAAAACTATATCCAGATGCAGATGAATTCAGGATTTTATCGTTATCAACATGTGCTCCAAAACACTCGATTGATGTCGAAAATGCATCATCGGGTGCCGTCGGATGGGCAAACCCTTTGTTCAAAGCATACTCAGAAGCACAGCTTGCTGTTGCTGATATCGTCGCTCAATCGATAAAAGATGTCTTCTATACAAGAATATGGGCGCCTGTTCTTGGAAAGAAGATCAAGCTCGATGATTACTCCCAAGGCTCTATCGATACTTTGATGGACGTTGCGGAGAAAACCTATACAGAATGCAAAAAAGAGATTGATGCATTTGTAAAAGAAATCGCCATGGAAGAAACGCATGAGTGCGTAAAGCTAGTCAACAAGCCAGAACTAATAGAGGATCGAAGAGACCTTTGATATAAGCATCTCCCGACCGTCTCTCAGATTGAATTGTATCTTTCCAATCTGCGTTTTCTCTCCTACTTTATCTGTTATAAGCTTCACAGCATAAAAAGGCACTCCTTGTTTTTTGCATGCAAGAGCAACTGAATATGCCTCCATGTCACAAGCATCAGCTTTAAGCACCTCTTGCCAAGGCATTATAACATTTGAAAATGTGCCTGAAGTTGCAAGCGTATATCTTGATTGCATATCATTTGTCTCTATTGCACCAAAAGTTGTGCGGTTGCTGTCCAATGTAGAGCCTAGTGCTATATGGAAGGCTGTAAGATTCTGGTCCGGAGTCACGACAGTTGAAAAAGAGTATGCTTTTCCAACCTCAAGCTCGTCTGATATTGAACCAGCACTACCTATCGAGAAAACAACATCAGGCTTGCTTTCTACGATGGCAATCGATGACGATATTGCAGCCATTATCGGCCCGACACCACAAACAATTTTCATATATGACTGGTCAAAACCTTTAAGTTCAGCTTTATCAGATGCAACAAGCAAGACTTTCAAAGCATTCTCCTTTTTATTTCCTTGAAGACGGGTGCAAGATCCACTCCTCTTCTTCTCTCTCTTCCTTCTTTAAGTGCATATGACACGCTCTCCGATGCTATCTCAGTCGCAATATGGCTTGATGAAAAGAAAGAGTGCCCTCCAAGATATAGAGAGAACAAAATCGAAGCAAACAAATCCCCGGCCCCTGGATACGAAATGCCAAGGTCGTCGAAATGGAAAATACGCATTCCCTCTTCGCTATATGCAATATTCGCATAAGATCCAAGCTTAAGAGGAACACTGGTTATGACACCTTTTCCAGGGCCAAGTGCTTTTACCTTAGATAATAAGACATCTATATCTCCCATCGATAGCTCATTTTTGTATTCAGAAGACGTTAACATAATTGCTTCTGTATAGTTAGGAGTAATTATATCTGCTCGTTTTACAAGCTTTTTCATGTTATCGATATGCTCTTTGCTCATCGTTTTATAAAGCATACCATTATCGCCCAGAACAGGGTCGACGAGATTCAAAGCTGAAAAGCTATTCATTACACTCTCTACGATCTCCATTTGCTTAACAGAGCCAAGAAAGCCAGAATATATCCCGTCATAGACAATTCCCAGTGAGCGATGTTTTTCGAAAATCGCTTCCATGGAATCGGTCTCATCTTGAAAGTAAATCGAGTCATATCCATCTGTCTGAGTCGAAATCAATGCTGTAGGAAGCACAGCGCACTCTACATTCAAAGCCTCTAGAACAGGCAGAACAACTGTCAATGACGATTTTGCAAAACATGAAAGATCATGAATAGCCAATGCAACTTTACCCATAGCAAAGAGAATACTTGAAAAGCACATTCTCTTCTAGAGATATTATGTCAATCAAATTGTACAAAATGATATCTCCAACTAAAGAAAAAGCTGATATCTGATTTGAAAGAATGTGCGGAAATTTTCAACAGCTACAAAGTAGCCCTACTGAAAACAAAACAACTGTTCTCGTTTTCAAAAACAATCCATGTAGTGATTGATGCTTTTCACTCTCCAAATCATGCCACTTTATAGTAATTCTATTTTTTCGAATAGCAAGAGATAAAATCCTTTAGTGCAACCACTTCAGGAATCCTATTTTTCTCAACAAAAGACAATGATGGCCCTTTGTATATTGGAAAATCCATGGAAAGATTTCGTCCAGAAACAAATATATAAATCTTACCTTGGTGTAATCTTATAAATAAATGCAAGTCTTTTCCTAAAATCGAATCAACAATTGATCTTGCCTGTCTCAAGAAGTATTTCAAATCATCAAGAGATATATTTTTGCAATAAACATTGTATTCATCCCACCATCCACTTACATTTTGCGATTTGCACTCCATATTCTGCTTAATATAAAAAAGATCCTCGATGCTCTTGTGCAAAGAATTCTTTCTCTCTATTGCTATTTCAGCATCAGCTGGAAGAGCATCGAAATCAGAAGAGAGCCAAAGACCTTTAAGCAATGCAACTTTATGCTTATCGACACCTCGAGCAAGCGGATAGTATGCAATAATGTTGCTGACAAGAATATCGATACCATCTTTTTCAAGATAAAGCGTTGGGCCTGAAACAACCTCATTGCCTTCTTCCTCTTTAGTTGGCAACATTCCAGACTCCCTTATATCGGACCTTTCAACTCCCCCCTTGTCTTTGTAAACACACTTATCAAAGAGATTACCAGTACCAACTATGAGATTCATCTTGACAACCGTCTTGCTATAAGCCTTATCAACTCTTAACACGACAATCCAATAAAACAACAAAGCCACAATTATAGATGGAAAAGCCATTGTTCTATATTTGAAAAAGAATGCTATAGCCAATACAAGAAGCATTATCTCAACAATATAAACTCCGAGAGCGAGAATCCTGACACTTTCTATCTTTCTATGAGCAACTTTGGTATTCATTCATATCCTCTATTTGAAATATGTTTTCATAAAAGCCAAAGCCTTTGGTGCTTGCGTCTCAAAATCCGGATCCAAACCTGCCTCTAAGCTAACCGTGCCATTATAACCGCTTTTTTTCAAAGCCTCGATAAATGGCATATATTCGAATTCGTTTATATCCTCTGGATAAATCCTCCCCTTTGAAGAAGAAAGATTTGGGTTAGCAAAATGTACATGCCTAAGATATTCTTTATATTCTACAAGAACAGATGGACTCTCTTTTTCCCATGTCATATGGTAGAAATCAACAAGGACCTTCACATTTGGCAAATCAACGTTTTTTGCAAGCTCAACACCCTCTTTGAATGTATTGATTATATTGCATTCTGGCTTTCTAATAGGTTCAATGACTACTGTTATTCCATATTTCTTTGCAATAGATGCAACCATCTTTGTTTCTTCAATAACTTGCAAATAGGCTTTATCAATAGGAAAACCATCAGGGACATTCTTGGCCCCACCAGAACCAAATACAACAGTGCCGACGTTCAAACGATGAGCACGATCCAATGCCTTTTCTAAATACTCTTCGACAATTGATAAATCCACATTATCGCCAGTTAATCTAATCGATGATGGAAAAAGATTATTGCAAACTTCGCACTTAATTCCGCTTCTTTCAATTCTTTTTTCAATAATATCAAAATCCGTGGCCGAAAGAGCTGTCATTTCAGCAATAGGAAGCTCGATATAATCAAATCCAAACCTTGCCGCATCTTCAATTATCTCTATTCCAATTCCATCTGGGTGCGTCGATGCCAGATTTCCACAACAACCAAACCTCATTATCATTCCTCCATTAAAATTCTCACCACAAAGAAGGAATCCTTGCGGTGAGACAGAAATTTAGAATATTAGATTCAATATGCTGAGCAAACCAAATCCTACCCAAGACCAAATAAACTGAATTCCTTCATATCCCAAGACCTGCACATCGAGTTTGTCAAACTTGAATGTTCTTGTAAGAACCCAGAAGAAACTGTCATTATGAAGAGAGAACATTTGAGATCCAATACAAGCCGCATATGCTGCAAACATATAATTGACACCAGTCATCTGAAGAAGAATCGGTGCACATATTGTTGCTGTCGTTGTCATTGCAACGGTTCCAGACCCAAGAACAAGCTTCAATATACCAGCCATCAAGAAAGGAAGAAGAAGCACTGGAAGATTTGTAGATGCAAGCCCGCCAGCTATGACATTGCCTATTCCACTGGATTTGATAATGTTACCAAAAGCACCACCAGCACCTGTAATAAGAATTACCGTACCACAGCTTTGAACACCACGCTCAAGACACTCCAGAACTTCTTTCCTTGACTTGTTTCGGGCAAGGCCATAGATTGCAATTAAAAGCGCAATAGATATAGCAATTACAGGGCTTCCAATGAATTCGATTATTTGTGTTGCAAGATTCGAAGTGTCAGGGAAAAGCATACTTGTAACAGTATCAGCGAGAATCAAGATAACTGGAACCAAAATAGGTGCAAACGATAGCCATGCAGACGGGTATGTCTCATTTGGATCCAATTGTGGAATATTTGCAACATTCGACTCTTTTGCATATTGTTTTGCAAGAGCTGGTTCGACATCAATAATTTCTCCAGATTCGTCAACAATCTTGTACCACTTATTGCCAGCAATACGGGCAAGAATTGTGATAAGAACCATCAAAGGAATGCCCATTGCAATACCAAACAGTATATATGTACCAAGATTAATAGCATCTCCAAATTGTGCTATAACAGCAAGAGGACCCGGCGTGGGCGGTACACTTGTATGAGTTATATTCAAGCAACATGCTGTAGCAAGCGCTAGAGCTGTAAGAGACTTCTTCTTGACTTGAGAAATAGACTTGACAAGTGGCGCAATAATAATCAAAGCTGAGTCAGCAAAAATTGGGATGGAAACAAGAAAACCCGTAATTCCAAGAGCAATATCCTCATTCTTTCCACCTAATGCTTTAATAAATGTATGTGCCATTTTCTTGGCAGCATTGGACTCCTCCATTATCTGGCCCATCATACAGCCGAAAGCTATTACAAGACCAATACTGGAAAGAGTGTTTCCAAAGCCTGATGTGATAAGCCCTGGAATAGAATTCAATTTTACACCAGAGATGATACCAACTACACATGCACCAGTGACAAGTGCAAGTGCTGGATGAAACTTAGTCTTCATTATAAGGAAGATAAGAACAGCCATTCCGACAGCAAGAGCAATTAGCGATTGCGCCACATTCATTTTTTACTTCTCCTATTTTTTTATTTCTCTATCCAGAATCGAACAGAGTAAAATTGCAATAAATCGATTAAAGACAACCATTTTGCTCTAATGCTGTCTTCTGTGTTATATAGGCATTTTCAATCACCCAATGAGGTGTTTTTTGCCAATATTCAGGGCGGAAAGTCTCAACTGATACCATTGAATCATATCCAATATCCTTTAATGTCCTTAAGAATAAATCGGTATCGACGACACCTCTTCCACAAAAACATCTCTTGTCTTGCCCCATTTCAGATTGATCTACATCGTCAGCACTCATCATATGGATTGCAAAGATTTTTTCCTTTTGGACACTTTTAAGCTTTTCAAAGTCGTTTTTACCGCCATTCAAATAAATGTTATAGGAATCAAAGACAAAGCCAACATTGCTTCTATCTACAGCACGAACTATTTTGTCTGCATCCTCAATACTTCTAACACTTGAACGCTCGAAGCCAACAAGCTCAAAGCAAAGATTCATGTCATATTTGTATGCAATATCAGAAAGCGATTTTAAAATCCTTACACATGAATTGAACGTTTGTTCCCAACTTCCTCTATATGGGCCACCTTTCGGGTCTCTTTGTAATGGTGGAACTATGATGAAATAATGACTTCCTATTGCCTTTCCTACCATGCACCCAATGAGAAACTCATTCATTAACGCTCTTTGTTTCTCTTCATCATCATCCTCGGAAAGAAACTCAGGATATAGATATAGCGCATTAAGTGCATGAGGTTTTATTCTATTTGTCTTGAAGAAGGAAGCCAATTCATCAACAGAATGCTTTTCAAGGTACTTTACAAGCATATCCAAGCGAATTTCTATGTAATCAAATCCAACCTTTTCGCATAGCTCAAGATCTTGCTCGAGAGTAGAGCAATCTCGTGCGCATGCTTCATTATATGAAATCTTCATTCAACACCCTTTATTTAAGTGGAAACTTCACGACAGTACCTGTTGATGTTGCACGATAGATTGCTTCAATGAGTTCAACAGTTCTTCTCCCTTCTCTTCCATCGACCAATGGCTTTGTTCCATTTTGAACAGCATCAATAAAATCCTTGATTTGCATATTGTGGTAGTAGTACATAGAGTCAACACTGTTGAAGAAATCACTATCGTCCTTCTTCCAGACATCAAGCATTTCCTCTTCACCTCTGATTGTCCACAAATCATTGACTGGAGGCTCTGTAATTGTAGACATACCAGCTACAAACATTGCACCACCATCCGTCTGAACACCAATTGATGCTCCATTGTCGCCAAAAATATGGACTTTTCCATAAAGAGCTGGATTCTGGCTATTGCTAACAACAACACTTGCAAGTGCACCACTTTTGAACTGGATTGTGGCAACAGCTGTATCCTCAACCTCAATATAAGGATGGTTCAGATTCTTCCAAACGCCATATACGCTATCAACTTCGCCCATGTACCAAAGAAGAAGGTCAAGCTGATGCGGAGCCTGATTGACCAAAACTCCACCACCTTCGCCCTTCCAAGTTCCTCTCCATGGATCGGAGTCATAATATGCTTTATCTCTCCAACCAAGCATAGTAACCATGCCAAGTATAGGCTTTCCGATTTTACCGTCATCGATTGCTTTTTGCATTCGCATGCATGGGCGATAAAACCTTCTTTGCACCATAGTCCCAATCTGAACATGGTTTCTATCTCCTGCCTCGATTATTGCGTCAGCATCTTTAAGGTTCGATGCAAGAGGCTTCTCTACAAGTACATTGCAACCACATTCGGCAGCTGTTATTGCTGGATTTCTATGAATAGGATGTGGCGTACATATGCTTACAACATCTAAGTTCTCTTTTTTGCACATCTGCTCGACATCTGAATATGCATTTACTGAATATCTTTCAGCAAAAGCCCTTGCTCTATCGATGTTTGAGTCACAAACAGCCGTAAAGTTGCTATTTTCCAGAGACGAATAAGCCTTTGCATGGAAATCGCCAACCTTTCCGCATCCTATGATTCCAGTCTTTAACTTTCTATCCATGTAATCCCTCCATTATTCCATATATCCGCCCTTCATCGGGCTTACAGCATGTTCTGAGTAGAACTTAAGAACACCACTCTTGTATCTGGATTTTTTAGGTTTCCAGCTTTTTTTTCTATTCTCAAGAATCTTCTCCATATCTTCTTCGGAAAGCTTTTCCCCTTTTACTCCGACTATTGAAAGTTTTCGCTCTGGGATATTGATTTCAATTAAATCTCCTTCTTCTACAAGTGCAATCGGCCCACCTGATGCAGCCTCTGGAGACACATGTCCTATAGCTGGACCTTTCGAGGCTCCGGAGAAACGACCATCTGTGATAAGAGCTATTGATTTCCCAAGCTCTGGATCAGATGAAATTGCTTCTGTTGTATAGAACATTTCTGGCATTCCAGACCCTTTGGGACCTTCGTATCGAATAAAGACAGCATCTCCAGGGTTGATCTTATGATGCAATATAGCCTCTATCGCATCCTCTTCGCAATCAAACGGACGTGCATTCAAAAGTGCACAAAACATCTCTTTAGGAACAGCAGAGTGTTTAACAACAGCTCCCTCTGGAGCCAGATTGCCTTTCAATATAGCAATTGTTCCATCTTTTCCGATTGGATCCGAGTAAGATCGAATAATATCTCTCTTTTTAAGACCTGTAGTCTTCAAGTATTCATCACATTTTTCGTAGTAGCCACTCTTTTTTATATCCTCAAGATTTTCACCAAGTGTCTTACCTGTAACAGTCATACAATCAAGGTGCAAAAAGTGCTTAACTTCCTCCATGATTGCAGGTACCCCACCGGCATAATAAACATATTCAGATGGCCACCTACCAGCAGGTCTAACATCCAAGATATAATGTGCATCTTTATGTATGCGCTCAAATGTCTCGGCATCGATTTCTATACCAAACTCGTGAGCTATTGCTGGCAAATGCAACAAAGCATTTGTAGAACCTGAAATGGCTGCATGTATTATGATTGCATTTTCAAAACTGTTTTTCGTCACGATATCTCTTGCCATAAGACCGCTTTGTGCAAGTTTTACAGCCTGAAGACCGGACTTGTATGCAAATGTTTTCAAATCTTCACTTGTTGCAGGAAGAAGCGCTGAGCCAGGAAGAGTAAGGCCAAGCGCCTCGCTCATAACTTGCATCGTGCCAGCTGTTCCCATAAAGCTACATGCACCACAAGAAGGACATGCATTATGCTTATAGTATGTTAATTGGTCTTTGCTTATCTCGCCTCTTTCATACATCGCACTATAAGCTCCAATTTGCTCAAGAGTAAGAAGATTTGGTCCAGCCTTCATCACTCCACCTGTGACAATAATGGTAGGAAGATTTGTTCTACCAATTGCCATTAGCATTGCTGGAAGCCCTTTGTCGCAACTTGCAATAAACACACCAGAGTCAAACGGTGTTGCATTTTCATGGATTTCAACCAAATCCGCAATAATCTCACGACTTGCAAGAGAGAAGTTTATCCCATCATGTCCTTGAGCCTGGCCATCACAAATATCAGTGGCGAAATACTTAGCACCTTTTCCTCCTCCATCTGAAATACCTTTTTCAACCATCTCGGCCAGATTTAAAAGATGGACAGAGCCCGGATGGCTATCACCATATGTGCTTTCAATCAAGACTTTGGGCTTATCAAGATCGCTTACTTTCCATCCCATTCCAATCCTTAAAGGATCCATTTCCGGTGCAAGGCGACGCACCTCTTCACTTCTTAGCATGACTACTCCAAATCTAAAACATCAAATCTATGACATACGTCGTAAGACGTCTGATGTCTTAAACGATTGTAATAATCCATCATAGAGCTGTCAATACTTTTTAAATTAAGAGAGAATAAATCAAATTGCTTGTAAAATAGCTATATAACAAACCCGTAATGAATCGCACTATGAATTTGAAGAGAGAAACTATGTACTATACGTATTTTTTAATGTACTCAATATTGAATTCTATATGTTGACGCATATAGTCTGCTGCTTTTTCTGGCTCTCTTTCTTTTATAGCGTCAACAATTGCTTGATGGTATATGATTGTTTGTTCAGTCAATGCTCTATTAGTAACCGAGACATTTAGTGATATTCCGTCCATCAATATCGGAATAAGCTTTGACAAGACCTGATTATGAGTGCAATTTGCCCAGAAAACATGCAAGTCTATATCTTCTTGAAAATGATCCTCTCCCTTTTTTATCTTCTCAGCAACCTTATCACATAAAAGTTGCATTTTATTAATATCATCATCAGTTGCAAGAAGTGATGCCTTTTTTACAAGTTCTGGCTCTATCATTTTCCTAACTTCGCACAGATCCAAGGCTCGTTTTTTTTCGTCTGAGAGAAACTCAAGTCCGATTGGGTCGTTGCTAACACCCACCGAAGAACAAACATATGTGCCATTACCCCTATGAATTTCGAGTATATTACGACTAACCAGTTGTTTTATCGCTTCTCTTATCGTACTTCGACTGACTGAAAACTTGGCAGCAAGATCCATTTCGTTAGGAATCTTTGAGCCAATCTCATATTCGCCGTTTTTTATACTTTCTATAAGTTTCTCTGCTACTTCTATACTAAGGGGTTTTCTTTTCATAAACAGAACAATTTTCCTATTTCAAGCCAAAGTCGTCAACTACAGTAAAAATATTCAGTCTTGCTCATTGCTTTTTATAGCTGATGAAATGGGCGAATAATCGCCCATTGTTTAAAGTCCCAATCCAGCTATAGCAGCTCCAATTGTCGGAGATGAGTCTACATTTACTATCTTGAAATAACGAGAGAATCTCTTTTCGAGAATCAAGTCAAGGTACATTCTTGTATAGAACTCAAGGAATTCAGTTTTGTAGAAAGTAGTACCATCAGCATTTATCACAACTGGATAGCGGGGATTTGTTCCAGAGCCAGAGGCTAGGATTGCAGCAGTAAGATTTATTGCTGTAAGCTTTGCGGCCCTTTCTATTATTGCTTTTATTATTCTGTAAAGAGCTATTGCATCATCCTCATTTCTCTCAACGCACCTTACAAGGTCGTAGTCTTGATTATTAGGCATCTCAAGGTAGTTTGACATTCGAGTCGTGTTCAAGTGCTCTATTTTCGAATAGCGCTCAGCAAAAGCCTTTGAAAGAATACCCTCCTCGATTGCTTTTTCAATTACTAGAGCAGCAAAGCCTCCAAGATAAGCACCCGATATCTTCTTCTCAAAGTGGTAGTTGTTCGGATCCTTTGTAGTCTTCATGAAAAGATCGTCAAGATCACCCAACTCGAGCTTCAAGCAACCAGATTCCACATTTATAACTTGCTTATCATCATCTGGCCTATTTAGCTTTTTTATATTCCTATCGATTTCGCAATAAGCTGTATTGGTACCAGTTCCAAGAATAAATCCTATATATCCAGATGCATTATCTGCAAAGGCACTCTTTGCAGCAAGAAGTGTCGCAACAGTGTCATTCACAATCGACACTCTCTTCTTTGATACATCATGGCCACGCCTTTTCAGTTCTGCAAGCAAATTCTCTCCGAGTGGCTTTCCAATGACTTCCGGAGCCTTTATCTCCTTAGAAAACAAAAGAGGAATGCCATCATGGTTCTCGAGTATTTTGGCAGCATATGAGAAACAGAAGCCGATTTTATCGGACTTGTCTATAAGCCTCTCCACATTGTCAGCAAGTATTGAGAAGAACTCTTTTGCAGAAACCTCTCTATCAACACCGGGCATTCCAGTTTTCTTGAAATCAGAAATCACAGCCTTCTTGTTTTCATCAAATGTCACTAGACATGTCCTGAAATTCGTTCCCCCTGCATCCAGAACTATAACACTCTCTCCCGGGATTATCTTTGCATCTGGCGAGACATAAGTCGCAATCATTTGTAAAGATGAGCCAGAACCTGACAGCCCATTTTCCATCTCGCCCTTAAAAAGAGCAAGCAACTTATCTTCATCAACTGACTTTGCCGAAAGCATATGCCTCGAGAGAAAATCATCTATTCTGTCCATCAGAACCTCCTTAGTCTCTAGAATGATACTATAATCGGTTCAATCGAAACAGTGCTTCCGTTTATATTGCACTCTGCTATATCGATATTTATCTTCTTATCACCACTGGATTCGATCTCAATCTTAAATGCAATAACAAGCTCTTCCTTCAGAGTATCGCCTGAAAGTATCAAATTGCCATTCGATTGGACAAATAGATCCGACAGTCCCTTTCCAAGCATCAGATTAGAAAGCGAGATGTCATCTCCACCTGATATGTAGATATCTCCATCGACAACAAAGTCTCCATGTTTAAAATCCAATTCGACGAGCTTTTCTTTTGCTTTTTTCATAAATGGCGATATCTCAGATGACAGCTTTGCAAAAAAAGAAAGAATCGAATTATCTGACTTCGGATTCGATAGCGAGATGTAATAACTTGAGACATCGGAGGAATCAAAATGAATACTCCTAGGAAAAGCACCTCTTCCATCTTCAAACAAGACACCGTCCAAACTTATCTTTGGCACGTTTACATAAGCTGCTGAAACTGAAAGAACCAATGCCGTCACAGGATCTTTTATTGCGATAACATCATTTGCTGTAACAGACGAAAAAACAGGCAATACCAAACATAGGGATAATAAAACAGCAATTATTTTTTTCATTTTCGTACCATTCGAACTAATTCTACCATTGCAAAAGTTATAGAGACAAGAAGAAACCATTTGCTTGATATCGCATGCATTGTTGTTAGCCCAATTGCTTAGACTGTCCCAAGGACATCCCTTGTACTCACTCATCAACCCACTCTACATTTTTCTCGATATCCATAAATGTTTTGCCATTCCAGATCGAAGCATTTAGAAACTCATTGACAGGATATAGTCTTTCTCCTCCTTTATAGACCCCAAAATATCCATCAACAGGTGGCTCCAATTGAGACAAATACAAAATACATTTGCCATCCACATCATTTTCCCTATAACCTTGAATGAAGAATTTTTTTCCTTGATACGTAAAGATTACCTCATCTCCATATGTAATCTTGTCAATAAAATCGTTGATATTACCATTTATCATAAGCAACTCCCCTAGCATAGTCATTTTATTCTGAACTGCTGAAGTCTTTATGTTGACCTATTTTTTTCTCTATCTTATTATTTAATTAATTTATAAAGCATCTATCTGATGCAAAGGATTATTGTGGACGACAGCCCCAGTGGTAATAAACGCAAAAAAACAAAGAAAGAAGAGGTGCCTCCCTCTTACGATTGCATAGAAAACTACTTTCTCCTGCTTTGAAAAGAGAAAAAGAAAAAGCAAACAATATGAAATAGGAGAAAGGAATGTCAGTAGCAACAGTAATAGCAATACAAATAATCATGATTTTCATAAATGCTTTCTTTGCGGGTACAGAGATTGCAGTCATTTCATTGAACCAGACAAGGCTTAGAAAAGATGCAGAGGATGGCGATAAGATTGCAACAAAGCTCGTTGCAATGGTCGACAATCCGTCATCATTTCTATCAACAATACAGATATGTATAACGCTTGCGGGTTTCTTAGGAGCAGCATTTTCCGCCAATGTGCTTTCAGATCACTTGGTTAGTATATTCGTAAAGCTTGGACTAAATTGGAACATAGCTTTGCTCAATACGATATCTGTCGTATTGATTACAATCATAATATCGTTTTTCACGCTTATCCTCGGCGAACTGGTTCCAAAACGTATTGCACAGCAAAAGCCAATGGGATGGGCCAGAGCCGCGATAAGAGTGCTTGGCGTACTTGCTGTTTTCTTCAAGCCGATGATCTGGCTTTTGGCAGCATGCACAAATCTCATCTTGAAGCTATTGCACCTAAAGACAAACGGATCTGAGGAAACAGTCACAGAGGAAGATATCCGCCTCATGGTTGAGTCTTCAGGAGAAAATGGCGCTATAGAAGAAGATGAGAAGGAATGGATCCAAAATGTCTTCGACTTCAATGACATAGCTGTCGATGACGTAATGACACGAGTCGGTGATGTAACAGCAATCCAAGAAGATATTCCTGAAAGAGAGTTTTTAGAGATAATAAAATCAACTGGATTTTCCCGTTTTCCTGTCTACGGCGAAGACATCAACGATATAAAAGGAATAATGTTCGCAAAAGAATTTCTTTTAAACTTGTCAGACAAAAACAGAAAGCCATTCAAAGAAATCATCAGGCCAGCATATCTTGTACCTGACTCGATACATGCAGACAAGCTCTTGAGCAATATGCAAGAGAATTCAGTGCATATGGCTCTTGTAATCGATGAATATGGCCAATTTGTAGGCATAATAACAATGGAAGATCTTCTTGAGGAACTTGTAGGCAATATATACGATGAATTCGATAAAAAAGAAGAAGAAGAAATACAAAAAATCGATGATAGCACTTGGAAAGTCACAGGCGATACTACAATAGAGGACTTCAATGAAGCAACAGAAGTATATGATATCCCTGAAAGCGAGGATTACGACACAATAGGAGGCCTTGTGTTGTCGACTCTTTCAACGTTCCCAGAGGATGGAACTGAGATAGAAGTAGAAAAGGATGGCTTCTCTTTCCATGTTACAAAAATTGAAGACAGGAAGATAATCACAGTAATAGTAAAGAAACTGCCTGAGCAAAAAGAAAGCTCAGAGGAAAAAGAAGAGTAGCTATTCAACCATTTGCAATACGAGCCCTCTGATTATGAATCGGAGGGTTTTTTCAAATCCAGGAATTCTATCAGCATGCAAAAGGATATACATAACAGCTCCAAATCCATCGGAAAATGATGAGATATCGCTATCATCATCTATCGAAAAATATGAAAATAGGTTCTTGAGCATCTCCTTCCTCATAAGATTTGCATTCTCAACACTTTTATCATCAAGCCTTCTTTCCACAAGTTCCATCTCAGATGATGACAGGAAACGGAATATTCCTTCCTTGTAAATCTGGATAGCAATCTCTGTAAATACATCTGTAAGACTTGTCACAATATGGTTCTCATCAAGATTCTGGAGCATTTGCAAATACATATTCTCCATCCTTGATGAAAAGTTCAAAAGAACATCAAAGAAAAGCTCCTCTTTGTTCTTATAAAACAGATAGAATGTACCTTTCGGGATTCCTGCCCTTTTGACAAGCTCGTCAACAGTGGTTTTTTTAACACCATAGATAGCCAAGCAATTTGAAGCATTCTTCCTCAAGCTCTCTCTGATCTTCTCTTTTTCTTCTTCTGTGTAAATCTTAGGCATGATGGCTAATTATATTCTTTTTGACTAAATTAGTCTATTAAGTCAGCAAAAGGGATAAAATTCTATTTTTTTCTCTTTTTTATCGTATTTTTCCATAAAAAACCTTTGACGCCAATTTTTCCACGCTTTTACAATTAAGATATCACAAACAAGGAGAGAACAGATGGCAGAAGTATTGCTAAAGAATATCTGCAAGATCTACGATGGCGGTGTTAAGGCTGTTGATAACGTCAACATCGACATCAAAGATAAGGAATTTGTTGTTCTTGTTGGCCCTTCCGGTTGTGGAAAATCCACTACACTAAGAATGGTTGCTGGTCTTGAGGATATTTCCTCAGGAGAGCTATACATCGACGGAAAGCTGATGAATGACGTTCCACCAAAGGATAGAGATATCGCTATGGTTTTCCAGAACTATGCTCTTTATCCTCACATGACCGTATATGATAATATGGCATTCGGTCTCAAAATCAGAAAGTTCCCTAAAGAAGACATTGACCAGAGAGTTAGAGAAGCAGCAAAGCTCCTCGATATCGAAGCTCTTCTAGAAAGAAAGCCAAAGGCTCTTTCTGGTGGACAGAGACAGCGTGTTGCTGTTGGTCGTGCTATCGTCAGAAACCCAAAGGTCTTCCTCTTTGATGAACCTCTTTCGAACTTGGATGCTAAGCTTAGAGTCCAGATGAGAGCTGAGATTTCAGGTCTTCATCACAGATTACAAGCAACAATGATCTATGTTACACATGACCAGGTAGAGGCTCTCACAATGGCTGACAAGATTGTTGTTATGAAGCTTGGCGTTATCCAGCAAATCGGTGGGCCGATGGAGCTTTACAACGAGCCAGACAACAAGTTTGTCGCAGGATTCATCGGATCACCTCCAATGAACTTCATTGCTATGGACGTTGCAAAAGAAGATGGCAAGACATATGTCAAGACAAACAACTTCAGACTTGAGACAACTCCTGCACAGGCTGCATTCCTCGAGCCATACGTTGGCAAGAAAGTCACATTCGGAATCAGACCTGAGGATGTAGAGTACTCACACCAGCCACAGGATGGCAAGACAATCAACGGAAACGTTTCTGTTGTTGAACCTCTTGGCTCAGAGACTCAAGTATATGTTGCAACAGATGGTGCAAATATCGTTGGTAAAATCGATCCAACTGTTGTTCCTACAGTCAACGAGAAAGTTGCTCTTATCTGCAATATGGAAAAAGCAAGATTCTTTGATATCGACACAGAGCTTAGAATCCGCTAATACAAACGAACGAATTTTAGGTGCAATCGATAAGGTTGCACCTTTTTTATAAGATAATGAAACCAATTCGAGTAATCATCAAAAAAAGAGAGACATCGCTTTTTCCAAAGATAGAATCCTAAAGAGAAAACAGCTATTAGCCAAAAAGCCTCTTATATACAACTCTCACAGCCTCATCTTTGTCCTCTTCCCTTATTGCAATCAACGTTGATGTCTCAGACGCTCCATAGTTGATTGTAGCAACCTCTATGCCAGCTTCCTTAAGTGCAATAAGAGCATCTATGTATTCTGTGGATTTGTTCATATCAGGACCGACAAGAGCCATAATTGCATAGCCTCGAGTAACAGTCACAGAGTCGAGATTATATTCATCCTTAACTCTTTCGCACATAGAGTCGCAAACAGAATCCGATGCCATTTTCGACTCAAAATACCAAACAATCGAATCTATGCCAAACAGGCTATAGCATGGTCGAATGCCAAAAATATGGAGCATAGTAAGAAGAGCATGCCTCATCCCGCTTTTCTTGAATAGCATTAGCCTTCTAAGCCTTATCATCGAAAGCCCGCCTTTTGCAGAAATCCCGCTTACACCACTGCCATTGCTCTCAGAGCTGATTATCGTCCCTGGATCATCTGGTCTATTTGTGTTCTTGACATTAATTGGAATGCCTACTTCAACGACAGGCGCAATAGCCTCCTCATGGAATACAGATGCACCAACCTCAGCAAGCTCCCTAACCTCTTGGTACGAAAGATATGCAATAGGCTTTGCATTGTTAACTATTGTAGGATTTGCGGAATAAACACCAGAGACATCAGTCCAGTTCTCGTAAAGCTCAGCAGCTACAGCTCTTGCAACAATTGAACCAGTTATATCAGAACCACCGCGAGAGAATGTCTTGACATTTGACCTCTCATCCCGTCCATAAAACCCAGGAATAACATATTTCTTCCCATCCTCGATTCTGGAGCGAAGGTTCTCATATGATACAGGATTTGCTGTATTGTCCGAATTGATTACAATCAACTCTGCACTGTCCAAAAACTCCCACCCAAGGTACTTGCTTATAAGATAAGCCGAGAGATACTCTCCCCTTGAGGCTGCATAATCGGCACCATACCCTGCATCAATCAAGCGTCTGACGCTATCAAGCTGATCGATCAAGTCCTTTGTATCAATCCCAAGATCGACAGCTATCTCAATATAACGAGATTGTATTTTCTTAAAAGTTTCCTTGCAACTTAGCCCCTTTTGCACATCTTTATTGCACTGATAGAGTAAATCAGTAATTTTTTCATCATCTTTGTTTCTTTTCCCAGGTGCTGAAACAACTACAATCGTCCTTCTTTCGCTGCTTTCAAGGATTGCCTTAACCTTCTTTATCTGCACTGAATCCGCAACAGAGCTACCACCAAACTTGCTGACAATCATTGTAAACTCTCCATCGGCTAAATCTTACCCAATTACACCAAAAAAACTCAATAGTCATTGAAATTTTCGCTTGATTTGTTATATAGGATAAAACATGGAAAACAAATCTACTAAAAACATCCTGGGATATGAATCCATCCCAAAACTTATTATCAAAATTTCTCTTCCGTTAATGATCTCAATGCTTGTGCAAGCACTTTACAATGTTGTCGATTCAATATTTATTGCGATGGTATCAGAGACAGCCTTGACAGCTGTATCGCTTGCATTCCCCCTTCAAAATCTGCTAATTGCATTCGCAATAGGCACAGCTGTTGGAGTAAACTCCTTCTTAGGAAGAAAACTTGGGGAAGGAGACAAGGAAACAGCTGAGGAGTGTGCCGGAAATGGCATTTTCCTAGCTGTGGCAACTTGGCTCTTCTTTGCACTAATCGGCATATTCGGAGCAAAACCTTTCCTCTCTTTGTACACAGATGACCCAGAGCTTTTGAAACTCTCGACAGAATATGCACGCATTGTGCTTATCTTCTCATTCGGGTGCTTTGTCGATATAACATGCGAGAGAATCATGCAAGCAACCGGCGACTCTTTCCATCCAATGCTAATACAGCTTACAGGTGCAATCACAAATATAATACTTGACCCGATATTCATCTTCGTCTTCGACATGGGCGTAGCTGGTGCAGCTATTGCAACAGTAATCGGGCAATTTGTTGGAATGTTCGTAGCACTCTACTATGTCAGAAAAAACCATTTCATCAGAGTAAGGCTGAGAGAGATAAGACCAAGGAAGGCGATAATAAAGAACATCTACGCTGTAGGTGCACCTACTGTTATCACAAATGCAATTGGTACGATAATGGTGTCATTCATGAACTCGATTCTTATTGCTTTCTCAGCAACAGCTGTATCTGTATTTGGCGTGTACTTCAAGCTCCAAAGCTTTATTTTTATGCCTATTTTCGGCTTGAATGCTGGTATGATTGCAATTCTTGCGTACAACTATGGAGCTGGAAACAAAGATAGAATGATCAAAACATTGAAAGTTGGAACAATGATTGCTGTTTCGATAATGGTCGTAGGATTCTTGCTATTCCAACTTTGCCCAGAGCTATTGCTTTCGCTATTCTCGGCATCAGATTACATGATGGCAATAGGAATTCCTGCCTTACGGACAATATCCATCCATTTTATTATCGCAGGATTCTCTATAGCCCTAATGTCAATATATCAAGCAACTGGTGTTGGAATTGCATCCATGGTAATCTCCATCAGCCGACAGCTTCTTGTTTTGATTCCTGCCGCATGGATTCTGGGACGTCTATTCGGACTTGATGCTGTTTGGTATTCATTCATTATTGCTGAAATAGTAAGCATACTTATATCAATTGGATTCTTTGTATGGATATACAAAACAAGAATACAGAACCTTAAAAAGCGAATACACGAGGAAGAGATTATAGAAGAAATTGAGGACTGAGCCATTCAGTCTTCTTTTTTATTCTAATATGCATTTTGCAAATAATGTTAGTTTAAAAAATCAAATAGCTATTATTTCTTATATCATAAACAATTAGATGGATTTTAATCAAAATTGCGGTTTTTATTCATTCAATATTATTTCATAATTTTTGTATTTTTTTGCATTTTTATACAAAAAATCTATTGACCAATGTCATCAACATTTGCATTATAGAGACAACTTTAACAGACAAGGAGATTGAAAGATGAAAAAACTAATCGCACTCTTTATAATCGCAGTTCTAATAGCCATTCCGGTTTTTGCAAATGGATCAAAGGAAAGCACTCAATCTGCAAGTGAGAAAAAGACATATGTTGTCGCCGCAAATGCTGAATGGCCACCGTTTGAATACGTTGATGAGAATGGCAACATTGTCGGATTCGAGATGGACCTTGTTAGGGAAATAGGAAAGATCGAAGGTGTTAATATAGAAATCAAGAATGTTGCATGGGATGGTATCTTTGCCGGTCTCCAGACAGGAATGTACGATGCTGTTGCATCAGGCGTCACTGTAACAGATGAAAGGAAAGAGACTATGGACTTCACAACTCCATTTGTGACATTGCAACAAGCAATTCTTGTCCGTGCAGACGGACCTCAATACAAGAACGAGTCAGAGCTTGTTGACAAGACAGTTGGCGTCCAGAATGGAACAACAGGACACTTTGCTTGCCAAGATGCTGGAATCAAGAACATAAAGAACTTCGATGCTGTGCCTGAGGCTGTGCTCGACTTGGTAAATGGAAATATCGACGCTGTTGTTTGCGATAGTCTTGTTGCTAACGACTATGTCCTTACCAACGACAACTTCAAAGGAAAACTGACAGTATCAGGCTACATGACAAACACAGATATCGAACCAATTGCAATGTGCACAATGAAGGGAAACCCTTTCTTGAATATCCTAGAGGATGGATATCAGAAGCTTCTTGCAAATGGCACTGTTGACGAACTAAAAGCCAAGTACAATATTCTCTAAAAGAAAACAGAGATGAAAAAAGGCCAGGATTCCCTGACCTTTTTCTCATTCCAGACAGAAGGAAAACCATGGACGACAACAAAACAAAAATTGAACAAGAGGTAAAAAAAGAGATAACGAAGAAAAAAACAATCTCCGTTGATCCGACTATGGATAAAGTCGATAAACCAACGATACAGATGACAGATGGTGTTTTGATTCCAAGCAAGAAGAACAAGCATCTGATATCATCTTGGAGAATCACATTCTTTGGAGCACTAATACTTCTAGCATGCCTTTGTATCTTCGTAACAAAGACAAATAGCAAAGGCATTGTTACACATCCATATTGGGAGATTTTCAAATTCACTATAAAAGGTGCGCCAACGACATTCGAGTGCACGATCTTTGCAATCATTGGAGCTGTAATCATAGGAACTCTCACTGGCTTGGGTTCAGTTTCCAAAAACAAGCTCATAAACGGAATTTGCGGAGTATATGTAGAGCTTATCAGAGGAATCCCTCTTCTTGTCCAATTGATGTTCCTATACTTTGCTCTCGGTTCAATCATACATCTAGAAGGCACATTTGCAGCTATTGTTGCGCTTTCTATCTGCTTTGGAGCATATATGGGCGAAATCATCAGGGCTGGTATCCAAGCCGTTCCAAAAGGGCAGATAGAGGCTGCTAAGGCTTTGGGGCTATCAAGAACACAAGTCTTCTGGTATGTGACATTTCCGCAAACAGTAAAGATAGTTCTTCCAGCAATCGGAAACGAGTTCATATCAATGTTAAAAGACTCATCTCTTGTCTCAGTACTTGCCCTTTCTGACATTCTAAAGCGAGGAAGAGAATATATATCAAGAACATTCATGTCTTTGGAAACAATGTTGATTGTTGCTCTAATTTATTTGATCTTCACGCTCATTTTGTCGAGGCTTGTAGGATTGATGGAAGAGAGGTTACACAAAAATGGCTAAAATCGAAATAGAAAATCTGTATAAAGACTATACAAACGCTGACGGAACAATCTTGCATGCTGTAAAGAATGCATCCCTTACAGTAAACGATGGAGAGACTGTTGTTATAATCGGACCATCGGGATCTGGAAAATCGACTCTATTGAGGACAGTGAACCAACTAGAGAAGGCGCAAAGTGGCCATATTTACATCGATGGAGTAGATGTAATGGACCCCAAGACCGATATAAGGAAGATCAGGGAGGAAGTAGGAATGGTATTCCAATCATTCAATCTGTTTCCTCATCTTACCGTCTTAGACAACATAACGCTTGCTCCGATAAAAGTTAAGCATATGAAAAAAGCTGATGCAGAGGAGCTTGCAATGTCTCTTCTAAAGCGTGTCGGGCTTGCTGACAAAGCCCATCAACGTCCTTCGCAACTCTCTGGAGGCCAGCAGCAAAGGGTTGCAATAGCAAGGTCTCTTGCAATGAAGCCAAAAGCAATGCTCTTTGATGAGCCGACATCGGCATTGGATCCAGAAATGATCAAGGAAGTATTGGATGTAATGCTCGAGCTTGCGCGTGATGGAATGACGATGCTACTAGTGACACACGAGATGGGCTTTGCAAAAGCAGCTGCAAATAAAGTAATCTTCATGGATGCAGGTGAAATAATTGAAACAGGGAAACCTGATGAGATGTTCTCGAATCCAAAGAACCAAAGAACCAAGGATTTTCTAAATCACATCCTATAACGCAATAGGAAAGTGCGAGCCAATGCCCGCACTTTCTTTCTTTTTTAAATGAGATTGTATTTTTCAATCAAATCATAGATTACAGTGCCCTTAGTCTTTTCTATAGCCTTTTTAAGCACAATCTTATCGAACCAAGGCAACTTAACATCATAGATTTTCCTGCCATCAAGAGCTTTGCTTGTTGCATCTAAGAGATCTCTTACATCGAAGCAACTTCCCCATACCTCGGGCACTCCCCTATCTACATTCAACAGAGTATATACAGCTTCCATTGCTGTTCTTACCGAGTACTCTGTAGTGAAGATGGTATCTCTCTTCGTCTCAGCAAATTGTCCAATGAATGCGAAGTTGGATGCATTCTTTGGCACGACATCAGGTCTGTCGCCTTCACGCCTTGGCATGAAGAATGCTGTAATATATGGCATCATAACAGGAACAGTATTTGCGCTGTTTTCAGCAAGATCCATTATATCGCTCTCTGGCACTCCCATATGATAAAGCCACTCGGCACATATCTCAGATCCAGTGCACTCTCTCATAGGCTTCTTTATAAAGTCACCTGGCTTATCTGTAAACAAACCATATATCCATCCAACAAGTTGATTCTTAGGCTGTGACTTAAAATGCGGTTGCCTGTTGAACGTATAGCTCAAAAGCCACGAGCTATCCTTGCATGATATTATTCCGCCAGTAACTACCTTGCCAGAGAAAGGATCACGTTTGCAAATCTTCTCAAGATATGCTGGGATCTTGTCATCAAGCGTTGTCACTGTTGCTGACATCCAATTTGTCTTCTCTGTATCAGAGCAAAACTTCTCAGGGTGTCCAAAATCTGGCGACTGGGATGCGATTTTTTGCCACATCTCCCAGCTTCCTCCCTTTTTGGGCGTCGACTTGAATTCTGCTTTGGTATGTTGATCTCCCATTGTCGAGTTCTCTACGCAAGAACCATTAGTAATGAACAAAAGATCATTCTCTGTAAGACAAATCTCATCCTGCTTGCCATTTTGCTCAATGACAATTTTCTTTGCCACTTTCTTATCTGGCTTTATGTCAAATTCGACATCAACTACCTTTGTGTTGTATATGAAATCGACTCCATGCGATTCAAGATACTTAACAAGAGGAAGAATCAAAGACTCATACTGATTGTATTTTGTGAATTTCAAAGCCGAGAAATCAGGAAGTCCTCCAATGTGATGAACAAAACGCTGGATGTAAAGCTTCATCTCCAAAGCAGAATGCCAATCCTCGAAAGCAAACATCGTCCTCCAATATAGCCAGAAATTCGATTCAAAGAACTCTGGATCAAGCACATCGGTGATCTTCTTGTCGTACAAATCCTTATCAGGAGTCAAGAAGAGCTTAGACAAACTCAATGCAGCTTTGTCTGAGAGTCCAAACTTGCCGTCCATGTGAGCATCCTGGCCTCTGTTGGCTGTAGCTCTCATCAAAGAGTAGTTAGGATCCTTTATGTTAAGTCTTCTATATTCATCTAATACCGAGATCCCTTCTGTCTCAATTGATGGAATCGAAGAGAACAAATCCCAAAGACACTCGAAATGGTTCTCCATCTCTCTGCCGCCGCGAATCACATAGCCTCTATCGTATTTGTAGCCATCACATGCCCCGCCTGGAATCGGATCTTTTTCAAGAATATGTATCCTTTTCCCTGCCATTTGGCCATCCCTTACAAGGAAAGCTGCTGCTGAAAGACCTGCCAAGCCTGTTCCAATGATATAAGCTGATTTTGCATCTACACCCGCAGGCTTCTCAGGATGTGCAAATGCTTCATAGTTTCCTGCACTGTAATACATTTTTTTACCTCTCTATACCTTAAAGTTAAAAAAAACGAAAACACTAGCAAGTAGACACAAAAGACAATTTGACCAAATCCAATACATATACCCAATTTGTGCAAAATCTGGACAAACTACAGTGTTTGTCTATAATTGAGTACTTTGTTCTCGAATTTGGAAAGCGCGTCCTTGAAATCACCACGCACAAGGATTTCCAATTGGCCTACCATCTCGTCAGGCTTTTCAATCATTCCATTATCAATCCATCTTGTAAGGATCCCAACAAAACCGAATGTATAGAAACTTGCAATATAGTCCTTGTCTGATACAGACACTTTCATGCCTGCGCTTTGCTCCTCCAAGACTTCTCTGATCAAAGAATATGTCCACTCATTGAAGAACCTTAGAAGATAGTCCTTTGTATTGGAATGGTAGACAGCAAACATGTATTTCTTGTGATCGACAATATATGAAAGAATATCTCTAAAGCCGTCTGTCCACATTGCATAACTAACTTTGCTCTCGAGAATCTCATTAGCTGTTGTTGAGAAAATCCAAGCAATCATGTCATTTATATCCTTGAAATGGTAGTAGAATGTATGCCTATTGACTCCAGCCTTGTTGGTTATATCAGAGATAGTAATTTTTGAAAGAGGTTTTTCATCCATTAAAGACGCAAGGGCTTGCGCCAATGCCTTCTTTGTTATTTGCGACATCAAAAAACTCCATAACACCAAGTCTTATCAAAATAATACAAAGAAAAAACAAATATTCAAAATCTTCGCATATTCAAAATTAATTACAAGATTATTATTCCATTTTTAGAATAATAATCTAATTTATTTATAATATGGTGAGAAAAATGCGAATCCAAAGCTTTTTATAAAATGGAAGCTACCTGCTTTTATTCCATAAGACTGGAAGAGACAAAATAAATGAATTCCCGACTCCGTACACATCCAGTCTTATGGTTTTGATTTTGGAATTTAAGGGAAATTGTAACCTTTTTGTCTCTTATTTGTTAATACAATACGAGGAGATAATAGAGCATGAATAGGATTCATAATCTTTTTATTGGAACTATATTGTCAGTACTAGCACTTGTCTTGTCTTTCGATATGGGACAGATAGCTCTTTCTCTTCTCTCCCTTTCCGTCGTTTTGATTTGTCCTATAAGCGCATTGATATCAAAACTGGCCAATAGACGCTTTGATAACGAGAACGAATAATAGGATTATCATAAAACAACCCCACACTTAAGTATCCCCAATTCGGGGATGCTTTTCTTAAAGGCATTTATAGCCATAGATCAAAACAGATCCAGGCCCTTTGAATTTCTTGACTTCATAACGATATGGATATGATTCAATCAATTGAGACAGCTTTGAGTATCCATACGTTTTTGGATCAAAGTCCGGCTTAGCTCGTTTTATGTATTGCCCTGCCGCACTCATATTTGCGTATCCATTATCGTCTTGGTACTTATCATATGCAATTCTCAAAAGGTAGTGTATCTCTGATATATCGTCATCGTCGTTTTCAATACTTTCTGCTTCTTCTTTCTTGCTTGATTGCTTTATATCTTTCTTGCTCTTCGAAGAATTAGAAGAACCTAGATTTTCCAGGAATATAAACTCATCACAGCTGTTTCTGAAAGCCTCAGGTGTCTTTTTTTCACCAACACCGATTACATATACGCCAGATTCATGGAGATTTATTGCAAGTGGAGTATAATCGCTATCGCTTGCAACAATCACAAAAGCATCATAGATATCTTTATAGCGCATGTTAACAGCATCAATCACCAAAGCCATGTCTGTTGCATTCTTTCCAGAGACATAATCAAATTGTTGCTCTGCTTTGATTGCAAGTCTCTTAAGCTCATTCTCCCAATTCTTAAGAGCATCCTTGCGCCAGTTGCCATATGCTCTTTTCACGACAATTCTTCCACGCGTTGAAATTTCTTGCTGTACAGCCTCAAGTTTCGCAAGTTGAGTATTATCAGCATCAATAAGCATCGCGATTTTTTGCAAGTTTTCCATATAATCACTCTCTATGAAATTTATAACATATTCCAAAGTCTCAAGCATCAAAAATTTGGAAGCTTGAGAATATAAAAGCAAGGAATATTAACTAGTTTGCTAACAAACAAGCAAATGATTATCAAAGATATTCTTTCATAGCAAAGAGATATTATTTAAGTTAATATCATTTACTATCAAGTCCAGCTATATATTCATCCATGCTTTTAGCAACTTTCTTTGCATAGCTTACAGCCTCTACAACAGTCTTTGCACCCAAGACAACATCTCCTGCTGCAAAGATCCCTGGGCGGGTAGTCTCGCCTTTATCATTTGTGAGCAAAAGACCATTGGCCGACGGCTTTAAGCCCTCTGTAGTATCGACAAGCTTTGACTTGGGTCCTTGAGAAATTGCGATTATAGTCGAGTCTGCATGCACTGGGATATCGACACCGTCATTTCCGATTATATTGCCATTCGAATCAAGCTGGTTCTTTCTAAAGACAGGACCATCTGGAGTGATTCTTTGTATTCCCATTCCAACTTCTATCTTAACACCATCAAGCAAAGCGTACTCTCTCTCCTCCTCTGATGCATCTATGCGTCTTCTAGCATAGATTGTGACTTTATGGTCTCCAGATCTGAGGATAGTCCTTGCAACATCCATAGCTGTATTTCCTGCGCCAATTATTGCAACGTCATGTCCCAAATCATATGAAGACGGATTTGCAAGAAAGTCTATAGCAAAGTGAACATTTCCAAGGCTCTCTCCAATAATCCCAAGCTTTTTCGGCCTCCAGACACCAGTGCCTATGAAGATTGCTTTATAGCCATCTCGAAAAAGATCGTCGATTACCAAAGCACCACCAATTGTTGTATTGGGCCTTATCTTTATTCCAAGCGATATCAACTTCTTCTTGTAGCGTTCCAAGATAGTCTTTGGAAGCCTGAAATCAGGTATTCCATATTGCAAGACTCCACCAATTTTATCGCGACTGTCAAATATAGTTACATCATAACCTTTCTTGCGCATCTCAATTGCAATTGTAATTCCTGCAGGTCCAGCCCCTATTACAGCCACCATCTTTCCATTTGGCTTCTGGCACTCTATCGCAACATTATCAAGGCAAGCATTGGATATGTAGTTTTCGATTGATGAGATATGAACACCTTCTCCTTTTCTGCTCAACACGCAATGGCCCTCACATTGCTTTTGGTGATCGCACACAAGTGAGCAAACAATAGAAAGCGGATTATTCTCAAAGAGCATAGCCCCAGCATCCTTCACATCACCTTCCTTGAACATCTTTATCATTGTTGGTATAGGTGTACTAATAGGACAGCCTGTCATACACATCGGCTTCTTGCATTGAAGGCAACGATTAGCCTCCTCAATAACATGAATCATCTCCAACCTCCACAAATAAAATAAGCTTTTATGGTAAAGCTGTGAAGATAAGAAGAGAGAATTTTTGTATTTTTAACTATTGATAATTATTTATAGATAAAGAAATAACTATAAATCAAAAAGCAAAGCGTGAAGCTTCTGACTGGCATTTTTTTATTGTAATGCCATTAGATAATAGGAGGATATTGAATGCACTACAATCAAATCGATCTAAAGCATGAAATCAAGGACAGCCTGTTCTCAGCTTTAGTCAGAGAGAAGAAATGGCTAAGGCAGGTGTATCTATCATTATATCCAGATGACACATCGGTAAGGGAGGACGAGATTGAGATAATCAAGCTTGAGAATGTATTCATAAACGGGATCTACAACGACCTTAGCTTCAAGGTCAAAGACAAACTGATCATCTTTATAGAGTGCCAGTCGACATGGGCGCCCAATATATCATTCAGGCTACTGTCCTATTTTGCATCGTCGTTAAGCCGCTTAGAAAAAGGTTACAAGAAAAAACAATACCAAGATTCAACAATAATGTTGCCATGCACACGGTTCTACGTACTGTACACAGGACGCAAGAGGAAACTTCCCACATACCTTTACACAAGGTTCCAAGCAGAGAGCGACATAGCAGCGAGAGCAAAAGTGCTGGCAAAAGACAATACAAGAGGAATACTCAATGAAATCTGTCTTTTTTCCCTTTCTTATGATACAAATGTAAGTAAGTTAGGCAGAACAGAGGATGCAATAAGAGCAACAATAGAAGAATGCTTGGAGAAGAATATCCTAGCAGACTTCATAAGAGAGCACGAAGAAGAGGTAGAAGAGATTATGAGAGGCATGAG
>DKCO01000029.1 GCA_002452215.1 Spirochaetales bacterium UBA6872
AATGAAGAGATTCCTTCTCATATCGATCTCGCAAAATTTAAGGCCAAAGTACTTCTTCTGTAGTGTAGTTCTACTTTTTTGTTTTTCTAAGGGTAAATGTTTCTTTAGCCGTAGGGTAATTGAAGGCTAATGCTCTGGTAAGGAAAAACCTACATCAACAAGCATTTGCAAAACTGTAAAAAATGCAAAGATCCAGTCTCTTAAAAGTTCAAACGAGATTGAGGGAATCATATCTACTGATAGACGAATAGCATAAATCGTGAATCACGGCAGTGCTCCGCTCAATCATTCCGAAATGGAGATTGCGGGCTATAGGGATGTACTTGCTGCTCATTTTGAATTCGATGAAAAGAGAATCCTTGATTTGCATAAGAATATACATCAGATCCATCAGCAGGAAAATACAAAACAGATGACAATGTTATTCTGGAGAAAGATGCATATGGAAACAGAAAGGTAAGCTTTGCTCCTACAAAAGCAAAAGATACGCCAATTAAAACTTTATTGCAACTCTATATATGTGCTACAAGGAGTTGGATAAGCATTTTGCTTTGCTTGAACATGTAAAAGCAACAAAGGAAAAGAGAATTGAAACAATCCTATTTGATAGCTTGTTGCCTATATCGAAAAAAGAGATTGCTGATCTCTTGCCCGATATCAGCATAACAACAATCGAAAGAACCCTTGGATGGAACTGTAGCGAAAATAGAGACAAATCGCACGCAAAGTATATAAAACGATAGTAACTATCGATTTCGTGATTGTCATAGCCTTAGCATCGCTCATTCGAGTTGGATTTCTGATTGATGAAACAAGTGATGCATGCTATAAGGTGCTCATGGACAACAAACAGCCACCTTTTCAAATTAAAAAAATCATTGATGATATTGCAGAAATTTCAGAACTGATTGGTAGATTTTCCGCTTGCGATCATCTTTCAAGCCCATAGTGGCCAATATAATTTGCTACAATCGAGGCCTTTTGTTCATATAGTGTCAGAATGTATTCCCTTAACATTGCAATACTAATAATGGAATATTCCCTTACTCAATTGACTTTTCCATTACTTTATACAATATTATAAGGGAAATATCGGAGATGAGATTATGAGAACATTTCATTATTCTGAGATCAAAAATCAAAAGTGGGATTCAGATATCCTCAGCCTGATTGCTGCAATCTATAAAGAAGCAGGCAAACAGGAACTGTACCTAAAACAGCGTCCGCAGGAGCTGGAAAAGCTCGTTGAAATTGCTAAAGTGCAGAGTACCGAGGCCTCAAATGCCATAGAAGGTATAGTGACCACGAATACACGAATCAAACAGCTTGTTGAGGAAAAAACAACGCCCAGGAACCGTGATGAACAGGAGATTGCAGGGTATCGTGATGCGCTGAATATTATCCACGAAAGTTTTGATGCTATCCCAATCACGCAAAACTATATCCTACAGCTTCATAAGATTCTCTACAGTCATATGAATAATCCTATGGCTGGCAGAACCAAAAGTGTGCAGAATTATATCGGCGCCACATACCCAGATGGTCATGTAGAGACCCTCTTTACGCCTCTTGCGCCATACGAAACAGCCGAAGCACTGGACAGGATCTGCGAGGAATATAACCGTGTCATTGGAAATATGGAAGTTGAGCCACTGATTGTCATTCCGATTTTCATCCACGATTTTCTGTGCATCCATCCATTTAATGACGGCAACGGCAGAATGAGCCGCCTGCTTACTACGCTTTTGCTCTACAGAAACGGATTTTATGTAGGGAAATATATCTCTTTAGAGGCAAAAATCGCAAATAACAAGGATTTGTATTATGATGCGCTCAGGCAAGCGCAGATCGGATGGCACGAAGAAACGGACAACCCGATTGCGTTTATCAAATATCTGCTGGGCACTATTCTTGCTGCATGCCATGACTTTGAAGACCGCTTTGCTTTGATAGAAACAAAACTGTCGGCACTGGAAATGGTAAGACGCGCAACGCAAAACAAAATCGGTCGGTTTACGAAACAAGATATCCGTGAACTTTGTCCTTCTCTGAGCATCAGTTCTGTAGAGGGCGCCCTGCGTAAGCTGGTAGCATCCGGTGAAGTGAAACGAGAAGGCAAGGGGAAGAATATATGCTATTACAGATTGAAGTAATTCCCTTAAAACTGGAAGTATCTAATTGAATAAGTATACTAATAAGGTTAAGCATCCATCGAAATGTAGATGCTTATGCCCATTTTTAGAAAGGGTAGTGCCTATAGCTTTTTCATTTGGCAATAGCACAGCCGGTAAACGAGTCAATGAATGCTCTCCGCGCAGATGACGGCGACAAGGAGAAAGCTATCGACCATCGCTGAATCTTTTGCCAGACATCAGCATAACAACAATCGAAAGAACCCTTGGATGGAACTGCTCTGAAAATAGGGATGCAAAGTATGTAAAACGATAGTTTGAAACTATCGATCTCGAGATTGTCATAGCCTTAACATCGCTCATTTTGAGTTGGATTTATGATTGATGAAACAAGTGATGCATGCTATAAGGTACTCATGGAAAAAAAGCAGCCACCTTTTCAAATTACAAACAAAATCATTGATGATATTGCAGAAATTTCAGAAATGATTGGCAGGCTTTCCGCTAACAATTATCTTTCAAACAATCCCAATCTGCGACGTATCAACCGCATCCGCACCATTCACGGCTCGCTTGCTATTGAGCAGAATACGCTGAGCTTGAACGAGGTCACTGCTGTTTTGAATGGCAAGCATGTTCTGGCTCCGCCCAAAGATATTGCCGAGGTCAAAAATGCTTATGAAATTTACGAGCGCTTAGACGAGCTTGATCCATATTCAGTTGATGATTTGCTGAGAGCTCACGGTGTTATGACACGTGGTCTTGTAGAAGAATCCGGCATGTTCCGTACTAAGCCTGTTGGTATAGTGGATCAATCGGGACATGTTCTACATTTTGGCGCACTGCCCCAGTATGTGCCTAATCTAGTCATTGAACTGTTGGATTGGGCAAAGAGAAGTGATTTGCATATGCTGATCCGAAGCTGTGTGTTCCACTATGAGCTGGAGTTGATCCATCCTTTTTCAGATGGCAATGGTCGCATTGGAAGGCTTTGGCACACGTTGTTGCTTTCTAAATGGAATCCTGTGTTTGCGTGGTTGCCGATAGAGTCTATTGTTCATGATCACCAGCAGAAATACTACGATTCCATCAATGCCAGTAACGATGCAGGTGAGTCTACCACGTTCATCGAATTCATGCTCTTTGCCATCAAAGTATCGCTTTTAGATGCTATCAATATTGATGGTGCTTTGGGCGATGGAGAAGTGGACAAAAAGGCTCTGCGCTGGAAAAAGATTGAACATTTCCTGCAGACGCATGAGTATATCATGAACGCCGATGTGCGGGCGCTGTGCATGGTTTCGGCAGCAACGGCAAATAGGATTTTGTTAGAATTAGTGGAAGATCAGAAACTCACAAGATGCCATGTAGATAGATACTGGAAATATAAATTTGCTAACAAATAAACCAAAGCTGAAGAATTTTGACAATCAATTTTGTTTTTGCGGAAATCAGACAAGCGTGTCATCCAGTAGGAAGTCGATGACGTTGATATTGAGAATGCCATTCTCATCATACCAACGCTTACGAATATCATGACGAACAATAATCTTTGGGAAGGAATCGCCAGTCAACAGAAAAGGCTTATTTTCAGTGATTGCCTTTTCTTCTGTTCCCAATGCATATGCAGACTGAATGTAGGTCTTTTTCCACCGGAGGTTGCAATGAAGTCGATTTTCCTCCCAGTAGGAGTGGCCTTTCCTTTGTTATTTTTCTCATTGTTGTAGATGATACCAATGTCAATAGAGCATTCACGGATCATCAGCTCATTGAAAATGATATTTTCCATGATGTGCGTCATTTCTTTCTGTCTAAAGCCGATGCGGGCATTTCTCAGTTCGATGTCCTCAGCGTAATATTTGTTTGGATAGTCAAAATAGCTTTTGCCTTTGACATCCCAGCGTTTGCATTCGGTGAAGAGGAAGGAATCCGATAAGTAATCCATATAGGCTTTCACGGTGTTCAAGGCAAAGATATTTTCCCCATTGCGCTTTTGAACAGTATTGATGATGGATGCAACTTTTGTCGGATTGGTCAGAGAGCCGACAGACGAACATAGCAAATCAACAATAGAGGACAGTACATCCCCATGTTTTATCTTCTTCCGCTCCACAATGTCTTTCAGATAAACTTCTGAAAACAGCGATTTCAGATAAGCCATCTTCGCGCTGTCTGTAGGGCGTGATAGGATTAATGGCATACCGCCATAGAAAGTAAACTCGTCAAAAGCGTCCTGCTTATCGCCACCAACAGCAGAGTAGTATTCAGCAAAGGAAAGCGGATGCACACGAATCTCATCACTTCTTCCTCTAAACTCAGTAAGTATGTCGGATGACAGCATTTTGGAGTTGCTACCAGTCACATAAATGTCCAGGTTGGACAATGACTTCAAATCGTTGAGAGCATCGTAGAAAGTGATCTTCTTGCCGTTTGGATTGTAAGGATTCGGAACTTCATCGGACATCTGAATCTCGTCTACAAAGAGATAGTATTCGTCTGTACTGTGTTCTACAATTGCCCTGACATGGGCAACAAACTCCAACGGATTGCGATAGCGAATATCACGTGTCAAATCCAACTCAAATGACAGTATGTGATCTTCGATAACACCCTTGTTGAGAAGGTAGCTTTTGAAGAGACTTTGAAGCAGATAGGACTTGCCGCATCTAGAAATTCCTGTGATTACTTTTACCTGACCATCCCACATAAAAGAGATTATTTTCTTCAAATAGCGATCTCGCTTTATTTCCATAACCTAAACTCCATTGAAAACTTAATGGGATTACCATGCTACTTTTCAATAGCAAGTATACTCAAATACAAGAAAAAATAGATATCAGCAAAAAAGAACCATTGGGAAACTAGTAGTTTGTAACATCTAAAACTTTAAATATATCAATCTTTATGTTATCCTGGTTTTAGCTTAAAATTAGGAGGCATAGGTATGTCAAAATATAGAAAACTTTCAATATTTGTAACTATTCAGTCGCAT
>DKCO01000055.1 GCA_002452215.1 Spirochaetales bacterium UBA6872
TCAGAATAAACGCATGAAATAATTAGACCTAATTTTCAAGCATTCAAACGAGGAATTTCGGTTTAAAGCTGAAGTTCCTCTTTACTTTTCATCAAAAGTAGTGTATAATTATCACTACTAGGAGCGCGCATGGACTATCCTGATTGGGTTGAGAAGCATAAGAAAAAGGGAACATCGGTAAAGAGGATTGGGGGCAATTACTATCTCTACAAAGCCACGTCGGAGCGTGTGGCGGGAAGGAAGCATCCCGTCTCGCGCCAGAGCTATATCGGAAAGATAACAGAGGCGGGCATTGAAAGGGCTGGGATAAGGATTGTTCCGGAGGAGACCGAGGGAAGGATACTTGGGGATCTTGTCCCATCGGTGGACAAGTCTTTGGAAAAGGTTGTTCTTATAAGGACGGAAGAGGGCTGGATGTACACAAAGGTGAGCGATGGCAGCAAAGCCAGGCTGGAGAAACTCGGCTTGTATGAATATGGTTTGCTTCCAAAAGGGAGGGGATGCTGATGCCAAAGAGGGACCCTAGGCTGAAAAAGCTCGGCGAGCTGGTAAGGGAAGAGCTCGGAGATGAGGGCTTCGAACCTGATTTCGGATTGTTCTATTCCATATTCAGGGCGAGGCTTGACGAGATAACAGACGCGCGCGAGCAATGGAAGATAAGGCATATCCTAAGCGAGATCATAGCAATAGTGTTCTTTGCGGTGCTCTGCAATGAGAACGAATGGGTTGCGATAGAGGATTTTGCCAATGACATGGAGGATGAGCTTAGAAAGTACCTTTCCCTTCCGGGAGGGATACCGTCGCATGATACAATAGAGAGGGTCTTCAGCCTTATAGATGAAAGAGAATTGGAGAGAATGCTTGTAGATGTCCTTTTGGACATTATTGTGAGAGCCACAAAAGATGAGAAACTTCATCTGTATGCCAACGAGGAACTTGGTATTGCTATTGATGATATTATAGCAGTTGACGGGAAGGAGACGAGAGGAACAGCAAGGAAAGACAGCACTGATGCATACGAGGGCCGGAACATGAACAACCTCAATGTCCAGTCAACGGAATATGGCATAACGCTCTCCTCTACCCGGATCAGCGAAAAGAGCAATGAGATACCGGAGGCGCAGAGAGTCCTGAGGAGGATGAACCTCAAAGGGACCGTAGTCACGGCTGATGCGTTGAATACCCAGAAAGGCACGGCCAAGGCTATCGTGGAGTCAAACGGGGATTACTGTCTTGCCCTCAAGTCCAACCATAAGCTGATTTATGGGGAAATAGGAGACTATTTCGATAAAGACAACCTTGCCGAGCTCAAGAGCCGCGACCTCTGCTACAGGATGGAGACGGAAGAATCCTCTGGGAAGAAGGTCACAAGGGAATATTACATCTCTGGAGACATCGGATGGTTTGCCGATAAGAACAAATGGATGAAGCTTAAATCCATCGGCTACGAGAGGAAGACGACAAGGAACATAAAGAGCGGGAAAAAGAACATAGAAGAAAGGTACTTCCTCTGCTCATTTCCCGCTGATGCCGAGCTCTTCGCCATCTGTGTCAGGCGGCACTGGCATGTAGAGAACCTCCTGCATTGGGTGCTGGATGTAACATTCAGGCAGGATTACCTAAGGACAAAGGACAAGACTGCCATGAACAACCTCGGCCACGTCCAGCGCTTTGTCCTTTCCATATTGAAGATACTGAAGAGCTATTACAAGAATAAAAGCTTCAAGAGGATGAGGGAGCACATAGGGAGGAAGTTTGATGAGCAGCTTCCGGTGGTCTTCTCTGCATTGAAGATCCTATATGACAAAGGAAAGTTCAACAACTGATTGAGAACAGAAAGGAAAACGAGATAGGACAGCATGGGTAAAGCAATATTTTCAATAAGAGCTTTGCCATGCTCTCCGACAGCAAAATTTATGTAGGAAGGATGGATAAGGATGAGAAAGATAGATGATTTCGTTGTTCAAGATTAAAAAAAAGACGAACAAAGTTCATTTGGTGAAAATTAAACCTTTCATGCGTTTGTTCTGGCAATTAGCGTTGAATGGCTAAAAATGTCTATTTAACCCGCCATTTGATAAAATTTATTGATTATAAGATAGATTTTGCTTTTTACTCCTTTTTTCTTCTCTCTTTTTTTGTTAGAATCTCACTGTTATTGCCGACATGGCGGAACTGGTAGACGCAGTAGACTCAAAATCTGCCGGGAGCAATCCCTTTCGAGTTCGATTCTCGATGTCGGTAACAAGCCAACTGGAAACAGTTGGTTTTTTTACGCCAAACAATACAAGAAAAGAATTGAAAGTAAAGAGCATAAAAGATAATCTTTCTATATGAAAAAATGCATTGTTTTATTGCTCTTATTCTTATTGGCTTTCTCCTCTGTCTTTGCAGAGGCATCTGATAATACATTCTTGGACGAGATTTTTCTTTCGGATATTCCTATAACATATGGCGATGAAGCATTCAGAGCGAGGATACTTGAAAAGACAAAAGGTGAGAGGGACCCTATAGGACTTGTGCTCACAGGAGGCTCTGCTAGAGCTTGTGCTCATATTGGTGTTTTGAAGTATCTTGAGGAGAAAGGAATCATACCAGATTTCATTGTCTCGAATTCGATGGGTTCAATAATCGGCATGCTTTATGCGGCAGGATTGAAAGCAGAGCAAATAGAGGAAGTGTTGCTTGCTGCAGATCTTTCTACATTGTTCAGCTTCACTTTTCCAATAGATGGCGGGATTTTGGTGCCAACAGGATTCAGAACCATGATCGAATCTCTGGTCGGAGCTGATTTCAATCTCGAAGACACAGATATCCCTGTGATGGTAGTCAATGATGATTTGATTACAAAGAGGGAAGTAAGGATAACAGAAGGCAATTTCACCGATATACTTATTGGTTCATTTGCGCTCCCTGTGTATTTTGCTCCATTTGAGTACAAAGGACACTTGTTGGTTGATGGAGGAGTGATATCATTAGCTCCTCTGGATGCTGCATATGAGTACTCTGATACGATTATACTTTCATCGACATTCTATGACCAAGAAGATATGGAGCTTATAAATCCAGTCACAGTCTTAAATGCATCATTTGACATAGGAAAAAGACAAAACATCGCAAAAGATATGAAGAAATACAAGAATTTCATCTGGATACGATGCGCTGTTGAGAACTATTCATTCATGGCTTTCAATAAAGCAATCGATATTGCCAAAATCGGCTATTCTAGCGCTGCATTAGCATCAGATGAGCTTTCTACTCTTTATAAGGCTGGAGAGGTCTCTGATTCGATGAAGAAAACAAGAGAAGAGATTTTTCCTAAGATAAGCAAAATCAACAAGAGTTTAACATACTTTGACAGGATAGAGGCTGCAGACCCGACATTGATGCTTGCAATCAATGTAAAGAATATGAACTTCGAAGGCAAATCTGATTATTATTTGAAGCAATCTGCTGTTCTTGGACTTGATTACAGCTTTTTGTATGGGCCGGCTGAGATGGGTGTGGGAAGCGGAATTGGTTTTGATACATCGGATCTTTGTGATAGCACAGTTTTCTGGTCCTTCAATTCATACATTGGCTACTATCCTTTCGATAATTTCCGTATGACAGGCGAGATTTATATCGATATGTTCAGGAAAAATGCAAGCTTTATGCCAACTATTTATTTCAGAGAAGGAATAGATTATATCCCATTCAGCATTGATAGACACAAAATCAGCTTGAATCAGACAATGGAATATTACAACGACTATGCTGATAAGGAAAAAGGATCATCATCTCTGTTTTCAAGCTCAATCAAGTATAATGGGGACTTTGGATTTGGTGATCTATACGCATCTGTTGGATATCTTTTGACAGCAACATCCATTATCTGGGAAGAGCCAGCAAATTTCTTGCAAGCATCAGCACTTTTGAGGACCTATTGTGATTCAAGAAACTCGATATATATAGATACGAGAGCGTTGTCTAGAATCTCTCTAGATAAAGCAGGCAGAGTGCCATTGTTCTTCTCTGATGAGTACACAACATCCACAATCGATTACGGCTCAAGGCAAATCTATACAAACGCAAAGTATCATAATACGATAGTCGGAGTTGAGTTTGGATATGATCTTCCACATAGCTTCACATTTGGGGAGTTTGTCACAATTGAAGATAGCGAGGCCGGAGTGTACTTCGATATGCTTATCCAAGATAAAGCGGTTGGTTTCTCCACAGGATTGGATTTGCAAACAAAGATCTCCATGATAGGGCTAGTGAATATACCATTTAGGATTAAGATTGGATATGAGTACACAGTAGAGAAAAAGCATGCATTTGTATCATCATTGGCTTTTTCCTTGAAATACTAGATCAATCTTGATGCCTTTTTATCCATTCCTCGTCTTCCTCAGTCAGAGTTGTGTCTGGTTCATCATCGCTACCATTGGCAATGTCGTTTTTGCCAAGGCTTTCGCTTTTGAATTCAACAAGAGGCTCGAATTTTGGTTCTTCTACTCTCTCCGAGCATTCAGGCATCTTTCCAGATAAGAATGATTTCGGGTTCTTTACTGCCTCAGTTGCAAATGCCCACTTGGTATCATCGGACTCGAGGAGGCTTATCATCTTCTCTATATCTTCTCTTGAGTAGAGTGCAACATTCGAGAAAGTTGCATTCTCGAGGCATTCCTTTAGGTATTTGATTGCAATATCGGTCTTTCCATAGTACAGGTAGACAAGTGCAAAGTGTATATATGGATCTTGGAAAGTCAAGGTCGTTTTATCGAAGATTGATTTCAAGAAGTTGCCAGATCGTCTATAGTCGTTGGTTAGAATAAGATACTCGGCTTGCAAATCAATAAGCGCGATGGAATCCATATTTGCTTTATATGCTTCTCTTTGCAAAACCTTGAAATCCTTTGTTCTTCCTTTCTTAAGGTAGTATGTACCAAGGTTGATGTAAAGGTTCTGGTTCTTCATTCCCATGTCTCGCGCGCTTTCGCATAGCTCGATTGCTTTATCCAAATCGCGTTTGATCCAGTAGTACATTGAAAGCGATTCCTTTGCTTGAAAGACAAGTTTGTTGTCTTTCGACTTCAATACTTGCTCAAGATCCTTTCTTCCTTTCTCTATATCTCCATATTGCAAGAAGATTGTACCGATGATTAGGCTGTATTGCATAGGGACGCCAAATTTGTCAGCTTTCTCATAAAGTGCTATGGCTTTTTCGATATAGCCTGGCTTTCTTTGTGTTAGGATCTTTCCAGCTTTTGTGAAATAGTATGATCCACGGCTTGCAACAAGCATAAATATTGATGCAAGAGCCATCAACAAAAGCGAGACCCATCTTGGAATTGATGTGATAGTTAAGCAAATCATTGAGATTGCAAGAAGAGAAACTGGCAAAACCAATCTGTATTTTTTAAACATTTTATCTCCAAAGTTCAAATAATAATTAAAATGTTATAACATTTGGGACATATGGGAAATAGAATTCTTCTTCATGTTTGCTGTGGTCCATGTTCGACATCTTCCATTGAAAGGCTCATTTCTGATGGATGGGAGCCTGTGCTTTTTTATTCTGATAGCAATATCTTTCCAAGGGAAGAATACGAAAAACGTTATGACAATCTTGTTATTGTTGCAAATCATTATGGTCTTCAGCTGATAAAAGACAGCTGGGACCATGAGATGTGGAGAGAGCACATAAGGGGGCATGAAAAGGATGCAGAGCACCAAGAGAGATGCAAGCTTTGTTTCTATTTCAATTTAAAGCGTGCATCAAATAAAGCAAAGGAACTTGGAATTGAGCATTTTTGTACAACGTTGACAGTATCACGATTCAAGAATAGTGAGACGATTTTTGCTGAGGGTGAGAAGTTCGAAGGCTTCGAAAAAATTGACTTCAAGAAAAAAAATGGTTTTCAACGCTCGATAGAGCTTTCAAAAGAACTTGAGCTATACAGGCAAAGGTATTGTGGTTGCGAGTTTTCTTTTCATGATTGACCGGAATTTGCTGGTAAGATAAATTTAATTATATGGCTAATACTATAGATAGCAACAATGGCAAGAGAATTCTCTTGACAGATGAGGAAAGGGACGCTAAGGAGTACCTTCTTGATTTGCTTTGCTCGATAACAGACAAAGACGAAATGGATTCTCTTTTAGATGATCTTTTGACAGAAAAGGAACATGTGGATATAATCCAGAGGTATCTTTTGATGGATGACATTTATAGAGGAATAAGTCAAAGAGATATCGCATCGAAGAGAAGGATGAGCCTATGCAAGATAACTAGGGGCTCAAGAATGCTAAAGAAGAAAAATGGCTATATGAAAAAATTGCTCTCTTCCAGATATGACGATCATACGCATATGTAGAGCACCGATTTAGTGCAAGATCTCTTTTGCTTTTTTCAATGATGCATCTATTGTCTTGTCCATATCGTAGTATGCATATTCTGCAAGTCTCCCGCCGATTATGAGATTTGCTTCTTTTTCGGCCATTGATCTATATTCCTTGTATAGCTTTGTGTTTCTCTCGTCGTTGATAGGGTAGTATGGCTCTCCTGTTTTTGTGTAATCCACAGGATATTCTCGGCTTATCCAGCTAACAGGGGATGATGCTTTTTCAAAGTGCTTGTGCTCTATTATCCTAGTCCAAGGTATTTCCTTTTCTGTGTAATTCACGACAGCAACACCCTGAACATCTTCTTTTTCGACTCTTATCTCTTCAAAAAGCTCTGACCTGTATTCAAGATGGCCTTTTTTGTATTGGAAGTATTGATCCAAACAACCAGTATATAATACCTTGTTTGCCATCTTGTTCCATTTTCCTTGGTTTTCGTTGTAGTCAGTTGACAGGATAATATCGGCACCACTTAGCATTTTCTCTATAATTTGTGTATATCCACCGATTGGGATTCCTTGGTATATATCATTGAAGTAGTTGTTGTCATAGACAAAGCGTACCGGTACTCGTTTTATTATAGATGGCGGAAGCTCTTTTGCATCTCGTCCCCATTGCTTTTCGGTATATCCTTTTATGAGCTTTTCGTAGACATCTCTGCCTACAAGTGAAATTGCTTGTTCTTCAAGATTCTTTGGTTCGGTTTTTATCTCTTTCCGTTGCTCTTCTATGATTGCTCTGGCTTCGTCAGGTGTGCTTATGTTCCACATTCGGGCGAATGTGTTCATATTATAAGGTAGGTTGTATATCTCTCCCTTGTAGTTTGCAATTGGAGAATTGATGAAGTTGTTGAATGATGCGAACTTTTGCACATAGTCCCAAACTTCCCTGTTTGAAGTATGGAAGATATGTGCACCATAACGATGGATGTTGATTCCATCTTTTTTCTCTGTATAGACATTTCCTCCAATATGATTCCTCTTTTCGAGAACCAGAACGCTTTTGCCACTTTTGAGTGCTTCATGGGCAAATACAGATGCGAACAGTCCGGCTCCTACAATCAAGAAATCATATTGTTTTTTCATCATCTTCTCCTTTTTCGTGAATCTCTCTTTGCGCTTTTCTTGCTTGAATGCTTTGATTCATGCTTGAATCTGTACTTTGAATCCTCAAGTTCCTCTTCCCTGATTCTGGCGCTTTTTTTCGTTCTGGATCTTATTGTATCATGATCTCTTTTGGCCCTTTGGCTTTTTTTCTTATCATTTGATTCTGCTCTTGCTTTTGTGATAAGAGGCTTCGAACCGCCATAGTTTCTCTTGTCGAATACTTTGAGTATATGCTCAGCAACAGCATAAGGAGCATTTATGAATGAGAAATCCTCCATTACTTGCACATCGTGTATGTCTGAATTGTCGACACCTGCTTGAGCTATGATGATATTAACAAGATCCCTCTTTGTAATCCCATCGTTTCTGCCTCTGGCAATGAAGAGGCGAGTGAACCCTTCTTCATCCAAGTTTGGCTCTCCGATTTTGTCCAATGGCCTTTTTTTGTCTTTGTCATCTTTGTCTCTTTTTTTCTTATCTTTTGATGGCTTCAAGACCTCTATTTTTCTGTATTGAGATCTGTCTAGTTCGTCTTTGTAGAAGAACTCTAGCAATGATGAGATGGTATCGACTGGATCATTTTCGCCAAGAAGCATCGAGGCAAGTTCCTTGTAGTCGCTACGCGCATCCTGGGATATTGCTTTTGTAAGTTCATCTTTGATGCGCTCCCTTTTCGACTCTATTACTTCATCTGCTGTTGGCACTTCCTCTCGTCTTATCTCGGATCTGGATGCTCTCTTTATATAAGAGAACTTTCTTGCCTCAGATGGAGTGATGAATGTAATTGCTGTACCTGTTCTTCCAGCTCTGCCTGTTCTTCCGACCCTGTGGATGTAAATTTCGGGATCTTGAGGCAATGAGTAGTTTATTACATGAGTCAAATCCTTTATGTCGAGGCCTCTTGCCGCAACATCAGTTGCAATGAGAATCGACAGTTGTTTGTCTTTCAGTCTCTTTATGATGTTCTCTCTTTCTCTTTGTGAAAGATCTCCATGCAATGCCGATGCATCATAGCCTCTGTCGGAAAGTTTCTTTGCAACTTCATCACATTGCAATTTTGTCCTGCAAAATACAACGCCGTAGAACTCTGGATCCCTATCGATGATCCTTGTCAAAGCCTCTATCTTGTCAGACTCTCTTACTTCATAGTAAATCTGGTCTGTAGCTGCTGATGATGTGTCTTGTTTCTGGGTTCTGATTATCTCTGGATTCTTCATGAATTGCTTGGACAGCTTCAAGATCTCAGCTGGCATAGTTGCAGAGAACATCAACATCCTCTTTTCTTCTGGCACAGCCTTTAAGACCTCTTCGATATCCTCTATGAAGCCCATGTCGAGCATTTCATCGGCTTCATCCAATACCATGAACTCAAGTTCATCCAGCTTCAAAGAGCCTCGTCTTATATGGTCAAGTATTCTTCCTGGTGTTCCTACGACAATCTGGACGCCTTTTCTCAATTTCCTGAGCTGGTTTTCCATGCTTGCGCCACCATAGATAGGTGCAATCTCGAGTTTTCTTTTTCCTTTGAGCGAGTTGATCTCCTCTGAAACTTGAAGAGCAAGCTCTCTTGTTGGTGCGAGAATCAGGGCTTGTACATCTTTTCTGTTCTCATCCACAGTCTCGATAATAGGCAATGAGAATGCTGCTGTCTTTCCTGTTCCAGTCTGTGCTTGCCCAACCACTTCTGTTCCTTCTTTGAGAAGAAGAGGTATACAAGCTTTCTGTATCTCAGTTGGCTCTTCAAAGCCCTTCATCTTTAGTGCACCCAAGGTTTCTTCAGATAGCCCCAATGATGCAAATGCTGGCAATAAATCCATTTTTATTCCTTATAGTTACGTGACAATTGAGTGTACTAGAATCAACAATTACATGCAATATCATAAGTTGTTTGGATTTGCTTTGATTTTTTCACGCATTTTATAGCACTTTTGTCAGTTTTAGGCATTTGTAATGTATGAGAAAGTTTTTTTTCGTCCTTTTTTTGTTTGTCCTTTTTGTCTCTTGCGTGCCAGAACAAAGCATCAGAGCTTTTTCTGTAGTGACTTGGAATTGCTATCTTTTCTTTGACTCGAGAGATGATGGCAATGAGTATTCTGGCTTCAAGGCCAAGGATGGATATAATGATGCTGTATATAAAAAAAGGATAAAGGATGTTGCGATAATGATGTCGAAGAACCTTGGGGACGCAGATTTGATAGTCCTTGAGGAAGTCGAGAGCAATGTCGTTTTATTTGATTTGCTAGAAGCAGGATTGAAGAAGAAAGGTTTCTTGTACTATGGCATTGCATCTGACGGCTCATCTCCTCTATCTGTCGGGTTTATATCAAAATACTGTCCGGATGGTATAACGCTCAATAAAGCGGGAAGCACACGCCTTGTTTTAGAGCTTTCGTTCGAGTTGAATGGGGATATGATTGCTGTTATTGCGATCCATGCAACAAGCAGATTAAATGGAGGGGAGAGCGAACGCTTCGAGGAATTCTCTTTAATGAGAAGCATTGCAGATGAAAACGAAGGAAAAGTCGTTCTTCTTTGCGGAGACTTCAACACAGATCCTCGATATAGCGAATCGGGCCTTGCATATATAAAAGACCCAATAAGCATCAATGCGCCACTTGTTGTTACAGGAGACCCGGGCGAATGCTCTTCAGGCATATACTTTTCGCAAGCCTTGGATTATATGAACGATATCGGGAAAGGGACATATCTTTATGATGGCGAGTGGTTTTTCTTCGACAATATATTTCTTTCAAAAGAAGCATTCGATTTGATTGGTTGGGAATATAGTACGAGCAATATCATAAAACCATACGAGAGCGTTGATTTAAATGGGAATCCTTTGAAATTCGACCCTTCGACATCAAGAGGCATGTCCGATCATCTTCCACTTAAATGCACTCTTTTGTACAATTGATGCTATGGACGAGAATCTTAGGCAGATATTGCTAGGAGGCCAAAGCTTTTCTTGGCGAGAAGTAGATAACGGTGTCTTTTCAGCAGCACTCAACGGCAAAGTTTACACAGTTTCCTCTATTGATGATGCACGCCAAGATGAATTTCTTTCATCTTATTTTGATATGGGCTATGACTATGATAAAGCTAGACTTGAAATTTCAAAAAAAGATCCGATCTTGAAGGAAGCTGTAGAAAAAGTTGGTCCTATAAGGATTCTGAGGCAAGATCCTTGGACTACGACTGTCTCATTCATACTTTCCCAGAACAACAATATCAAGAGGATTACTGGGCTTTATAACAAGATAAGCGAAAAGTACGGCCATATGATAGAGCCTGGCTGGTACTCGTTTCCATCAGCGGATGATATGAGAGATCTGACAGAGGATGACCTGAGAGCATTGGGAGTTGGATTCAGAGCGCCTTTCATCATTGATGCTATAAAAAACTCAAAGCTACTTGAGGAAATACCATCTCTTGATTTTGACTCGGCAATGGAGAGGTTGGAGACTATCAAAGGAATCGGTCCCAAGGTTGCTTCTTGCATACTTATCTATGGATTTGCTCGAAGGGAAGGCTTTCCTTTGGATGTCTGGATGAAGAGAGTCATGGCAAAATACTTCCCTGGCAAGACTCCAGATTATTTTGCACCCAATCAAGCGCTGTCCCAGCAATACCTTTTCTCGTGGATAAGAGAAAAAGACTCATAAGCTATTTGTCCTTAAATTGCAACTCGTATAGTATTTGCTCAAGCTCAAGTGCAATGTTGATGTTATGCACAATCACTTTCTTCCCATCTTCACGTATTGTGTTCTTAAGTGTTATTGGTGTGAAGTTCAGAACTCCAACTATGCCAGCTTCGATAAGTCGCTGGTAGCAATCAGCGGCGGCTGACTCTGGTACAGTCATTATTGCAACTTTGACAGATAAGGCTTGCACAACTTCATCGAGTCTGGAAAGAGGGTAGACAGATATAGGATGCGATGCATCCGCATAGACAATTGGATCTGTGTCGAACCCAGCAACTATCTTTATCCCGTCTGGCTCAAAACCTGAGTAGTGCATCAATGCTTTTCCGATTCGTCCGCAACCGACAACGATTATATTCTGGACGTCGCCTTTTCCTAGAATTGCACCAATTCTTGAAATCAGTTCGACAATTTCGTACCCACCTCTTTTTTGCCCTTTTATGTCCAAAACTGAGAAGTCTTTTCTGACGATTGCAGCAGATACGCCTGCCGCATCTGCAAGGTTATGTGCAAAAACCTTTTCCAATCCAATTCCTCTGAGCCGATTAAGTGCTCTATAGTAACGTGTAATTCTGATAAGTAATTCACTATTCATTGCTTTTTCCTGTAATAATATGAAAGAAAGTATATTAAAAGAATTCTTTAGGATATTAACTGTTAAGTCAATAAAGAATATATACTTTTTTATAATAGTATTCGCATTTAAATTCTTGATGTTGTATGATAGTTAGCAAGGTGAATTCAAAAAGGAGGCAATATGTCCCAAATTATCTTTTCAGATGAGCTAAATAGCTTCATCGAGGAATGGCGCGATAAACCGGGCAATTTGATCATGGTTCTCCATAAGGTTCAGCAAGAACTTGGATATATATCAGAGGAAGCGGCAGCAACTGTTTCCAAAATGCTTGATGTTCCTCTTGCAACCATTTGGGGTGTCGTTACGTTCTATCATTTCTTCAAGCTCAACAAGCCAGGCAAGTACAATATCCAGGTTTGTCTTGGTACAGCATGTTATTTGAAGGGCGGAGATATCTTGATAGAAGAGCTTGGAAAGGTCGCAGGCCTATCTGTTGGAGGAATCACAGAAGACGGAAGATTCTCTCTGGAGGCTGTTAGATGTGTCGGTTGCTGTGGTCTTGCTCCAGTAATGACTGTTGGAGGAGAGGTCTTTGGTAAAGTCACAAAAGACCAGATTCCAGGGATTTTGGAAAAGTTTGAATAATGCATGATCTTGCAAGCCTTATTCTGGAAGGTGCTGTAAACAGCATGGAGGCAGGGGCCGATTTGATTGATATCAAGATAGACAAGAGATCGGCTTTTGTGGATGTGCAAATCCAGGATAATGGCATCTTGCTCGAATCTGGAAAGTGGTTTGATCTTGGAGTCTCATCGAAAGGAGAGGAAAGGGGAAAAGGTCTTTTTCTTATTAAAAGCATCGATAAAAATGCCTCCCTTGAAAAAAAAGACGGTTTTACAACCCTTAGATTCCAAGCATTTGATGATGAATCGATAGATGCTTTTGATCAGTTGCTTTTTCCGATATTCCAACTTCCTCTTGCAATCTCTGTTTGTTACACAATCGATGGACGAGTTGCATTTGAGATGAAGAAGAATAAGGGCGAGGAACCCGTCAGAGCAAGTCAGATAGCAAGATTCAAGAATTTTGTCAGGATGAAAATAAGGAGTGTATGATGGCAAAACTCTCATTGGATGAGTTAAGAGCGATAAGGGATCTAGAAGAGAAGAAGCTTAAAGCTCGTGATATTCATGGGCGTAATATCCATGTGGTTGTTGGAATGGGTACAAGTGGGATAGACAGTGGTGCCAAAGTCGTTCTCAATACGATTGCAGACGAGCTTGCTTCGGCTGGATTGGATAATGTGATTCTTACCCAGACTGGAAGTCTTGCACCAATTAAAGAGCCTGTTGTTGAGGTCTATAGCCAGGAGGCTGGCTTGACTGTTTACCAGGATGTGTCGATTGCAGATGCTGTTCGCATCGTCAAGGAGCATCTCGTGCTAGGAAAGATACTTTCAGACAAAGTAGTGGCAGTGGAGGAGTAGCATGGGCTTTAAAAACTATATTTTGGTCTGCGGAGGAACAGGATGTGAGTCATCCAGATCCGATTTGATCTACAGAAATTTAATCGAGGAAGCAAAAAGCCAAGGCGTTGAAGACCAAGTCCAGGTAATCAAAACAGGTTGCTTCGGCTTCTGCGAGCAAGGGCCAATAGTAAAGGTTCTGCCAGAGGATTCATTCTATGTGCAAGTAAAACCAGAAGATGCAAAAGAGATAATCGCAGAGCATGTAGTCAAAGGAAGAGAAGTGACGCGTCTTCTTTATATCAAAGAGAAGAGAAAGCCATATGAAGAGGTCCATGACATACAGTTCTACAATAAGCAACTTAGGATTGTATTGAGAAATTGTGGCTCTATCGATCCAGAGAATGTTGATGAGTACATTGCAGCAGATGGATATAAGGCACTGGAGAAAGTCCTTTTCGAGATGAAGCCGGATGATGTCATTGCAGAGCTTAAAACTGCTGGGCTTCGTGGGCGAGGCGGTGCTGGCTTCCCAACTTGGATGAAGTGGAACTTCACAAAGCAGGCAGAAGGTGATGTGAAGTACGTTGTATGTAATGCCGATGAGGGCGACCCTGGTGCTTATATGGATAGGTCCACTCTAGAGGGCGATCCGCATTCTGTTTTGGAAGCAATGACAATATGTGGATATACAATCGGTGCACACCAAGGCTATATCTACATCAGAGCTGAATATCCACTAGCAATTCATAGACTTGAAGTTGCAATGAAGCAAGCTCGTGAATATGGCTTGCTTGGAAAAGACATATTGGGCTCTGGATTCGACTTCGATATCGAGATCAGACTTGGAGCTGGTGCATTTGTCTGTGGAGAGGAAACAGCCTTATTGCAATCAATCGAAGGTCATAGAGGAATGCCTCTTCCAAGACCTCCATTTCCTGCTGTAAAGGGTCTTTTTGGAAAGCCTACAGTTATCAACAACGTTGAGACATGGGCAAATATCCCTGTCATAATCACAAAAGGCGGGGCATGGTTTGCATCTATTGGTACAGATGATAGCCATGGAACAAAGGTTTTCGCACTTACTGGAAAGATTTGCAACTCCGGCCTTGTCGAAGTTCCGATGGGAACTACTCTTAGAGAGATTGTCTATGATGTTGGTGGAGGCATTGCAAAGGGGAAGAAGTTCAAGGCTGTACAGACTGGAGGTCCGTCTGGTGGAGTAATCACAGAAGAGAACCTTGATACTCCAATAGACTTTGGAAGCTTGCAAAGAATTGGCTCTATGATGGGCTCTGGTGGAATGATTGTCATGGACGAGGATGATTGTATTGTCGACGTTGCAAAATTCTATCTGAATTTCACAGTCGACGAGTCTTGCGGAAAGTGTGCGCCTTGCAGAATCGGTGGAAAGAGTCTGATGGGAATTCTTGAAAAGATTACGCTTGGAAATGGCACTGAGGAAGACATCGAGCAAATAAACCAGATTGCGCTTGCAATGAAGAAGGGATCTCTTTGCGCTCTGGGCCAGACTGCTCCAAACCCTGTTTTGTCATCATTGAAGTATTTCCCGGAAGAATATGAGGCCCATATTGTTGAAAAACGATGTCCTGCTGGAAAGTGCAAGAAGCTTATCAGATATCAAATCAACCCCGAAAAGTGTATCGGATGTACAGCTTGTTCCAGAAAATGTCCTGTAGGAGCAATCTCGGGAGAGGTCAAGAAGCCTCATAGAATCGATGCAAAAGCTTGTATCAAATGTGGAGTTTGCAAATCCACATGCAAGTTCGGTGCAATCGAGGTCAAGTAGAAGGAGTAGAAAATATGATTCATCTTACAATACAATCAGTAGAAGTATCGGTACCTGAAGGCACTAGTGTTCTTGAGGCGGCAAGGATTGCTGGCGTGAATATCCCTACTCTTTGCTATCATCCGGATTTGAAGCCATTCGGTTCTTGTGGCCTTTGTGTATGCAAACAAGAGGGAAGTGCAAAGATAATCAGAGCATGTGCAACGCCTGTAGCTGAGGGAATGAAGATAATAACACATGACCAAGAGCTCTATAATGTCAGGAAAAATGTGCTTGAGTTGACGCTTTCGAATCACCCTATGTCTTGCTTGACTTGTATTCGAAACAACAATTGCGAACTTCAAAAGCTTGCAATCGAGTATGGAATCAAAGAGCAGCCATTCGAGACTCGCATCTCGACAAAGCCAAAGGATAAGTCGACAGGTGCGATAATCCTTGATCCTGAAAAGTGCGTAAAGTGCGGGCGCTGTGTCCAAGTATGCCAACAGCTTCAAGGTGTGTATGCACTTGAGTTCTGTGGACGTGGTGATAAGACGACAATGTCTCCAGCATTCAACCTCCCTCTCAATGACTCTCCATGTATTAAGTGCGGACAGTGCATTGCACATTGTCCTGTTGGTGCGATATATGAAGAGGATGAGTGCGACAAGCTCGTAAGTGCTATAGAAGACAAAGATAAGGTTGTTATGATCCAGATTGCTCCTTCCGTTAGAGTCGCTATTGGAGAGGAGTTTGGTCTGAAGCCTGGAGAGCTTTCTACAGGCAAACTCTACACAGCACTAAGACGCCTCGGAATCGACTATGTGTTCGATACAAACTTCGGAGCTGACCTTACTATAATGGAAGAGGGCTACGAGTTGATTGATAGAGTTAAAAACTCGGGAGTTCTTCCTCAAATCACATCATGTTGCCCTGGATGGGTAAACTACTGCGAGGAATACTATCCAGAGCTTTTGCCAAATCTTTCCTCTGCAAAGTCTCCGATGATGATGCAAGGTGCTATCACAAAGACATATACAGCTGAGAAGCTTTCGATTGACCCTGAGCGCATCTATTCTGTTGCGATTATGCCTTGCACAGCAAAGAAGGGCGAGATCGATAGAGACGGAAAGCATGCATTCTCATCTGGGTGCAAGGATGTAGATTTGGTTCTTACGACAAGAGAGATTGCAAGATTGATCTCCAGATATGGAATCAACTTCGCTTACCTTTCTGAGAGCGCTGCTGATAGCCCTATTGGCGAGTACACTGGTGCTGGAACGATCTTTGGAGCAACAGGAGGAGTCATGGAAGCAGCTGTGAGAACAGCATATAGTGTCCTAGAGGGAAAAGAGCTTGACGATCTTAATCTTTCTGCTGTCAGAGGGCTTGCTGAAGTAAAGTCCGGCGAAGTTGAAGCTGGTGGAAAGAAGTTGAGAGTTGCTGTAGTCCATGGAATGGCTAATGCAAAAGCATTGCTAGATAAAGTCAAAGCTGATAAAGCAGAAGGCAAGGCTCCGGAGTACGATTTTATCGAGATAATGGCATGCCGTGGTGGTTGCATTGCTGGAGGTGGACAGCCAATAGGCACAGATGACGAGATCAGAAAAGAGCGTACAGCAGGGCTATACAATGATGACGAGAGATGCGAAAAGAGATGCTCGCATCAAAACCCATCGATTAAAGTTTTGTACAAAGAGTACCTTGGTGCTCCTCTTTCAGAGAAATCGCATCATCTATTGCATACAGAATATCAAGCAATTCCTGCTTATAAGAAGTAGAGAAAGAGAAAAAGAAGAGCTGTTGCATGAGCGACAGCTCTTCTATTCTAACAAAATCTATCTTGTCACTGAAAGCACAACTATGTCTTTTGTTTCGCACTTTGGATCATAGAGTATAATGTTTTTCCCATCTCTGCTGATTTCTATCCTTGTGTACTCATTGCTTGGCAAGATGACGAAATCCTCTTCCTTGTCACACAGAAATTCGCCGTTTTCAAATGTGAGCACATACAGTTTTTTGCATAGGTTGTCAATCATGTAGTAAAACAAGTTATCATAGCTTCCCTTCAAGGCAGGGATTTTGTTCAAGTGTGAAGTGAACTTGAATGATTTGTTGTTTTGCAAGCAAATGAAAGGTATTTTGCTTCTATCCATTTCATACAAATTCAATGAGTTGTGAGTAAGGATATAGCCTATGCCTGTTTTGTGGCTCAATATCCTTCCCATTATTCCGCGGGTGAAGGATTCATGGTTTCCTTGGTCAAGCTTCTCTGAGCTGTCCGAGACTGGGGCTGGATTGAACATTATGCTGTTGTCGCTTGCACGCTTCAATGCATAGACAGCACCTGTCGTTCCAGATACAGCTGTAACGGCCTCTGAGCTTTCGGAATAGTCTAATGAGTTTATAGGTCCCTCCCCAAAGGAATCTTCATATAGGTCCATAGCTTCTATGAAGTTGTTGTCATTGCTGCTTGGGTTTGATTTGATAAAGAGCACTCCTGTGTTTTTAAAGTTCAATGTAGATGCACCTACAATGACAGCGTTAAGATAACTTGTATTTGAGATTCCTATTGCTGGTCCAAGGTTTTCGATTTTCTTTCCTTTCTCATCAACTACATTTGTTTGTTTTGCCTTGAAGCTTAACGCATTGCCAGCTTTTGTGTAGCTTAAAGCTACTATTTCAGGATTATTGTTTGTTATGACATAGAGCGTAAAATTGGTATTGGCAGGAAGAGCTGCAGTTGCAATATCAGATACGATGCCATCTATGGACAGTTCGTCGAAGCTGTATGTTTTTACTTTCTCTACCTTGTTGTTTTCAATCGATAAGATTTCCAATACTTTCAAGTCGTTGCTTGCAAGGATTGCATTCCCATTTGGCAAGAAGCGTATCACATTGTTGCTACCAAGGCTGATTTCGCTATTCTTCACGACTTTCATATTGTAAGGCATTCCTTTTCGTGTTGTTGCAACGGATGAAAATGTCTCATACGCTGAGCCTGTGGATCCCTTGTTTTTTGTCGATACAATTACATCTATTCTATAGTCTCCGAATTCTGTTGGTTTTATCTTGCATGATAATCCGCTGCCAACAGCTGTTCCGTTAAGATACCATGATGCACTTATATCACTACTTGATATCTTGTTTGACAATATCGACAACGTCGCTGTGAAGCTTGTGCCTTTTGCAACTATTTTCTCAACTCCTTCGATTTTGATTTCTATTGGAGAGGATGTATTGTTTGATATGTCTATTGTTGATGAATTTTGCTTCTCATCCTCCAGCTTTCCGCTCTCGAACGGTATTGTTCCTTTTGTTGTTTTCTGGTTTGTGATTCGTATTGCTTCTATAAACCCTGATTTCTTGGTATCACCATCATAGAGTTCTCCTCTCAAGCTATATGAGCCAGCATCCAAGTCTTGCATTTCCAAATTGGCTTTTCCTTCGCTTGCTGTAATTGAGGCAGCTAGCTCACGCTCAGCACTTTTATCGTCTTGAGACTTTAAAAAAAGCTTCAAGTTGGGATTATCGATTGCTTCTTTGTCCCATGTAAAGACTATAGACAAAGAGCCTTTGCCTACTAATGTGCTTACTGGGATTGTTATTGTATTATTGCCTTCTGTTACTGCTATTTCGGCTTTTCCATATGCCACATCTATTCTGTCGCTATTGAAACCATATGCTTCTATTGTCCATTTGCCTGGTTTTATGTTTTCGAGGTTGCAATACGAATAGTATGTGTAGCGTGTGGATCCGACTTTGCCATCCGGCCCAGTTGGGATGATCTTGTAGCCAGTTATTTCCATCGAACTGTCATTTGGAGCTATTGTCCTTGTCCCTTTATTCAGTTCAATGCGCAAAGTTGTAGCTGTTGGTTCTTCCTTGCATCCGATTGCCAAGATGAGCAAAAAAATGCATCCGATCGCAATGAGTTTATCTCTCATAGTGCCTCCTTTAAATACAATCCCGACACTATCTAATGGAAAGACCTAACAAAAATGCGAGTTAATATGTCGTTAAAGACAAAGATAATGAAAAAAACTATATTTATACGTGGATTTGCAAAAACTCTTTCTTATGCAAAGAAGCAAGTAAAAGTAAGCGAGGTTTATGCTATGAGCAGGGCTGTATTGCTAATTATGTTGGCTTTATTTGGCATTTTTGTATACTACAATGCCTTCAAGGGTATTATTATTTACCCTTTGTTGATTGCTATTGTCATCCTTGTTGGCATTTGGTATGTGATGACATTCCTTGTTACAAGAAAGATGGTCGATAAACAGCGAAGAGGCGAGGCATTTTTATTTCTTAGGGGACAGCTAGTTGACAAGATTCGAAATGAAGTTGTCTATGGTGCTTTGGTTGTTACTCGAACAGAGCTGGTCTTCTATAAGAGAAAGAACTGGAACGGCGGTATCCAAGCTGTTTGGTCATCGTTCACTCCGGCTCTTGAAAGCTATGAGATCGAGAGAGTGGATGGAAAGCATAAAGGATTAAAGCTCTCTGTCAAAGGAGAGATCCATCCAATCTATATAGCAACAAAATCGATAGAGAAGGAAGAAAAGGCATTTAGAGCGATAATTGGATGGCCTGAAGAGTAGACAGAGATTATTTTGGCCACTTTTGCCCCCTTTGCAACTTTGGAAAACGGGTTAATCATAGAGTTATGAGAAGAATCGTAACTCTATTTTTTATCCTTTTCATTTCTATCTCGCTTTATGCATCATGGAACGTTGGTTATGATTGCAGATCCATCGATGCTCTTTGGAAAGACAGTATGAGGTTCGATATAGAGGGGGGCTACCGCTATAAAGATATGCGAGTATCGGCTACTTGCTCATTTGGCATTTGCGATATCAACCAGCTTTGGTTTTTCGATGGTGGGCTTTCTGTTTCAGTATATCCTTTCTCGGATCTAGGCTTGAATGTTGGAACCACTGTCTTTCGTATTGGAAAGCTTATGGGCATTGGAGCTCCTGATGATGATATTGTTTTTCTTTCAGAGGCTTTCTTGGCTTGGACGATTTCGTTTGGATATGTTTACATAGAGCCTCGATTGACTTTCAGCGATACTCTTTCGTCAGAAAACACTTGTTTGACGATTTTAAGAGAAGGAATATCGCAATACTCACGTTTTAGATTGTCTCTTCTTGTCGGAGTCGGGATATAGGAGAGATTATATGGATTATTGTTTGGCAACAAAAAAGTTTGTTGCGTCTTTCATGGCCTTGGCTATGCTTGTCTCATGTACATTGAATACGACAGGGCCTGGGAAGCCGGATCAAGCTACTATCAGGAGCGAAAGCTCGAGAATGATTGACCAACATTTGGAGCGCATTTTGAGAGTAATGGAGGAGAATGGCGAGGATGTGGCTAAGTACACTCAACAGGGAACGCTTGTTGGAGAGAATGTGACGCGAGCATTGGCGGCAGAGGAAAACGGAGAAAAATACATCGAGTTTCTCTACTACACAGATCGATTTGAAGATGTTGAAGAAGTAGTAAATGCTGCAAAAGGAATCGTTTCCGAGTCGGATCTTTTGCTAATCAAGAGTGAGGCCGAGGAGATAGAAACGAGGCTTTTGGAAGTAGCTGAGCAAGAGACAAGGGCCTTGAACGAGACTCAAAAAGCAGAATTCTTCAAAGATGTACGCAAGCTTGTAGTGAAATCTGTTGTCTTGCTAACTGCAGCTCTTGTCTATGCTGCAATTCCAAATACTGTATTCTGGGGGAAGATAACAGCTGCGACAGCTGTATCGATATCTGCAGGAATAGTTGCGTCTGCTTTCATGAGGATTATCGAGAAGAAAAACAGCGACAAGGATGCAACAGCACAAACATTCTACGATTGGCTCAAAGAGTTGACAACAGAGCCAACTGTTTCATGGGCAATCGCTGCAGGAGTAATAAATACAGGAAAATCGTTAAGTCAATCTCCTGTAACGACAGCTATTATCCTTGCTGTCTTCACAGTCTATGGGATAAAAGAGGACTTGAAGCCTATATTGGAGAAGTACAACTTCAAGATCTAGAAACAAAGCAGGTAGTTTCTAAACTTTTTGATTGACAGTTTGTAAAACTCAACAGAAAATGTAATCGTGCACGAGCACGGAAAGGAGTTGAGATTATGTTGAGTAATATTCCAATTGTTAAATTGGGCATTATATCTGTCAGTAGAGATTGCTTTGTTGTCTCTATTTCCCAAACAAGAAGAAGAGAAATTGTCAAAGAATTGTCGAATCTTGGTATCTCTATAGTGGAGTCCGATGTCGTAGTCGAGAATGAAAATGATGCTTTGAAGGCATTAGATCAAATAAAGAGCCAAGGATGCAATGCCCTTGTCGTCTTTTTAGGCAATTTTGGTCCAGAGACTCCAGAGACTCTTATTGCAAAATACTTTGATGGTCCTGTGATGTTTGCATCTGCAGCAGAAGAGAGAGGGGATAATTTGATAAATGGCAGAGGCGATGCTTATTGCGGAATGCTCAATTGCTCATATAACCTTGGATTGAGGAAGATCCCAGCATATATTCCAGAGTATCCTGTAGGGGATGCTAAGGATTTAGCTGAGATGATTGTCGATTTCATTCCTGTCGCAAGGGCCTTGATAGGAATCAAGAACCTCAAGATAATCACATTTGGCCCACGCCCACAGGATTTCTTTGCATGCAATGCTCCGATAAAAGCTCTTTACGACCTTGGTGTTGAGATAGAAGAAAACAGCGAATTGGATTTGCTAGTCTCATACAAAAAGCACAAAGATGATCCTAGAGTAAATAGTGTTGTTTCCGAGATGGAAAAAGAGCTTGGTAAAAATGGCAATACATACCCTGATTTGCTGCCAAGGATGGCCCAGTTCGAACTTACGCTTCTTGATTGGGCAATGGAACATAAAGGCGCAAGGAAATATGTTGCTTTTGCAAATAAATGCTGGCCAGCATTCCCTGAATCCTTTGGTTTTGAGCCTTGTTATGTCAATAGCCGACTTGGCTCAAAAGGAATACCTGTTGCATGTGAAGTCGATATCTATGGAGCGCTATCTGAATATATCGGAATATGTATCACAGCCTCGCCAGTAACATTGCTTGATATAAACAATACTGTTCCAAAAGACATGTACAAAGCAGATATAGAGGGCAAATTCCCATATAAGCTCAATGATGTGTTCATGGGATTCCATTGTGGCAATACGCCTAATTGCAATCTTTCATGTGGTGCTGTGAAATACCAGATAATACAAAATAGGTTATTGGAAAATGGCGGAGAGCCAGACTTCACGAGAGGAACTCTAGAGGGAGACATTGCTCCAGGAAAGGTCTCTTTCTTCCGTCTCCATTCAAATGCTGATACGACTCTTGAAGCATATATATGTCAAGGAGAGGTTTTGCCTGTCGCAACAAGGAGTTTCGGTGGAATAGGCGTATTTGCAATTCCTGAGATGGGTAGATTCTACAGACATGTCCTTATTGAAAAACATTTCCCTCATCATGGTGCTGTTGCTTTTGACCACATTGGGAAGTCATTTTATTCTGTATTGAAATACCTCGGCGTGACAGATATTTCATACAATAGGCCAGAGGGCGTTCTCTATGAAGGGGAGTGTCCGTTTTAATGGCGACAATCAAAGATATAGCCGATGCCTTGGGTGTCTCCAGGGGAACTGTTGACCGAGCTTTGCATAACAGAGCAGAGGTGTCGGCTGATGTAAGAGAAAGGGTTTTAGAGAAAGCGAAGGAGCTTGGATATAGATCAAATAAGGCTGGAAGACTTTTATCTGTTTGCAAGAAGACTAAGACGATAGGAGTCTTGATGCCATCTGTCAACAATCCGTTTTTCGATGATGTGAAACGAGGTCTTGTCGAGGCTGAGCGAGAATATAAAGACTTTGGATTTTCTTTGAAGATTGTCGATGTGGCAGGTTTTGACCAAGAGATCCATCTTGATGCAATAGAGAGACTTTCAAAAGAGTGCGATGCACTTATTCTTGCAACAGTCGATGAAGGGAAAATCAACTTGTTTCTTGATTCGCTGGATATTCCATTTGCTGCCATGAATACAGATATATCGGCTAGAGAGAAGAAGTTCTACGTTGGTTCCGACTACTACAAGAAAGGAGCTTTGAACGCAGGCTTGTTGCATCTTTGTGCAAAAGAAATGCCTAGGATATTGATTGTGCAAGGCTCCAAGGCAATGAAAGGACACTCTGAGGCCGTGAAAGGATTCATTGAAACTCTGGACAAGAACAAGATCGAATACAAGCTTGTTGCTGAGTGCTTATCTGAGGATGATGACGAAATTAGCTTGAGAGCTGTAGAACGAGAGCTGGACTTAAGACCCGATATCAATTCTATCTATGTTGTTGCGGCAGGCGCATCAGGCGTTGTGAAGGCTGTGGGGTCGAGACCTATCTTGGTATTTGCATCCGATGATGTTGCATCTGTCAAAGAGCTTGTCAAACAAGACAAGATTGCTTGGATAGTGTGCCAAGAGCCTTTTGTGCAAGGCTACCAGAGCATGAAGAAGATGTGCGAGCATTTGATCAATCCTTTTGATACTTGCACATCATATTACATAAAGCATGTTGTAAAGATTAAAGAAAATATCGAGGAGTAGAGTTATGATTACACTGGGAATAGATCTTGGCACTCAAAGCATAAAGGCCATTGTTTATGATTTTGATAAGAAGGAGATTGTTGCACAAGCCTCTGAGAGCATAGACATAATAAATGGTCCGGATGGAACAAGAGAACAGAAGGCTAGATGGTGGATTGATGCTCTTGATAAGTGTTTGGACACTATCCCAAATGAGATTAAGGCCAATATTAGCGCTATAGCTGTATCAGGTCAGCAACATGGCTTTGTTCCTGTCTCGTCGGATGGTGCTGTATTGTACAACGTGAAGCTATGGTGTGACACTTCGACACTAGAAGAGTGCAAGGAGCTTACTAGACTCTATGGAGGACAGGAAGCTTTGATCAATGACATTGGCAATCCTATATTGCCTGGCTATACAGCAAGCAAAATACTATGGCTGAAAAAGCATCATAGAGACATATTCGATAAAACTTCTTATGTGATGCTTCCTCATGACTATATAAACTACTACTTGACTGGCATTGTCTCAATGGAAAGGGGAGACGCATCTGGCACTGGATTGATGGATATAAGAAAGGGAACTTGGAGTGAAAAGCTATGCTCTATCATAGATGATTCTTTGAAAGAAAAACTTCCAAGAACAATCAAAGAGCCAGGAATCTTGGGAAGCATATTGCCATCGATTGCATCCCGCTTTGGGCTTTCTGCAGACGTTCAGGTTGCAACAGGTGGTGGTGATAACATGATGGGAGCTATTGGCACAGCATCTGTCTCGGATGGATGTTTGACATTAAGCCTTGGCACAAGCGGGACGCTTTTTGTATCATCGTCAAAACCTGCTATAGATCCTTTTGGAGCACTTGCTGCATTTTGCTCATCGCATGGCTCGTGGCTTCCATTGCTTTGTACGATGAATTGCACTGTAGCATCAGAGTCCGTTAGAAAGTTTTTGGATCTCGATGTGAAAGAATTCGATGATATTGCGAGAAAGGCGCCTGTAGGCTCTGAGGGTGTTTTATTGTTGCCGTTTTTCAATGGTGAGAGAATCCCGAATCTTCCGAATGGAAAGGGTACATTTACAGGGCTAACACCAGAGAATATGAAGAAAGAGAATATTGCAAGAGCTAGCTTGGAGGGTGTTTCGTTCGAATTTTTGCTTGGACTGGAATCTTTCAAACAATCATCTGTCGAGTGCAAAACTATATCGCTCACTGGAGGCGGGGCTAACAGTGCTATTTGGCGAGAGATTGTTGCTGATATGACAGGATGTTCTGTACGTGTCCCTAAGATCAAGGAATCTGCAGCTTTTGGAGCAGCGATTCAAGCTTATTGGCTTTCAAGTGGCAAGCCTCTTGCCGATATAGTTAGCGAAAATGTCGTTTTCGATGAAGAGAAAAGCGTTGAACCTGTGATGGAAAACAACAAGATATACAAAGAGCTTTATAAAAAATGGTGTTCCTATGTGGATGCTTTAACACCTTTGTTCAACTAGGAGAGTAGATATGTTTAAAACAAATGATTTCGGTGATAATACAACAAAATTCACGATTGTCGCTGGCGCTTATAGTGTATCAATATTGGACAGAGGTGCAATATTGCAATCTTTCAAGTACAAGGACAGGGATATTGTTCTAGGCTATGATGACACATATGGATATATAAACAACGACAATTATTTTGGAGAAGTCGTTGGCCCATTTGCAAATAGGATAAAGAATGCAACATACAAGGATGCACTTGGTGTCCATGTCCTTGATAAAAACGATGGAGACAACAACTTGCATTCCGGATCGAAGAACTATGGGTACAAAAAGTGGAGATTGAAAGAATTTGGAGATGATTATCTTATACTCAATCTTGTCTCTAAAAAAGAAGGAGGCTTTCCATCTTCTGAGGACGTATCGGTTTGTTACTCGCTTTCTGAAAATGGAGAGATGAGAATCGACTATGAGGTTTCAGCTGATACTCTATGCCCTGTCAATATCACAAACCATGCATTCTTCAACCTCAATGGATATGGCGATATATTGTCACATACTCTTTCGATGCCATCGTCGCATTATATTGAAGTCGACAGTCAGCTTATTCCTACAGAAATAATGCCAAGCGAGAAAACCGATTTTGATTTTACTTCTCCTGTTGAAATTGGAAAAAGGAGAGATGGCAAATATGACCATTGCTTTATATTGGATAAACCTGGAGATATAGTATTGGAGGGAAATGAACTAAAACTAAGAGTCAAAACAGACTTGCCTTCTGTACAGCTCTATACAGGATCTGCTTTGAAAAGCAATCAAAAAGGAAAATATGGTATAGATTATGGCTCGTTCTCTGGACTTTGCCTTGAGACAGAACACTATCCGGATTTTGTTTCACGAAAGGATTTCAAAGGAGCTTGGTCAGATCAAAACAGTATTGTAATGACATCAACATCCTTTATTCTTGAAGCGAAGTGACAGTCAAGAGACTGTAGCACGAATTGATGCTACAGTCTTTTTTTTGCTTCTAATATGCAAGTTTTCCAGCAACAAGCATTCTATTGAACATTTCACGTGCTTTTTCTACAGGAATGTTTACAAGAGGATCCAACAAAAGTGCTTGGAAGAGTTTCTCATCATCGTTGTCCCAAATAGCATCGAGAGCGATTTGCTGTTCATCGGATATTCTTCTTACCATATCCTGTATTGCAAGTGGTGGGTCGGATGAGACGATAGCTGTGATTGAGTCTTGGCTGATTCGTCCAATGCTTTCTACAACTCTTCCCTTTGGGAGATATGAAATCTGGCCTTCATTTGGTCTGTTGATGTTTGTGATCAAATCCTTCTCCCCAAGCAGTGCCATCATTATATCAACGCCTTCTTCTCCGCTGGCTTTCGCAACAAGTTCCTCGTCTGTGAATACCTTCTCTCTCTTTTCTTTTGCTGTCTTCAGTCTCCATTGATAAGGAGTTCTAACAACGCCGAGTTTGTTAAGATAACTTTCATCTCTCAAGAACCATGGAACGAATTCAGACAAATGCCTATCTCCGGCAGCACCAAGAGCACCAAAGGACTTGAGAAATTCGAATGCCACAAGTTGATCGCAATCAAACCACTTCTCATCTCTTATTCGCTCCTTTGCTATTGCTGTGTGGTCTGAGAATGTATCCTTGTCGTTAGCTATCTTCTTCACAAGAGGCATTAAGTCATGTCCTTGCCACCAAGCACCTGTTATGAATGTAAAGTGGTTCACGCCAGTTAGGTCGACTCTGATTTCACGCCTGTTGGGCAAAGGAACATCAAACTCCTTCTCGACTATTTTGCAAAGCACATCCTCTGTGTGGAATACCTCATGACAACATCCAAAGGCTTTGATTTTTGGAAATTGCCTGTATAGTGATGCTGTGCAAAGTGTCATTGGGTTTGTGTAGTTTATTACCCAAGCGTCTGGACACACTTTCTCAATTGCTTTTGCGAATTGGAAGAAAAGAGGCAATGCGCGCTTGGCTCTTATCAAGCCTCCGGGACCTGTCGTATCACCAACAGTTTGCAAAATACCATATTCTTCTGGAATGCATAGGTCTGCATAGCGGCACTCTGTTTTTCCCGGCTCGATCGTTATCAAAACGAGATTTGCACCTTCAAGGGCTTTTTCAAGATTGTCTTCAGCGATAAACGAGAAGCGATTTTCGCCTCCATTTATCTTGAGCATTCTATTGCCAACTTCAACATTGTTTCTTGCTGCTTCCTTGTCGATATCGTGCAAGACAACAGTGCCAGCAATTTCTTTATTTAGGGCAAGATCCTTCATGAAGTTTATAGCCCAAAGACGGCTTCCACCTCCGATGATGCATATCCTTGCATTTTTCATTTTCTGTCTCCTTTTATATGTTTATTTTACAATGATCCTCTAATTCCTTTCATATATGCTTTTTTTTACATAATTGAATCATATTTTGACATATTGAAGTCATTTGATGATATAATTTTCGGCATGTATAGCTTGGTGTTAGTGGATGATGAGATTGAGCAATTGCATGGGCTAGCTGAATTCTTTCCATTCGAGGATGAAGGGTTTTACCTAAAAGGTATATATGATGACAGCACAGAGGCCTTGGAGATGATAAAGGAATTAGGCTGCGATGCGATTCTTACAGATATTAGAATGCCTGAGATCACTGGCTTGGATATTGCTAAGGCTGTGCAAGAGCTGCCGGAGCCTCCAATAGTATTGGTAATCAGCGCATATGATGATTTTGAATATGCTCGTGAGGCTATGCGTTACGGAGTCCATGATTATCTATCGAAGCCAGCGTCATTCGATGAAATAAAGAAAGCCTTGAGGCGGATAAAGCAGGAGCTTGATATCAGAGCCAATACATCATATGAAATAGAACCAGCGAATTTGATCGAGAAAGCGACTTATATAATAGAGACAAGTCTTAGTACAGCATCGCTTAAGAAAGTCGCAGATGAACTGGGTATTAATATCTCTTACTTGTCACGCCTTTTCAAGGAAAAGACTGGTGAGAATTTTCAGGATATGCTTCTCAGAATAAAAATAGAGAGGGCTAGGAAATTGCTATCAGGATATTCAAATTATACGAATTCCGAGATTGCAAAGACATTGGGCTATCAAGATACGCAGAACTTTTGTCGCGCATTTAGAAAGATTACAGGCGTAAGTCCTCAAGCGTATCGCAAAGAGATTATTGAAAAGAATGCGAAGCAATAGATTCCTTAGACTTTATTTATCATATTTGATTCCGATTCTCGTAGTGGTTGCGATCCTCGGTGGAGGCTCGTCGCTCATAACGCGTTACATTGTAAATAGGAATGTTGAAGAAAACGCAAGAGGCCAATTGAGACAAATCATGACATACTATGAGACTATACTCGATGGCATGGATGCATTGACGCTTCAATTTTCGTCGAATAGTGAAATAAGCAGACGGTTTCAAGCTATCACAAAAGAATTATCTGTGGACTACAACGAGTATCGTGAGAGTATAATCCTTGAAGGTTTTGTCAGCTCTATAATGAATTCAAGGGAATTGATTGAAGACATATATATCTACGTAGAGAACCCTCGCAAATTGATATTATGCTCTCAATATGGCTTTGCCAACTTGGATGCTAATGAGAACAAAGAGTGGGTGGATGAGTATATGGTAAGTACCCATTTGGATAGCAACAGCTCAACGCTTTTCAAGAATTTCATAAGAATATCGCGACCTATTACCAATTCGGTTGGAAAACAAATTGGTGTAATAATCCTTGATTTGAAAAAGGATTCGCTCGTAAAATCAATGCCTCTTTCCAACAATGCATCGCTATCAGTTTATTCTGAGAGTGGCGAGCTTTTGTTCTCCGCAGGCGATAGCGATCCTGATTCAATGATATTCTCGGATAAAGCCGAAGGGCATGGATGGTCTTATAACTTGATGTATGCAAAGAAGGAATTGTACTATACAAGCAATGTCCTTCTTGCTTATACGATTCTTTTGACAATTCTTTCTGTCTTGCTTGCGTTCTTCTTAACAAAGCAAGCGCATAAGAAGGAAGTAGCATTCTTGAAAGTCCTGATTGAAAAATTCAACCAAAAGCCCAATAAAGGAGAGCTTGATCAATACACAGATGTATATGATTACGTTAACTACCACATAATACAGACGTTTTTGGAAGGCGATTATATGAAATTGCAAAAGGAGAGAGCTGAGTACAGAGCTTTGCAATTGCAATTGAATCCGCATTTTCTATTCAACACTCTCGATACTATAAACTGGAAAGCAATCAGGCTTCTCGGAGGAGAGAACGATGTTTCTTCGATGATCCAACTTTTGAGCAAATTGTTGCAATATACACTCAGGTCCAATCTTGATGGAGTTGAGTTGAGCACCGAGATCGAGCAATCAAAAAGATATCTTGCAATCCAGAAATACAGATTCCAGGATAAATTCAACTACAGCGAAAGCATTGATCAATCGCTATTATCTCAGCATGTTCCATCTTTGTTCCTTGAACCGCTTTTGGAGAATATCTTTGTGCATGCTTTTCAGGGAAGGAAAGTTGTGAATGTTTTCCTAAAGATATCGAAGAAGACAAATGATTTGATGGAAATACAGATAATCAACGATGGCAAAGAGCTTAGCCCTGATGAAGTTAGAGTATTGAACGAAGAGGGCGAGGATATTCTTGTCAGGAAAAAATCCATGGGCATTGCAAATACTAGAAAAAGGCTTGATCTGTTCTACAAAGGCAAAGCAAGCCTTGAAATAAAGAGCCTAGAGGGGATTGGAGTCGAAGTTTTGATCATATTGCCAATAGATGCAAGCAAGGCCAATCCCCTTTAGGATTCTGTCTAGTTTTTCATTCCTGTTGTTGCAATTCCTTCTACAAAGTACTTTTGAGCGGCAAAGAAGAGGATTACAGGAGGTGCGATTGCTACAATTGACATTGCCATGATTTGGTTCCAGTCGAACTCTGCTCCAATATCCATTGTCATCCTAAGTCCAAGTGCAACAGGGAACTTGTCGACTGAGTTTATGTAGATAAGGACTTCCAAGAAGTTGTTCCATGTCCAAACGAACTGGAAAACTATCACAGAGAATATTGCAGCCTTACATAACGGGAGCAATATCCTGCATAGGATCTTAAGGCTATTGCACCCATCTATTTTTGCCGATTCGTCAAGCTCGCGAGGAAGTCCTCTGAAGAATTGAACCATCATATAGTTGAAAAAAGATGAACAAGCAAACAAAGCTGGCATCCAAAATGGCATATATGAGTCAAGCCAACCGAATTTCTTAAAGAGGATGTATCTTGGAATGATAATTACAGTTGACGGCAGCATCAATGTCGACAGCATCAAAATGAATAATGCCTTCTTGAAAGGGAATTCAAAGCGAGCAAAGCCATAACCAACCAATGTCGAAGATAGTACTGTGAAGAATACTGTAGGGATTACCAATAGCATCGAATTTAGCAAGAATGTTGAAAAGCCATATTTTCCTGTCCCTTTCCATCCAGCCTCAAATGCTCCAAACACAGGATTCTTTGGAAGAATTCCAATAGTTCCGAAGATCTCATCATTTGTTTTGAAGGCAGCACCAATCATCCACAAAAGAGGGTAGATCATTATATAAGCGAGAAGTATAAGGAATATATAGGATATGATTTTTTGTATAGGTGTTTTCTTTCTCATGTTTGGTCTCCATAGTGTACCCAGGATTGCGATGAGCCGAATGTCATGGATGTGAAAATCATGATAATCACGAAGAGAATCCAAGAAAGAGCTGACGCATATCCCATTTTGAAGAATTTGAATCCCTGGTCATATAGCATAAGACCATAAAGATATGTGCTCTTTAACGGTCCACCTTGCGTAATTACATAAGCTGGCGTGAACTCCTGGAATGCATTGATCATTTGCATAATCAAATTGAATAGGACAATAGGCGATAATTCTGGAAGTGTAATAGATGTGAACTTTCGTAGTGTGCGAGCCCCATCTATCTCAGCAGCTTCATACAAGCATGTTGGTATATTCTTCAATCCAGCTAGAAAAAGAAGCATTGAGGAGCCAAATTGCCATACTGTTACAAGCCCAATTGTAGGAAGCGCAAAAGATGGATTTCCCAGCCAATCAGGCCCATGTATTCCTATTTTCAACAATAGGCCGTTGATTATGCCTTTTTGCATGAAAAGGTATTTCCATAGAATCGATATAGCAACAGATCCTCCAAGGATAGATGGAAGATAGTAAAGTGTTCTGAAGAAGTTTATTCCCTTGATCTTTTGATTAAGGATTATAGCAATCAAAAGCGCAAATGCAATTTTGCAAGGAACAGCCATCAATACATAGAAGAATGTAACTTTAAGCGAGTTCCAGAACTCTTGCGTCTTAAACGCTTTTGCATAGTTTGATATCCCTACAAAATGCGATTTGCCAATCATTGAGAAATCTGTAAAGGAATAGATCATCGAATTTATAAGAGGGATAAGTTGCAAAACAAGGAAACCCAGAATCCATGGGAGAATGTAAATAAGTCCTGAGAATTGGTATTTTTGTTTATGTTTGGTTTTCATCATAGTGTGTTTCATTTGCCTTGTTAAGAGAAAAGCCCTCCCTGCATAGGAGGGCCAGTAAGAGCTTTTTTATAGTGAGCTCAAAGTCTCGTTAAGGTGCGAGATCATCTTCTTTCCAGCCTCCTCAGCTGTTATTTTCCCAAATCCGAATTCATCGATTACATCTTGCATTGCTTGCATAATCTGTGAATTCATCTGATATGTGCTCTGAGGATCGCCAGCTTGTGCAACACCGTCATTGGTTGCTTTCTCTGAGAGCTCTGAGATTGCTCCGGATTCAGCAACAGCAGCAAGAGCTGTCTTTGATGATGGGATTCCGCGAGCTGTGCCAAGGATTGTTGCAGCATCTTTGTCATATGTCATATATGCAAGGAGATTCAATGCCTCATCTATATTCTTGGAAGACGATGGCACTACATAAATCTGTGATGGTCTCATCAAGACACCAGTGTTCTTTGCGCCCTCCATTACAGGTAGCTGTCTTGTCACAAAGTTCTCTCTTCCTCCGAAATCCTTATACATGCTAGATACCCATGTCCATGCCATGCACATGTTCCCATTTACCCATTCAGGGTTTTCCTGGAACTTCTGGTAGAAAAGTGATGATTGAGCAAATGGAGCAACTACGTTATTGTCGAACCATTTCTGGAAGTACTCAAATGCCTCGATAGCTTGTTCCTCTGTGAACATTACTTTTCCGTTCTCGTCGACAACGCCACCAGCAACTTGAGCCATGTATACCTCAAACCAGTATCTTACATGGTCAGGAGTTGCTCCATTCAAGTACCACTCAGGATTGTAATCATGTAGCTTCTTTCCTAGTGTGACCATGTTATCCCATGTCCATACAGTATTCTCGTCAATGCCTGCAGCCTTTAGCATTTCTGTATCAACAATAAGTGTGTTTACATTTGTTCCTGTAGGAAGGCCATAGATTTTCCCATTGTATGAGCAAAAATCCTGAAGGAATTTCTGATCGAATTCGTCAAGATTGATGTTCGTTTCATCTAGAGCTACAAACACATCTCCCCTTGCGCAAAGCTCCTTGAGCCATGGCTGGTCGATTTGCAACAAATCAGCAGCTGTTCCGCCAGCAACTTGAGTGACGACCTTCTGGTAGTATCCATCCCATCCGTTAGGTTCGCCCTCGACAGTGACATTAGGATTTAATTCATGGTATTTCTCCAACGCTGCCAAAGTAGGTGTATGTCTAGAGTCTCCGCCCCACCACATCATCCTTAGCTGGATGTCTTTTTGTGACGCGTTCGAATCTTTTTGTCCATTGGCGAATACTGTTGCAACAGAAAGTGCCAATATAAGCATAAGAATCAGTCCTTTTTTCATTTTACCTCCTGATCGCATGAATCATGCTTGTCTTATTTTAAAGACCAAATCAAAATGCCCGATAGCATGTTATTTTTTACCAAACAGTGTCATTTTTTGACATTCATAAACCTCTTTTGATTGGTAAGATTTTGTTTTACTATTGAGTATGTGCGTGGAGGTATTATGATTGATTTGAAAAACAGTCTTAGCAAAAGATTTATCTATTATACGACTTTCGATACGATGTCAGACCCGTCCAAGAGTGGCATAGAAAGGCCGACTACAGCGTCTCAAGAGGTTCTTCTCAATGAGTTGAAAAAAGAACTTGAGGAACTTGGAATCGATACATACTACGGACATGAGAAGGTTTTGATGGGGTCATTGAAGGGCAATTGTGGAGACAAAACCATAGGCTTCATGGCTCATGTCGATACAGCAGATGATGTCGAAGGAAACCATGTAAAGGCTCAAAGATGGCAAAACTATGATGGAAAGGATATAAAGCTCAATGGCTTAGTATTGTCGCCAGATGAGGATCCAGAGCTTTCAAGATACATAGGAAGCGAGATAATCACAAGCGATGGTACAACTCTTCTAGGCTCTGATGATAAAGCTGGCGTTGCAATAATAATGGAAGGGCTCAGCTATTTGGTTGAACACCCAGAGATCAAAAGACCCAATATAGAAGTGTACTTTACGCCCGATGAAGAGACCGGCTCTGGTATGTCTCTTTTCCCTTATCAAAGGCTCAAGTCATATTGTTGCTATACTATAGATGGTGGCACAGAAGGAGTTATTGAAACAGAGTGCTTCAATGCTGCAACTGTCTCTATAAAACTGAAGGGAGTATCTATTCATCTTGGTTCAGCAAGAGGAATAATGGTTAATGCGATTACTATGGCGTCGCAAATTGTCGCAACGCTTCCGCAAGCTGAGAGTCCTGAGGCCACAGATGGGCGCTATGGATACTATTGCCCATTGGATTTCTCAGGAACCGCATCGGAAGCAAAACTCGACATCTTTATCAGAGACTTCGACTTGAAGAACTTTGAGTACAGAATTGAGGCTGTAAAGTCTATTGCATCATCCATTGCTCTTTTATACAGAGGCCAGATTGAATGCTCTGTGAAGGTCAGTTACCACAATATGGCAGAAGCTAATGGGAAAAATCCAATGGCTGTCGATGCAATATATGAGGCAGGAAAGAAGTTGGGCATTGCTATAAAAAGTGAAGTCATTCGTGGCGGAACAGATGGTGCTCGACTTGCTGAGACAGGTGTCGCATGTCCTAATATATTCACTGGTGGACATAATCTCCACTCTCTGAAGGAGTGGGTTGCTGTAGATGGCATGAATACATCTCTTAACCTTATGCTTGGTATAGTTGATTATTGGAGTCAAAAATAATGAAGAAACTTGTCTTGTTCTTTGTTTTATTCTTATCGTTCAGCTTTGTTTTTGCATCAGTTTCATTTTCCCCAGATGTTCCGGACGATATCAAACTGATTATAGAGAAAGCTATAGATGAGAACGACAAAGGACGAGATGATATTGATTTTTCGATTTCAAGCTATTCTTACTCTATAGATGAGAAGGAAAGGATACATCTTTCTTTCGATTTGTCTTTCCTTGACAAGTCTCTTGAATTGGCGTTGGTTTCAAATAATCAAAAGTCACTGAAAGAAGATATCAACGAAGAGATTGTAAATGCTCTTTTCTATGAGACATCTTTGTATCTTGATAGTGATGAGAAGCTGGATTACATCTACTCTGGGTCTTTTTCATTCTATCATAAGAAGAACTATAGGCTTGGAAGTTCGTTTGTTTTGAAAGATGCAAATGGCAAGACAAAGGGTTTTTTCGAACTAAAGCGACATCATGGCGAGGTTGACGAATTGCAATCTGTATTCATTTCGTCTCCAAAGCCTGGAATGATGCTTGAAAGGGCAAGTTCATGGCGCTATGCACTCTATGGTTCAACCAATTTCTACAAAAAAAACTTTGCTTTTGCGCTTGAATTGAGCACTACAAACATCATCTACCCGTTTTTGCCTGCTGTAACATTTTTGTATGAGAACAAGAAGGGCACTTCTTCTTTCTATTCGGGCATTGGCATCCAAGCTTATCTCGATATAAGCGACTTGTTGAAGAACTCATTCACATTTATCCAAAATGGCAGAGTAGGAGCCAGCGCATTTCTTCTCCTTGGGATAAGGGGTGGCGATTTCGTCTATGATGGCATGTATTCTATCTACTATGAGCATAGAGCATTTGCTAAATTCCTATGGAGAGTAGGTTATATAAAACTCCCAGAGCTTGGGCACTCTATGGTTTTTGGTATTGGAGGCAGTTTTTGATCAAGAGGCTTTTCTTAATACTAACTCTATGCGTTTTTTTCATATCTTGTGCAACGGTGAGTGTCTTTGTCAGACCTGATTGGATTTCAACAACTCCTAAGATATCGGGAGCTGTAATGTATGTTGGGCATGGAATAAGCTTTTCAGAAGAAGGTGCCAAGGATGATGCATATAAAGAGATTTTGGACAAAATCGGCAAGGACCTTGGTTATGAAATCGGCACTCAATACTTTAGGCAACTAATGTCGACAGATTCGATTGAATCGCTTTCTACTGAGGTCTCTGACCACTATGTATACCAGGAAACAAACGGGGAATGGCATTACTATGTTCTTGCTCGAACTTCAGCGAAGATCTTGGAAAACTCTAGAAGCCAAAGTTATGTAGAGCTTTTGCAAAGAGAGGATAATATATCAAAAAAGCTATCGGATTCAATTTCTTTATATAAGGAAAATAGGGATGTGGATGCGATAAATGCGCTTTTAGAAGCAATCGTTATCTCATTGGAGGGAGATGTAAATAATCCAGACTATACTCCTGATTTTCTTTTAGAGAAGGTTATCAATTATGCTGAGAATCTAAGGATAACGCTTTCGAAAGAAGCAAAGGAATCCATTGGAGTTACTGTTAAAGTAAGTAGGACAAAAGGGCTATTCTATCCTCCTGTGAACAATTCAAGTGTCATTGCAAAATACTCTATGATGGATATAAGTGGTGATATTATATCAAGCACTGTAAGGTGCATGACAAATAAGAAGGGTACTTTCAGATTCAAGAATACAAATCCATACATAATAAGGAGCGGTGAGATTGTATTCTCTATATTGCTTGATAGCAATCTTCTTTCTAAAATCGAAGAGAAAGCACAAGAGGGATTTCTTGATTCTCTTTACAATATACTCGAAGAAAAAAGCGTTGCTTACAGCTACGATGATACTGGACGTTTTTCACCAGATGAGCTTTTGTTTGCAATCGCATTGTATGATACCGATGGTAACCAAATAGATAATCCTGATTTCATCGAAGAGGTCAAGAGATATTTTTCAACAGCAAAGGTGGCTGATTTCTCATTTGTTATTGCATTCGGAGAAGAGAGCGAGGATATCTACTACGATTTGCTTAATACGTACCCTGAGTATAGATATTATGCGATCTTGAGAGTTGGAGTGACAGATTTCAAACAATATAGAGATGAAATATATGCTCGCACAGAGGGAAGAGTAACAATTGTTTCTTCTTCTGATGAGAGAGAGATAGCTGTCCAAGACTCTTATATGGTAGGGTCTGGACATGATAGTGAAAGCGCATCTTATGATTCTCTTTTGAGAGAGGCCCGTATTATCGCAGGCCGTCTTCTTGAAGAGCTTTGACAATCAAATCTGGGTTGTTCGTTATTACTATAGGGAATTTCGTTGGATAAAGCTTTTCAAGATTCTCCTTTGAGTCTACTGTCCAAGGTACTATAGGATACGAAGGTTTGCTTTCCTTTTCCCTGATTGCTATGTCCCACTTTGGTTTGAGAAAGTCGCAAGGGAAAATAAATCTTCCTTGCCCTTTTTGCAAAAAGCGTGGAACAGATGTTGGTGGTCCATCATATATTATGCCTTTTGGAAATCCATATTTTGATACTTTTGAAAAACAACGCATTGCAAGTGGATTGAATGATGAAACCATTATTTTATCGCATAGATTCATATGCTCATCCAAGGATTCGACAAGCTTGTATATCAGCTTTTTGTCATAGCATATATTTGCTTTTATCTCGATGTCGTAGTAGATTTTCCCAAGGCTTGAGAAGACTTCGTCCAACGTCGGTATTTCTTCTGATATTTCCTTGAGCTCTGCCAATGTGCACTCCTCTACAAGTCTGTCGACACCGAAGACTCTTTTTGTGTTGAAGTCATGGATTACAACTAGCTTTTCATCAGATGTTATATGGACATCGAGTTCAATGCCATCTGCACCAGATGATAGAGCGCTGGAATATGATTTGATAGTGTTCTCGATCTCTTTTGACGGATCTCCTCTATGTCCAAGTACGATAACTTTATCGCTATCGCATCTATCCTTTACTTGCATCCAAGAGCTCCTTTATCTCAGCTTTCCACAGTTCTTCGTTCGGCGTTTCCAGAATCAAAGGTTTTTCATCTACTTCCTTTCTTTTGACAATCTCAAGAAAAGGAGCTTTTCCAATCAAGCCTAGTCCTATATTGTCATGTCTGTCTTTTTTTGAGCCAAGTGGAACTTTGGAGTCGTTCAAGTGCATGCCATATAGCTTTTCGCTTGAGAATCTGGATACAAATTCGTCCAAAATTCCATCTATGTTGTTTCTCACATCGTATCCAGCGCCGTAAAGATGTGCTGTATCCAATGTAAAACCAACTCGGTCTTTGTTCCCAATTTCATCCAAAATGGCTGAAAGCTCCTCGAAAGTGCTTCCTAGAATAGTACCGGAGCCAGCTGTGTTCTCGATTGCAATAGTGAGTTTTGGATGGGAAGAGAGGACTAGATCAAGCATTTTCGCAGCTCGCTTTATTCCGTCTTTTCTCTCTCCTTCCTTGTATGCGCCAGGATGTATGTTTATCACTTTGATTCCTAGCAAATCGAGTCTATTTGCCTCTTCGTTGAAAAGATCCAATGACTTCTTCTTTAGATCTTCGTCGGGAGTTGCTATGTTTATAAGATAGCCTGCATGTGGCAAGACAGCCTTATATGAATAGCCATTTTTTCCCATGTTCTCTTTGAATGCAATTATTTCTTCTTCTTTTAAAGCGGGGCTTCTCCATTGTCTTTGGTTCTTTGTAAAGATTGCAAAGCCCGTGGCGCCAAGCTCATAGGCTCGCTCTACAGAAAGCGCAATTGATGTAGAGATTGATACATGTGGTCCAATGAATAACATGTCACTTATATTACAATACTCACTAGCGTTAGCCAATATTGGCAATTTATTGCATTATTCTTCTACTAACCATATGAATGCTGGAACAATATTGATCGTCTTGCCATCTTTTTCGATTATGTCATCCTCATCGTATGTTATTATAAGAAGCTCATTGCATCCGGTTTTTTCAGCAGCTAACAAGAGCCCCTTGATCTCACGCTTTCTTGTTTTGATATTTGAAATGTCATAGCACACTTGGATTATTTGTTGCACATGTTTTCCCTTGCATACGAGGAAGTCTGCTTCGCCAGAAGACTCTTTATAGTAGTAAATATCGCATTCATGTGGTCTGAAGCGTCTTAGAAGTTCAATATAGACAATTGTTTCAAGTCTCCACCCTAGATTTGCTCCAGACATTGCATTCTCGCGGTTGTTCATAAAAGAGATATCTGTGGCATAAGCTTTTTGTCCATGTATGCGAAGTTTGCTTTTGTACGAGAATTTGTCGAGAGTGCATATAATATATGCATTCTTTGCATAGTTGACATAGTTTTCAACAGTGTGATCAGAGCCTAAGCCAAATAAATTTTTGAGCTCTATATAATTTATGGTTGTTGGTGCATTATTCAGAAGATGGTTCACGATTTTTTCAAATGCATCTTTGAATGTTATTCTGTATCTGTTTTCAATATCGTTAGTGAGGATATTTCTCGTGAGATTGCTTATGTAGCTTTGCTTTCTAGGCTCGTCAAAGAGCTCTGGTAGCCCTCCATCTATGATATAAGAGTCAAAAGCAGCACTCAACATGCCTTTTTCTTTTGTTGTTGCATGTGCAATGTTGATTTTTTTGAAGTTGCAATACTCGCTAAAAGAAAAAGGGTAGAGCTCAATTGTCATATGTCTTCCTGTTAGATATGTTGCAAGCTCCCCGCTGAGAAGCTTTGCATTAGAGCCAGTCATCAATATATGCATACCTGTACGCAACAGACGATTTACAAATAAGGACCATCCTCTGACATTTTGGATTTCATCTATAAAAAGGTGAGTGAAATCGCCATAGAGTTTGTATAGATATTGTAAGATTGTGTTCAAGTCGTCAGAAGTTATGCTTTGTAATCGTTCATCATCAAAATTGACGTAAGCAAATTTCAAGTTTGACTTTTTGATCACATTCAGGCACAGAGTCGACTTGCCACATCTTCTTATTCCTATTACAACTTGGGCTAGCTTGCTTGTTAGATTCACAAGCTTTTCTTCTGATCTTGTACAGTAGTTTATTTTTAGATTGTTATGGAACTCTTCTTTTTGTTCTATAAGAGTTGTTTCAAGGATTTTTGTATTCATGATTAGATACTGCGATAAATTTGAGTTTTTATATTTTAAAAGTGCGATATTTTCGAGTTTTGTACTGAATGTTCTTAGATGTGCAACTTTTATTGTAAGATAAAGCAAAGGAGTTTTTTGTGACACAAGAAGAGATAAAAACCATAAGAGATGAGCAAAGAGCATACTTTGATTCTGGAACAACACTTTCTGTTGATAACAGAATCGATGCATTGAAAAGGTTATATGAAGCGATAAAGGAAAATCAAGAAGAACTTCAAGATGCATTAAAGTCCGATCTTAAAAAGAGTGCTTTTGAAAGCGATATGTGTGAAATAGGTCTAACACTCAGTGAGATTACATATATGATTGACCATGTAAGGAGATTTTCGAAAGAAAAGAGAGTTCGTACACCACTTTCTCAATTTTGCTCACGAAGCTACACTTTACCAATGCCATATGGCACAGTTTTGGTAATAAGTCCATGGAATTATCCTGTTCTTCTTTCATTAGAGCCACTTGTTGATGCTCTGGCTAGTGGCAATACATGCATTATCAAGCCAAGTGCTTACTCACCAAATACATCAAAGATATTGCATAGCATTATCTCAAAGACATTCCCGAAGGGATACGTAGCTGTAATTGAAGGTGGGCGAGAAGAGAATAAAGCTCTTCTTGATCAGGATTTTGACTATATATTCTTCACAGGTTCTAAAGCTGTGGGCCATGAAGTGATGAGAAAAGCATCTGAGCATATTACTCCTCTGACTCTAGAGCTTGGAGGGAAAAGCCCATGTATTGTTGAGAGATCAGCGAATATAAAGCTGGCTGCAAGGAGAATCGTATTTGGCAAATTCCTTAATAGCGGACAGACTTGTGTCGCTCCTGATTACATTCTTGTAGACAACAAGATCAGGACAGCTTTTATTGATGAAGTAAAGAAGGAGATTGTGAGACAGTATGGCGAAAAACCATTGGAGAATAAAAACTACACAAAGATAATCAATCAAAAGCATTTCGATAGGATAAGTGCCCTCATTGATCCCGATAAAGTGATTTTTGGGGGAAAGACAAATCCGCATACCTTGCAAATAGAGCCAACTGTGATCGATAGCGTCCTCTTTTCAGACAAAATCATGCAAGAAGAGATCTTTGGCCCTTTGATGCCGATAATCTCATACGACAGCATTGATGACGCTATTATGAGTATTAAAAGGCTTGATCATCCACTTGCATTCTATGTGTTTAGTGAAAACAAAAAGCTTGCAAGGAATCTCATGAGGAGTGTTGGTTTTGGCGGAGGATGCATAAACGATACAGTTATCCATATTGCAACAAGTTATATGGGATTTGGAGGCTTCAAGGAAAGTGGAATAGGCTCGTATCATGGCAAAACAGGATTTGATGCATTCTCGCACTATAAAAACATAGTAGATAAGAAGACATGGCTGGATTTGCCAATGAGATATTCCCCATATAAAAGGATATATCACAAGCTGATAAAGCTTTTTCTTCGATAAAAGCTTGCAACAATGCTCATTGCTCTTGTTATTTAGATATATTTAGGCTATATTTTCACTATCGAATTTGGGGCTGTAGCTCATTTGGCTAGAGCGATTGAATGGCATTCAATAGGTGGTCGGTTCGATCCCGATCAGCTCCATTTCCAACGACTCCTTGTAAATCAGGGAGTTGTTTTATTTCCAAGACTCAATTGCAATGATTTGCCACAAATAACATCTTCACCGGGCTCAGCCGTTAGCCATCCTCGTCGACTTTGATCTTTGCTTCCATATATTCTAGATATATTGTTGAAGCTGTATGTCTGCCTCTTGCTCACTAGAACCAGTTGGTCACTTTCCGCATCTTTTGATTTTCTGACCCATGAGTTGAATGTCCTTTCATTCAAGCTGTTGATCATCGAGTATTCGAATTGCGCGAGCCAGCTCTTCTTCCGTGTAAACATTTGCATTTGTTATTTTCCGTTTTTCCATTTGCTGTCTAAAGCTTAGACCATGGAAGGAAAGAAATCTCTAGAGTTTTATTTTACGCTTACTTTATAAAAAGTTGAAAATGGCCTCTCTTTCTATTTTTATCTTTGGTTCTTATTTTCTGACTACTTTTGGTTGTTTTTCCTCCGATGCCAACAGGAGTAAAATAAATGGATATTCTTTGTGAAACCAGTCTAAATCTTCGTTTTTACTTTTGCAAAAATCTCGTGTAAATATAACCTGAATGTTCTATGCTAGAAGAATGAATGCACCTTTTCTTTTCAATACAACAGAGCAAGATCTTCCATATATTCTATTTAGTGACTATGGAGATCAGGTTGTTCCTACTCATTGGCATAAAGAAATTGAGATAGTCTTCACGTTAGAAGGCAAAGCAAGATTATTAGTTAATGATAAGATGTATGAATTAGCAGAGGATGAGGCGATACTCATAAATGGTGGAGATACACATTTTTATTTTGCATCTGAGGGACATAAGCGACTCGTGATCATTGTGGATGTTGATATTATCGAGGGAACGGATAAATCCATTCAGTTGAAGAATGATTTGCTTAAACACCTAAGCGAAAATGAAAAGACAAGTAAAAGATGGTCAGAAGAGGATAAGAGAGATTTAAAGAGGATAATAAAGCGTCTTGAGACGCTAAACAATCAGAATTTCTTTGGACGAGAACTATTGATAAGGGCTCTAGTATTTGAACTCTTCTATTTGTTCTCTAAAGATGAACATAGGCATGATGCTCTGGATAACGAATCACAAATAAACAATAAAGCTATGATCAAGCTTCAAAGTGTATTCAACTATATTGAGAACAACTATATGAATTCTATTACACTTTCAGAGATATCAGATATTGCAGGGTTTGATACAAGTTATTTTTCTAGATTCTTCAAGACATATACTAATGTTACGTTTTGTGATTATCTGACTAATTATCGGATCGGCAAAGCTCAGTACTTATTGGTTAAAAGACCAGAACTAAGTATAAGCGAAGTTGCTGAACTGGTTGGATTTTTCAGTATCAAAACATTCAACAGATCGTTCTTGAAAGTTGTTAAGATTCCTCCTACTAAATTCCGAAAAGTCAATAAATGAGTTATTTTGGTCAAAATATGCCGTATCATGGACAAAAAAACGCTTGTATTATAGAAGATGAAAGAGGAGGAAGAGATGCTGAAAATGCTTTTAAAAGCAGTATTCATCTCTATTTTATTGTCTATGACAAGCTGCAATTTAAATATTTGCAACACTCAAATAGTTAAGGAAGATCCAATAACACCATATAGAACAAAGTTGGATGTAAATGAGTTCTACGCTGGTGCTACATTTGAAGTGCCTGAAAGCCCGGAGGAAATATATAACGAACTCAAAAGAGCGCATAATAATTGTAATTTAAACACTATAACAGTATATGGGCTTGAATACTTCTCAACAGAGAGAAGAAATGAGCTATTCGAAGCTTTAAAGCGTCTTGATATGAAAATCGTAGTAAGAATAGAATCATATGGCAAATCATTTGCCTTTACAGTAGCAGATGCTGAAGATGTTGTTGCAACTTATGATGCTTTGCTAGATTTTGTTCTAGCTCCAGAAAATAGAACTTCTGTTGCATATCTAGCAATAAATATGCCTGTTGATGACCCTATTGTTCAAAAAAATGCTGGAGGTCTCAATAAAAGTAAGTGGATCAATGCACAAGTTAAGTATGCTGAAAAGATAATTTCTCTTCTCAGAAAGAAAGATAGTACTATTCCTCTATATTTATCTGTATTCTATGGCTGGGACAATACGTTCATGACTCCTTCTTATGAAAGTGCTGGAGCTGATGGATACTTCATGAATAATTACTCGTATCCACTTGATTTCAATTTTGCAAATCCATTATCAAATGGCTATGACTCCCTTCCTTCTTCATCTATGAACGATAGCAACTTAATCAATGCAAAACGCCTTAAAGTAAGTATGGATAGGTTTGTATCTCAATATGGAGATAATGTTCCACTTGTTATGGAGTGGGGATTCCATACAGCAGAATACAATAATAAAACAGCAACAGCGCAAAGCGCAGGACTTGTAAAAGATAAAGCCGCAAAAGAAAAAGCTCTTGTAGCAACATATGATTTCTATAGGAGAAACTATAGCTTTGTCAAAGGCTTTATGTACTTTGGTTATAACGTTTGTAAACCAGAAGGAAATCCTGTTGCTATGATGGACTGGTGTTTGAATTATAAAGTCGAATAAGGCGGTTTGGGGTCAAATAAGCGGGTGTGATATTGATAACGTGAGGTAATATGTATGAAAGTTCATGTCAGAAAATTATTGCTTACTATATTGTTTTTCTTGTTTTTTTCTTCACATGCTTTCTCTGTGAATGTTATGACTCCATATAAGGATTTTGTGCCCCCAACAGAGTTCTATAATGGTGCGACATTCATTGTAGAAAGCTCTAATTTTAGCCATGAGAAGTTCTGGACAGAACTAGATAAAGCCAATAGTTCTTATAACATCAATACAATCACTATATACGGTCTAGAGACTTTCGATAATAAAGATCTTGAATATATATTTTCATGCATCACACGTTTGAATATGAAGCTTGTTGTAAGGCTTGAAAGCTATTCATCAGATTTTGCATTCAGAGCGATAGATGCAGAGAATGTAGTTCAGCAACATGAAAGAATTTATGAGTTCTGTGCACGAGCTGAGAATAGAGATACCATTGCGTACTTTGCGATAAACATGCCTGTAGATGATCCTCTTGTTCAGAAGAATGCAGGTGGCCTCAATTCAAAAGCCTGGATTGCTGCACAGCTTGAATATGCATACGAAATAATAGCGCTTCTCAGAAATCAGGCGAAGCGATACGGCTGGGACGATGTGCCTCTCTATCTATCTGTCTTTTATGGCTGGGACAATTCATTCAATATTCCGAGTTATAAGGAATGTGGTGCCGATGGCTATTTCATCAATAACTATTCATATCCTGATGGGGCTATAGCAAAAAGTGGTGACAAAGCTGATAAGCTTATCAATGCAAAACGCCTTAAAGTAAGTATGGATAGGTTTGTATCTCAATATGGAGATAATGTTCCACTTGTTATGGAGTGGGGATTCCATACAGTTGAATACAATGAAGGTGTAGTTGCTAATCAGAATGCGGGACTTGTGTGGGATAGAGATGCAAAAGAACAGGCCATGAAGGCTACTGTTGATTTCTATAAGAAGAACTATCCCCAAGTCAGAGGGTGCTTATATTTTGGATATAACCTATTCAAAGAGGAAGGAAACCCTCCTGTTTTGCTTGATTGGTGTCTAAGGTATCCAACAATAGGCTGGTGTGCAGCGTCTCTTTCAACCTTCAGAGGCAGTGTTAAGCAAGCAGGAGACAATGGAGTCGTATTAACTGAAAAAGGAGACTCTATTGAGTTTTCAGAGTGTCCCGAAGCTCAGATGCTTATTCTCTATTATTCAGCTGATACGCAAGTAAAGCTTAATCTGTATTCAGGTGGAAGGAAAAGGAGGTCTGTCTTTTTACCTCGGACCGAAGGAAAGATATATTATGGCATTCCTGTAATCAATGCAGATGGTGCGTCATTTTCTTTGGTGCTCGAAGATGGCGGAGAGTTATATATCGAATCCGTGCTTTTCTCTGGAAGCTTAGAAGCTGAATATGCACTTGGCGCAAAATGCTTAGAAGAAAAAACTGCAAGCAATGGATACGCAACTACGCTCAATGAAAATGCGATAACATTCTCAGGTGTCAGAGGTGGTGATGAGCTTATTCTTTCTTATAAAGCAAAAGATAAGGCAAAGCTTACGCTTTCAATGGATGGAAAGAGGGTAGCTTTCTCTGTCCCTGCGAGCAAAGACTTCAGAACAATAAACGTAAAGATTCCTGTATATAGAAATGCAGAGATATCGATAATGTCAGATAGCGGTTCCCTCTTGTTGGATTCTGTAGAGTTCAAGGGAATCCCAAAAAGCAAATAGGGAGATGCTATGAAAGCATATCAAGAGAATGCTCATACTCCAGAAGAGATAGAGAAAGCAATTGATGAATTACTCAAGAAGATGACAATCGATGAGAAGATTGGTCAGCTCTATCAGTCTGTTGGTGCGGATATTACTGCAATTGGCTCAACAGACGTAAAACTTGATGTCGAGACTTTAATCAGAGAAGGCAGAGTTGGCTCGATGATTCAGGTTGATGAGCCAAAGAAGCTTGCTCTTAAGATAAAGCGTTTACAGGAGATTGCTGTCAATGAATCAAGATTAGGCATCCCTTTGATGTTCTGCCAGGATGTAATCCATGGTTTTGAGACTGTATTTCCAATTCCACTTGCCGCATCATGTTCATTTGATACAGATTTAATCAAGAAGGCTGTAGAGATAGCTGCAAAAGAAGCAACAAAAGCAGGAATAGATTTAGCTTTCTCTCCTATGGTAGATATCATGCGAGACCCAAGATGGGGACGCGTGTGCGAAGGTGCAGGTGAAGATCCATATCTTGGTGCAATGATTGCCAAAGCCCAAGTTGAAGGATTGAGAAATGGTGGCTTATTAAGCTGTTTGAAGCACTATCTGGGTTATGGTGCATGCGAAGCTGGTCGCGATTATAACACAGTGGAACTAAGCCCAAGCACAATATTCAATACATATCTCAAGCCATTTAAAGCTGGAATAGATGCTGGTGCTGATTCTGTTATGACAGCATTCAATGTTATAGATGGTATTCCTATGGTATGCAACAAAAAGTATGTTAAGGATCTTCTGAGAGATAAAATCGGTTTTGATGGAATTGTGATTTCTGACTATGGAGCATTCATGGAGACGCTTGCTCATGGTGTTGCTTCTGGTCCAGAGGAGGCTGCTACAAGAGTCTTTGATGCTACTGTTGATATAGAGATGACAACAAATTATTTCATGTCAGAGCTTCCTTCTTTGATCAAGCGTGGCATTGTATCAGAAGAAATGCTTGATAGCTCAGCAAAAAGAGTGTTGAGGAAGAAATATGAATGTGGCTTGATGAAAGATCCATTTTTGCACTTGAGGCCCGAGAAAATTGATAGCGAGATTTTCAGCAAAGAGAATAGAGAGCTTTCTTTACGTCTAGCACTAGAGAGTGCTGTACTTTTGGAAAACAGCGGTATTCTTCCTCTTCTTGATAAAGAAAAATCAATTGCACTGTTAGGTCCATTTGCAACAAGCAAAGACCATGCAGGTGCTTGGACATTCTCTCATTTCAGAGATAAGACTATTTCGATTGAAGAAGGGCTCAGAACTCTTGGATACTCAAATTTAGCAGTTGAAAATGCCACTGATATCTTTGAAGAAGAAAGTGGTGGTATCAAGAGAGCTACTAAGAAAGCAAAGAATGCGGATGTGGCGATTATATGCGTTGGGGAAAGTAGCATAATCAGTGGCGAAGCATGTTCAAGACAAGATATTACAATTCCTAAAGTTCAGCGAAAATTGATTGATGAGGTGCTTAAGCTCAATAAGCCAGTTGTTCTTGTAGTCGTATCTGGTAGACCTTTGATCTTAAACGAATATAAGGACAAAGTAGATGCAATTCTTTGGGCATGGAATCTTGGTTCTATGGCAGGGCTTGCGATTGCAAAGCTACTTATTGGAGAAGAAAATCCATCAGGGAAGCTTACTATCACAATGCCATATTCGATTGGACAGATTCCAGTTTATTACAACTCTCTTAACACAGGACGCCCTGCAATAGACGCTAACAATCACTTTGAATCTAAATATCTTGATGGCCCAAATGAGGGGCTTTATTGCTTTGGACATGGAATGGGCTACACAACGTTTGAGCTTTCTTCATTTGATGTGGACCCGGTAGTCGATAGAGAAAAAGGAATTACAGGTTCCATTTATGTAGAAAACACAGGAGACAGAGAAGGGGATGTCATTATCCAGGTATATATAAGAGACAAAGTTGCACTTATAAGCAGACCTATTAAAGAATTGAAGGCATTCAAGAGAATAAAGCTAAAAGCTGGAGAAAGAGAGAAGTTTGATTTTACTATCCCTACCTCTGAACTTGGTTTCTATGATGGTGATTTCAACTACTATACAGAGCCTGGCGAGTTTGAAGTGTTCGCAGGTCTGGATAGTAAGCATTTATTGAATAAAAAGAGCGTAGTTTTGAGGTAGGAGTCGTTAAATGGATATTGAAGAGATTATAAAAGCATTGCCAGTTGATAAAAAGATAAGAATGCTTAGTGGAAAGGACTTTTGGCGAACTCAGGACTATGAAGAGTTTGGAATTGATTCTTTTGAGGTGGCTGATGGCCCATATGGAGTTCGTAAGCAAATGGGTTTGTGTGACCATATGGGGTGGAATAAGAGTGTGCCTGCAACTGCATATGTTTCAGGGCCTGGGCTTGCATCGTCATTTGATACAGATCTTGCACTTGAGACAGGTAAGCATTTAGCGTCAGAAGCACGCGCACTTGGCGTTGATATTCTGCTAGGTCCTGCTGTTAATATAGTTCGAACACCTCTCTGTGGAAGAAACTTTGAGTATTATTCTGAAGATCCTTTGCTTGCAGGTAAGATTGCTTCTGCGTATATAAATGGATGCCAGAGCCAGGGAGTTGGCGCTTGCATCAAGCATTATGCTGCGAATAACCAGGAAGTCGATAGAGAATATATAAATGCTGAAATAGATGAACGAGCTTTAAGAGAAATTTATCTAAAGGTATTTGAGATAGCCGTTGGAGAGTCCCACCCTTGGGCATTTATGACAGCACTCAATAAAGTCAATGGTGAATATTGCTCTGAAAATAGTGTGTTGCTCAAAGATATCCTCAGAGGTGAGTGGGCTTATGACGGGCTTGTTATGAGTGACTGGAGCGGAGTCAATAATAGAGAGCGAGCCTTGAGAGCTGGCCTGGATCTCGAGATGCCATATAGCTTTGGCGTCAGCGAGAAGAGATTATTGACATCGTATATGAATAATACATTGCCTTTAGCTGTTATAGACGACGGCGTTAGGCATATTCTGAAGACACTTGAAAAAGTATTGAAAGGAAGAGAAACCATGCCTGAATATACAGGCCTTGGTCACAATGCTTTTGCACGAACTATGGCAGAGAAAACAGCTGTTTTATTGAAAAATGATGATATTCTGCCACTCAATAAGAGTGATAAGCTACTTGTATGTGGCGACTTCGCAATCAATCCTCGTTTTAAGATGGAGGGCAGTGCTCTTGTTAATCCAACTTCATTTGATATACCTCTGGATGAGATAAGAAAACTAGCAATAGAGGATGTGCTCTTTGAAACTTGCTATACCGAAGAAGGCGAAGTTGATGCTGAGTCTCTATCAAGAGCAGAAAAGCTAGCAAAGAGTGTAGATAAGGTGATTCTCTTCATTGGACTTCCAAATGGAATTGAAGCAGAAGGCAAAGATAGAAAAGATATATTCCTGCCTGCCTCTCATGTGAAAGTGCTAGAGCATTTGAGAAGAGTAAATAAAAATATAGTAGTTGTGCTCCTAAATGGCTCTCCAATTGATACATCATGGGACAGGAATGCAAAAGCTATTCTCGAGATGTTCCTCGCCGGCCAAAGCTTAGGCTCTGCTGTTGCAAATATTTTATATGGCAATGCAACTCCTGGTGGAAAACTGCCTGTTTCATTCCCATGCGCGCTTGAGCAGACTCCGGCCTACCTAAACTATCCAGGATGCAATGGAAAGGTTGAATATAAAGAGGGTATATTTGTTGGTTATAGATATTATCTGACTAAGAAAATCAGTGTCAAATATCCATTTGGCTTTGGCCTCTCATATACAGTTTTTGATATCAAACTAGTTAATAAAGAAATAAATGGAAACAATATCTCTTTTGATTTGGAGATAGCTAATATAGGTGCTTTTGACGGAAGTGAAGTAGTCCAAGTCTATGTAGAGTCTCCAAAGGGGAGTGTACCAAGAGCTGTTCGAGAGCTTAAGGCATTCAAACGTGTTTATCTGGAAAAGAGAGAGAAAAAGTTGATTTCATTTGCTTTGAATGAGAAAGACTTTGCTTATTATGATGAGAAGATGCACTCATGGTATGCTCCAAAAGGTACATACAATGTTGTTGTATCGACAGATTGTACAAATACAAAGTTAGCAATGGCAATCGATATAACTCCACAAAAGGGCCAGCATAGTGAAATCACAGGTTGGAGCACAGTTGGGGCACTTAGAGAGAGTGAAGCTGGCAGAGTTGCTATCGAGAGAATCAAACAGCTTTTACGCGATAGTGACAATGAACAGGCTCTTAAGTTTCCTCTGCTTCAAAGAAACGGTGAGAGTGATGACCAAGTTGATAAGATTCCATTGAGAATGATTACAGTTCTTACTGATAACACAATTAATAACGATATTATGGATGATCTGATTGAGACAGTAAATAATCAGAATCTGGAGAAGTATAGATGAAGAAAAGCATTGCACTATTGTATTTATGCTTAAGCTCTATTATAGCGCTCTATGCAAGCTCTATAGTCTTGCCTTTCTCTTCCTTTGATTATGTAAGTGAAGAAAACAGAAGTGCTGACTATAAAGACACTGGGCTTGATTGGGTATTCTATGGAGACATCATAAAATCAACCTTTTATGCAAAAGAAGGGGATTACAATATCGCAATTGATTATACTCCTGGAAAGGGAATGTATGATGACATTGAACTATATATCTTCATCGACAAAGAGAATATACAGCCATCATATTTCTCAATAAACAGGGTTTATGAGTATGGGCCGATCAGAGAAGATGAAGATGGAAATCAGAAAAGAGCCTTGACGAAGATCACAGGAGAGAAGCAAAGAGAAACGCTCAGACGCAAAGACAATAGCGGAAGCTCTTATTTTATAGTCCGTCTTAATGAAGGTATGCATGAGATATCCATCATAGGCAGAAGAACAAATTTTACTCTCCATTCGATCTCATTTATTCCGTCATATACGATTCCAGAATATAAAAGGCCAGATAGTGGGAGAAACGCTGAGCTTATTCATATTGAAGCAGAGAATATTTATTCTTCATCTTCGACAACCCTTACTAGTCAGATGGATAGAAGAGATTCTTCTCCTTCTCCATCAGACCCTTATCATATGGTATTGAATATTGCTGGAGGTTCTAATTGGAATAGCGATGGAGATGTTATAAGCTGGAAATTCAATGTAGCTGAAGCTGGCAGTTACCGAGTGAATATAAAATACAGACAGAACTTCAAGAAAGGATTTTCTGTTTATAGAAGAGTATTGATCGATTCATTATGTCCTTTCTATGACTTTGATGAGATTTCTTTTTCATATACAGATAAGTGGCTGATAAACAATTTAGATTCATGTTTAGTGTACCTTGAAAAAGGCGAGCATACGATATCCATTGAGGTTGTTAGTGGTCCATATTCAGCAGTCTTATCTGATTTGAAGCGTGTTATAGCTGATCTTAATGCCATATATAGACGCATTATCATGGTCACAGGTACAACTCCAGATGTGAATAGAGAATATGATCTTGATAGAGAGATACCAGATTTGATGGATAGCTTTGAAGTAGCTTTAGATAATCTTATTGATATTGAGAAAGAACTCAATGTGATATCTGAAGAAAATATAAGCGCTTATGTGCCTCTATCTGTTCTGATTACGCAGGTCAAATCATTCATATCGGAGCCAGAGACGATTCCTTCCAGAATTGGAGTATATAGAGGGAATATATCAGCACTCTCGTCTTGGCTCTATCAGATGCAAGAGCAGCCACTCGATATTGATTGGATAGAAATATTGGGTGAGAATGCTGTTGGTGGAAAAGCAGAGAGCAGCTTTTTTAGGAATCTATCTTTTTCATTCCTATCTCTTCTGAATTCTTTCAAAAAGGATTCAAAGAAAGACTCTGATATTACTATATGGGTTTTTGCCGGCCGTGACCAGATGAGGATAATAAGTGAACTGATTGAAGAGCAATTCACTCCAATGTCTGGGATAAAAGTAAATGTTAATCTGGTCCAGACTGGAATAGAGCAAGCTATTCTTGCGGGTAGTGGGCCTGATGTTGTCTTGTTTATTGGGAATAATGTTCCGGTCACTCTTGCTATGAGAGATGCCCTATATCCTTTATCTTCGTTTGATGACTTTAATTCTTTTGTTGACGAGTATGTAAATGAGAATAGTTTGATTCCATATATCTATGAGGGTTCTGTCTATGGGCTTCCTTTGACTGAAAGCTTCCCTATGATGTTCTATAGAACAGATGTATTTGAAGAGCTTGGCATTGCTGTGCCATCGACCTGGGATGAATTCTTATCTTTGATTCCTATAATCCAAAGAAACAATATGGATGTTGGGGTACCTTCTTCATTTACGACATTCCTAACATTGCTTTATCAGAAAGGTGGCAAACTCTATAGCGATGATTTCACATCAACAGAACTATATAGTGAAGAGAGCTACAGTGCATTTGATCTCTATACACGTCTGTTTTGTGATTATTCGCTACCTCTCTCTTATGACTTCTATAATAGGTTTCGTTCAGGAGAGATGCCTATTGCTATCTCCGACTATACAGAATATGGGTGTCTTGCTTTTGCGGCCCCCGAACTTCAGGGACTATGGAAGATGACGAAGGTGCCAGGTGGGGATGAGTGTGTAGTAGCATCTTCAGGCCAGGGCGCTATTATTCTAAAAGACACAGACAATGCAGAAGAAAGCTGGACATTTCTTAAGTGGTTCTCATCTCCTCTTATTCAAATTGAATATGGCAATAGGATTGAGTCGCTTTTAGGACCTGCTGGTCGTTATCCAAGTGCTAATGATGAAGTCATAAAAGAGCTTCCTTGGCTTCCGGATGAATCAGAATCAATTATAAATGCTCGCAGAAAATTGATTAACATACCTCAGATCCCGGGATCTTATTATACTCAGAGGAATATCAACAGTGCCTTTAGAAATGTTGTCAATAATGGAAGAAATGCAAGAGAGATGCTTGAGCTTTATGCCTCTATTATCGACAGAGAGATATTGAGAAAAAGAAATGAAATCGGGCTAGGAGGTGCAAAATGAGAAGGCCTAGCCTTAATAAGATGGATATTCAGCATATACTGATGCTTCTCCCATTTTTAGCTCTATTTCTGATTTTCATAGTAATTCCAGTCTTGCTTGCTATAATATTCAGTTTCACAGATTTTAATCTCGTGCAATTTCCATCCTTTGTAGGACTTGAGAACTATGTAAGAATGTTCTTGGATGATGATGTATTCTTGATTGCTTTAAAGAATACTTTGGTCTTTGCACTTTTCACAGGACCTTTAAGTTATATTCTTTGTTTGTCTCTTGCTTGGCTTGTAAATGAGCTAAACCCTAAAATCAGGACTATTTTTACATTTTGCTTGTATGTTCCTTCTATGTTTACAGGAGCATATTCAGTCTGGGCATATATATTCTCTGGCGATCAATATGGTTTTGTTAATAACTTCTTGCTACGCTTTGGCTTAATACATGAACCTATACAGTTTTTGACGAATTCTGAATACATAATGTCTGTTGTAATTCTTGTCCAGTTATGGCTAAGCCTTGGAACAGCTTTCTTATCATTCCTTGCAGGTTTTCAGGGGATTGATAAGCAGCAATATGAAGCTGCGGCTATAGATGGTATATCAAATAGATTCCAGGAGTTCTGGTTTATAACAATCCCAAGCATGGGCCCTCAGCTTTTGTTTGGAGCTGTTATGCAAATAGGTGCTAGCTTTGCTTCAGGTGCTATTGGCCAGCAACTCTTGATAGCCGCAGGTGCTGCAGTCGATGGCGTTTCAACAGATTATGCTGCAACAACAATAGTCACTCACATGACAGATGTTGGTACGAATTATATGGAAATGGGATATGCATGCTCGATTGCTGTCTTCTTATTCGCTATGATGCTTCTCTTCAATAGTGCAATACAGAAGTTCTTAAAGAAGCATTCTGATTAAGGAGGTCTGGAGATGAAGAATATATTTAAATCTCAAGTTGGGCAGCACGTCAGCAGATCTTCTTTTGGCACATTCATTATAATGCTTTTGCTGGTTCTCTTGAGCCTATTGATGATGTTCCCATTTGTATATGCAATAATGCAATCATTGAAGCCAGCCGAGGAGATTTTCGCATTCCCTCCAAAACTATTTGTACGTTCTCCAAACTTTGATAACTTCAGGAGTCTTTTCAATATTGCATCTTCTTTGACAGTTCCATTCTCCCGTTATGTCTTCAACAGCGCTTTTATCTCTATAATAGGGACATTTGTATATGCACTTATTGCATCGATGGCTTCATATTCTCTAGCCTTTGGTCGCTTTACAGGCAAAAAGCTCTTAAATGATTTGATTATAAAAGCTTTGTTATTCTCTAGTCCTGTAACAGCAGTTGCTCAGTACTTAATCATTGCATCTTTCAATATGCTAAACACATATTGGGCAATATTATTGCCATCATTAGCGCTTCCAATCGGAGTCTTCTTGATGCGTCAGTTCTTAGTTCAGATGATTCCTATGTCGATTATCGAAGCGGCCAGAATAGATGGACTCGATGAGTTCTCCCTGCTTTTGCGAATAATCATGCCCGTTGTCAAACCTGCTCTTCTTACACTGGTACTATTCACATTCCAGACGCTTTGGAATGCAAGCGGGGCAAGTTTTATATATGAAGAAGAATTTAAAGTGCTTCCTTCTGTTATGGCAGAGCTGGTGGCTGGTGGAATATCACGAGCAGGAGAGGGTGCTGCTGCAACAATCTTATTGATGGTTCCTCCAGTATTGGTTTTCTTCTTCACTGAAAGCAATGTCATAGAGACTATGGCAACATCGGGAATCAAGGAGTGACAGATGAGAGTAAAAGTTATTTCTACATTGATTATGACGCTCATTCTGGTTCCGCTATTTGCCAATCAGGTACCAACAGATTCATATATCTACAATAGCGATGGAAAGAGTGTTGAAACTCCACCATCATTCAGATTTGATAGAGTTATTTATCCAGAGAATAGCAAATCATCTTTTTCTGATTTGTTCATTTATGACAATACTTTATTTGTTTTAGAGAAAGGAAATGGCACACTCATTACAGAGGATGGAGAGAGGCTTGGTTTCTATACAGACTTAGGCGAGCCTTGGCTTTTTGGAGAGGTTAGCGGTCTTTTTATTGGAGAAGAGTGCATATACATAGCTGATAGTTTAAACGCATCTGTTGCTGTATTTGATCGAGAAAGCAGAAGAAATATTCTTCTGATTTCTGATCCAGACACATCAGATGTGGGAGTTTCTTTCTCTTTTATTCCATCTAAAGTTATTGCAGATAAAGCAGGAAACATATATGTGCTAGTTCGGGATATGTATTATGGTGCATTGATGTTTTCATCTTCTGGTGAGTTTGTTGGTTTCTATGGTGCAAACCCTATGGAATTGTCGCTGAAGCAGAAGCTTGACCAAAGTTGGAAAAAGCTGATGAACAGGGAACAGCGCGATGCTATGGAGCGCTTTGTTCCCGTTGCTTATTCCTCTTTTGATATAGATGAGGAGAATTTTGTCTATACATGTTCTTATGACATCACAGACGAGAGCATGAAAATCAGAAGAATCAACCCATCAGGTAAGGGACGATACGATGGAAAGGGATTAGTTTTCGGAGATGTTATTCCGCCAAAAGAGAGTGTAGAAGGCCTTGAGAACACTAGCCACTTCGTCGATGTCGATATATCCAACGACATTCTCTATGCCCTTGATGCAGCACGTGGAAGAATATTTGTATATGATGAGAGTGGCTCATTGATAACTGTTTTAGCAGGAAAAGGCACACAAAAGGGTACTTTCACCAATTCAGTTGCAATTGAGAGTGATGATGAGCGTATATATGTCCTTGATGGATCAGACTCATCAATAACAGTATTCAAAAAAACATTTTATGGGGAGAATCTCTTCTCGGCTCTCTCGTTGTACCGTGAAGGATTATATGTAGAAGCACTCCCATATATTAATGAAGTATTGAGAATAGCGCCAGAGCTTGAGATTGCACATCTGATGAAAGGCAAGGCATATCAAAAGCTTGGCGACAATAAGAGTGCGCTTGATGAATTGAAGCTTTCTGGGGACAGAGAGCAATATTCAACTATCTTTGAAAAGATTAGACTTTCTTTTGCTCGCGAGAATCTAGGCTATATTATGCTTGCTATTATAATCGTTTTGGTCATTTATATGATTCTAAGAAAACGATATGGCGTACTATTCAGACTTCCTGGATATGTATCTTATCTAATAGCTCCTCTTTTCCATCCATTTGATTTGATGTGGGAAAGAAAGAAAAAGAAAACATTTTCATATCTATTTGCAACGATTTTGCTTCTTTTGTATTTCTTGTTTGACATACTCGCATATTTCTCGACAGGGTATGCATTCAATAAAAACAATGCAAAGGAATTCAATATTCTTTTGAGCATAATGAATACAGCAGGTGCCTTTCTTTTATTTGTAACTGTGAACTGGCTACTTAGCACAATAAGCGAAGGCAATGGGACTTATAAGGAGATATACTGCGCATCATCATATGCCTTGATTCCTCTGTTGTTTTCTAATGCCTTGAATTTGATTCTATCGCATGTTCTTTCTCTGAAAGAAGGCGTGTTTATGACATGGATAGAGTCATTTGCTTTCGTCTGGGCATTTTGTATCCTATTTGCATCGATTTCAACGATTCATGAATATTCATTCTCAAAGACTATGAAGAATTTGCTTATGACTCTCATTGGGATGGTATTTGCTCTATTCTTATTGTTTTTGTCTGTTGTTTTATTTGAGAACACAGCCAATATCTTCTCGATTATTTACAATGAGATTGCCTTAAGGGTGTAGCAATGAAAAAGTATATTTTGTTTATCTTAATGCTTTCTGTTTCTTTATCATTGCTATTTTCTGAAACAGTTGTCATTTCGAATGGAAATCTTTCTTTATCGCTAGATGTTGAGAAGGATAAGCTTGAGTTTGTGATTGATGGCAACAAGTGGCCACTTGTTGCAAAAGAAGCAAAGATTGGATCCTCTAGACTCAGAGGTGCAAGCAGAGTCAGAGCTCAGAGTTTTTTCTCGCTTAGCGTTATAACTCCAAGTCTCAATAAGGTAGTTACTCTCAATACGGATGTCGCAGATATAACAGAGTGGAGTGTTTTCGCTGATGGTGTTGATGTTGGATATATGTTTGATGAAGGCATTGGCTTCAAAGCAAGCTTCAGACTCAATGACCATGGATTAAAAGTATCTGTAGATACATCATCATTTGTTGAGAGTGAAGATTGCTACATAGCATCAATACAGTTCTTGCCTTTCTTTGGTGCTAACAACATCAAAGAAGATGGTTATTTTGCAATTCCAGATGGATGCGGTGCATTGATGCATTTCAATAATGGAAAGAAAGGGCAATATAAAGAACCTGTATATGGACAAGATAAGTCTTCAATTAAGCAGACATCAGTAACAAACAAAGAGGATGTACTCTTGCCATTTATCGGGATCGAAAATGAGAAGAAGGGTACTCTAATCATAACAGCTATAGAGTCTGCATCTAGAGCTAAGATCATTGCATCTACATCAAATGAGAATAATCCATATAATATTGCTTTCTTTGAGTTTGAGCTTCGCACAAGCTTAGAGCAGCGCATTGCAAGTGATGCAAGCCAAATATTATATGAAAGCCCTAGACAGTTTAATGGAGAGATGAGCATTCTCATCACACCATGCCCAGGCGGCTATAGCTCAATGGCTAGTACTTTTAGTGATATCTTCATTTCAGAAAGAGATTCAGGAAATAGGGCTTTTGTAATGAATGTTATCGTTGCAAAGGTTGAAAGCAGAAAAATACTTGGGATTCCAATCGCTGTAGATAAATTCACACGCGTTACAAGCTTTGAGAATATTGCCAATTTCATCTCTGCTTTACGTTACTCTAATAAGCTTATACTCAATTTTGAGTCTTGGAATACTAAAGGACTAAAAGGCGAGGCTCCTACTGCTTTCGATTTTGTCTCTTCAATTGGCTCTGAAAAAGATAGAAAGAAACTATTTAGTGCATTAAAAGCTGAAGATATAGTTATATCTGCTGCGATAAATCCAATAAAGACAAGAAAAAGAAGTAGTGGAGTCATAAAGAATCTTGCATCAGAGCCAGCGAGTCAATATGAGTACTATGTTGCTTCATCCAGTGCTAAACCAGATACACGCTCTTATTTGAAACGTCTTGATAAGATTTCTCTTCTTGAAGATAACAAGAGTGGCATTGTATCGAGTTATGAAGGGCTAGGAGAGGTTATCTATTCTCATTTTGGAGATAAAAACCCATTTGATAGAGCTGAATATACAAACTTTGTAAGCAACTTGCTTTCCAATGCCGATCCGTACTTTGTATGTCAAGGCTCATTCTATGCACTTCAAAATGCGCATTTCGTACTCTCGTCTCCTGACCAATCATCACGCCACAATCTCTTTGATGAGGATGTGCCTTTGCTTCAGATTGCGCTTAGTGGAAAGATTGGATTCTCTTCTTCAAATGTGAATAAGAGTCCTGACCCTATTTTCAACGTCCTATTTTCACTTGAGACAGGCGGGGCTTTGTCATTTGAATTCACTGACAAAACAGATTCAAAGTTTCTGGATACGATCTTCGAGAGATATGGTGATGATATTTCCAGTATTGCAGGAAAGAAAATAATTAACCACGAAATCATCGATTCGCACAAGAGAAGAACACTTTTTGAGAATGGAGTTGAAGTTATAGTCGATTACTCAACAGGCACATACGAAATAAAGGGGGAAATACTATGAAATCATTGCAAAGCCGGAAAAGCAGAGCTGGATTCCTCTTTTGCTTGCCATTCTTGATTGGAATAGCATTCTTCTTTTTAAAGCCTGCTATTGCATCTTTATTCTATGCATTTGGCACTCTTTCATTTACTTCTGCAGGACTGAAAATGGAGTTTATTGGACTTGATAACTTCAAAAAAGCTCTATTCTTGGACCCTATATATGTAAGGACTATTGTAGAGTCCATCAAAGACATGGTTATAAGAGTACCTGTAATATTGATGCTGAGCTTATTTGTTGCTGTGCTTCTAAATCAGCGTTTCAGGGGCAGGGTGTTCTTCCGTGCTGTATTTTTCTTACCAGTAATCGTAGTCAATGGAATCATAATGGAAATCCTTCAAAGCGATTACCTCTCAAATGAAATACTCCAAGGTCAGGCTGGAAGTGGACTTTTCAATACAGTCAGTAGCTCTAGCATCCTTCTATCATTGGGATTCTCTGAAGATGTCATAAAAGTACTAATGCCTTTTGCTTATGATATCTTTGACCTTGTGTGGTCTTCCGGAGTACCTATTCTGATGTTCTTAGCCTCCCTTCAGACGGTGCCATCTCAGCTCTATGAGGTTGCAAGAATCGAAGGTGCAACAAACTGGGAACAGTTCTGGAAGATTACATTTCCGATGATTTCTCCTATGTTGCTGATGAACACTGTATATATAATTGCTGATTTCTTCACAACAAGCACTAACCCTGTAATCAAACTTATAAACAATCAAACAAGCAATATGAGATTTGAATATGCATCTGGGCTGTCTTGGATGTATTTCGTTGTTGTCGGAATAATTGTCGCTGCAGCTTTCCGCATTATAGATCGATATGTTGTTTATACAGAGTAAGGAGAGCATGATGAATACAAAAAGAAACCTATTCAATTCTTTTAAGAGCATTATCAGATTCCTCTTTTTATCAGGTATATGCATAATCATTCTCTATCCTTTGTTCTACTCATTGTCAGTAGCTTTAAGAAGCGAGTCTGATTTATATAATCCACTTGTAATATTGGTTCCCATGCACTTTACGCTTGGCAATATTTTTAATGCATTCTTGCGAATGGATTATATGACTTCATTATTCTCATCATTCTTTAGGGACGGAATTTCATGCATATTGCAACTCTTTGCATGTTCAATGACTGGCTATGGACTAGCTAGATTCAATTTCAAAGGGAGAAAGCTAATCAGTGCATTTATGCTTGCAATAATCATTGTTCCACCTCAAACATATGTAATTCCTAATTACATTGAGTTCAGATATTTTGATCCCATTGGACTTGGCAAGTTGCTCTCTAGGCTTTTTGATATCAACTTGAGTATCAATTTGATAAATAGCCCTTTGTCTTTCTTTTTGCCAGCTATGTTCTCACTTGGCATAAGATCTGGAATCATAATATTTATGTTTAGACAGTTCTTTAGAGGCATGCCTGCTGTACTTGAAGAGGCTGCATATATCGACGGGCTCTCATTCAGATCTACATTCTTCAAGATAATGCTACCAAATGCAAAATCAGCGATGGTTACATCTTTCTTGCTTTCCTTTGTATGGTATTGGAATGATTATGTTTACACATCTTCATTGATGCCTCAATCGAAGACTGTGATGAATCAGTTATCGATTCTTTTTAATAATATTAGCTACATCATGCAATATGAGCAGAATGCCAGTCCATATGAGGGCATATTGTTGCTGCAAGCAGGAGTATTCCTGTCAATTATACCAGTTTTGATTATTTATCTGATTTTCCAGCGCCAATTCACTGAAAGCATTGAACGCTCTGGAATCGTAGGTTGAAAAAAGGAGGAGAAATATGAAAAGAGTATTTGCTATAACAGTTGCGTTGCTATTTGCACTATTATCTAGCTTTGCAACAGATGTAAAGCTTCCTGATGTGAAACTAGATAATAAGGATGTTGTAGTATATAGCTGGAGCAATTATGTTCCCCAAAAGACATATCCATGGAATACATTTTCATTCGTTGATCACTATGGTGGCAATGTCGATACGATCATTGCAACTGGAGACTACTATCAGAATCTCTATAAGCTTATAAGCGCTGGAGAGATGATTGATGCAAGTGTTGCGGAAGCGCTGAGTTTTCCAGCTTTGATTATGAGAGGATTAGTTCAGCCTTGGGACAATTATATCGATTTCTCGGATCCTATTTGGGAAGAAGTAGGTGCTCTTGATGAGATTGAAGCTATACGTTGGAGCGATGGCCACATATACAATATTTCATCAAATAGCCATGTGCTTGGCGTGATGTTCTACAATAAGAGGCTCATTGAAGACGCAGGCCTTGAAGATCCAATTGAATTGCAAAAGACAGGCGAGTGGAATTGGGATACATTCTTTTACTATCTAGAGGAGCTTACTGAGGATGTAGATGGAGATGGAATCACAGATATATATGGCATAGTCAATACTGGAGACTTCCCTATAGCTGTATTCTCATCTACAGGTGAGACACCGATCGAATATAAGGATGGTGTATTTTATAACAATCTCAGAAGCAATACCCAGAAAGATGCTGGCAATTTCTTATATCAACTGATGCACTCAAGTCCTAGAGTTATGAGCACAGGAGATCCAACATCTACATTCTTATCAGGTAAAGCAGCATTTGTTTACACTAATGACTACAGGGGCTATATCGACTATAGCTCAATGTGGGCATCTGACGGACTTGGTGTTGTTCCATTTCCTCGCTATAAAGAAGATGTACCACAGTATCAAGCGGCATTAGTCGATTACTTCTATCTAATGGAAGGCGCTGAGAATCCTGAAGGGGCAGCTCTCTTAGCTCTCTCTCAGCGCTATGACACTCTTTTAAGCGTAAACCCAAAAGCTAAAGATCATAATGAATCTACAAAGCTTGATTTCATGGCGCATGGATTTACAGAAGAAGCTGCTGCTTCTGTAATAGAGATAAACAATATGCCGCATAAAATCATTTGGTCTCGTTCTATTCCTATTACTGACGGGAATATCGAGTATAGAGCCATGGCAATCCCATGGACAACGCTAGTCGACTCAATGTACGGAAAAGTCGATAGCGCTATCAAACAAGCAACTAATAAATAACTAATAAAGGAGGAATTATCATGAAGAAGTTATTAGTTTATTTAGTTTTAGCAATGTTGGTTTTTGCTGTTGGTTGTGATGTCAACACAAAAGTAGACCCACCAGCAACTTTGGAGCCCACAACTCCATCGGAAGATCCAACTCTTATTGCTGAAGAGAAGATGCCAGAAGGTCTATTTGTAGATGATATCATATTGGCATTTGTAAAAGCACCAGCAGGTGAGTTTAACATGGTTAAACCTTTAGAAGGAGAAAAAGTTCTAAAAGGAGGAGAAGCTTGGGAGTTTATGTCATATCAGGATTTCTCAGCTACAGGAGGTAAATTCTCTGTTGAGGTAAAACTTTCTGATGCTATTGATTCAGATAAAGCTCATATTTGGATTGAATTCTTTGATAAGAAAATAACTGTACCTGATAGTTGGAAGCAACATGCTGTATTGAGTGAGAAGGCTGACGTTAAAGTTAATGAGTATGTTTCTTTTACATTGGATGTGGATGTTCCGGAAAATGTTGATCCAGTACAAACAAAGTTCAAGGTCGAACTGGCAACAGAAGCTAAAGGTAATATGACTATCAAGGATGTCAAGTTCATCCCTAATGATGCTACTAAAGTTAATTTGTTACCATTTGCTAGTTTCGAAAGAAATGGATTAGATGGAAAGTGGAAAGTTACTTGCACCGATAATTGGCCAGATCCTGTACCTGAAGATGTATTAAAAGATGGTAAGAATAAGGCTGTAAAGCTTAATAAAGATCCAAAAAAAACTATGACAAATCTTATATGGATTACTGACAATGGTGCAATGATTCCAAAAGATAGCGAACTTACTCTTTCTATGAAAGTATTATCAAAAGAGACTAGACAGATTAATTGTCTCTTAAAGGAAAGCGATGAAAATTATCAAAATTATCCATTAAATATAAAAGGTGCGAATAAATGGCAAACAGTTAAAATTCCTTCAGATTACACAAAGAAGCTTGAAGAATCGAACTTTGAAGTTCAGCTTCATTTACTCTAGTTGCTCATTTTAGGGGGGAGTTAAATAGATGAAAAGATACATAATAGGTTTACTTTTGTCTTTATTCCTGCTTTGTAGCTGTGCCACAGGATATGTGGCGCAGCAACAACTAAATGTTTCATTTGCTTTGAAAGCTGGAATTAATTTAGTAAGTAATAATGATTTTGAGAATGGTAGTGTAGAGTCGTGGGGGATGAGTGATGGTGTCGCTGTATCTAGAGCTAAAGCTCATACCGGAGACTATTCACTCTGTGTATATCCGACAGGTGGAGTTGAATATTTCTACAATGTCTTAACTCAAGATTTCGATATGTCTAGTGGTGCTTTAGCATCTGTCTGGGTAAAGCTCCCAAGTGCTTTGGATTCTTCTCATGTAAGATTCCAAGTTGAGCTACAGAGATCCGGTGGAAGAAATCTGACACTGGATGCATATCCCAAAAGCACAGCTAGTTGGCAACAGCTGTTTATTGAGATTCCGGCTTCAATTGAGCAAATGCAATACATTGTTATCAAGGGCGAAGTAAATAGCACACATGGCCCAGTTTATTTTGATGATTTCAAGCTTATAAGCTTAAAGTCTGAAGAAATCAACTACATTAAGAATGGAAGTTTTAATTCTGGTAACTCTTCCTGGGCTAATTTTGTTTCAAGTTATGGTCGAGATGGCAGGGGTGCTTTGATTTCTCTTGAAAATACATCAAGAAGTTTGGAGCAATCAACACTATTCCAGAGTGCTATCTCGAATCCTAAATACAATGCTAAGTTAGATGGTGTGTTTACTGTCTTTGCATCTCCTTTCGCCGATGCTGAAGGCGTAGTCAGGCTAAAGGTAGAACATCGTCCATCTGGTGTTGTTTATAGTAATGATTTTTATATCTCGCCAGATTCGGGCTGGCAACTTCTGACTTTGAATGTGCCAGGCATAGAAGGGGATGTCAGTGAGACATTGTTCTCGATATGTCCTGTAAGTGGAAAAGGGGAAATAAGCATTGATGATGTCAAGTTTGTTTCTGCGAATTTTGGCATATCTGGTGAAGTTGGAGATTCTGTTTCAGTTGCAGTTGCTACAACAGTTAATAGTGATGGCAATGTTTTGAGAAACAGCAAACTTGATGATTTGAATCCAGATGGAACAACTACTCACTGGGATGTATGGCCTGGAAATCCTGCAGAGGGTATTAGAAACAGTCAGGTTATACAAGAAGAAGGCAGAGGCAATGTCCTTAAGATAAACCTTGAATTCGGCAATGGTCAGGCTGTTTATCAATATTGCGTACAAGATACCGTAGGCAAATTTGATTTCAACAAAGACTATACTTTCTCTTGTGATATCAAATGTGAAGATGTGTTCTCCTTAGATGGCAAGGGTATAACTATAGGTGTCAAGAGAAGAGGCATCGATGGTAAAGAATACAATGAGTATCAACGAGTAGATGAGAATACATCAGGCTGGAATACATGGAGCATCACACCTTCACCAGCTCCTGTTGAAATTGTTCAATATGATGTGATTGTAGATATTGGTGCAGGTATGGGCTCTGTATATATCGATAACTTCTCCTTGAAAGAAGCTGAGACTGTAAATGACGATATCGTCTTGTCATGGAGCTAGAATAATATGGATACAATTAAAAAGATAATTACTCTTATTGCTGTGCTTGTTGTTCTATCTCCAAGCGTATTTGCGGGTTTTTCAGGTAAAGTCGAATCTGGTTTTTACTATGATCTTGATAATTTCAAATGGGGGTTAAGTTCCAGTAATACTGTTGCTAATATCAATTTGGATCTTCTTGGCGAGACTCGTTTTGGAGGAGGCTTGGGAGACATTAAAGCTGAAGTAAAAGCATATCTCTCCTTATGGCTAGAAAAGAGTGGCACGCCAACAGAATCAGATGGCAGCTTCTCTTTCGCAAATGTTAATGGAAGAGTGCGTTTGGATTATGCTAAGGTCTTTGGGCCAGGATGGGAATTCAGCTTATTGAGTGTTCCTGGCGTTCCAAGCTATGCACGCTCATCAATCGATGAAGTCAAGAATGTCTTTGGTGGTTATGACAATGCTGACTTGGCGAGGAATATTGGGTCATATCCAGGTGTTTTCTTTAAATACAATGAAAACACTATAGGTCTTGGCTTTAATGGTGTTGGTCTTGATGAAGTGAACACTAGACTTTATCTAGAGAGCCAAAGAATCCTATTTGATAATGGCTTTATGTTCCGTTTCGCAGGCTATGGAGACTATGCGGCAGCTTCTAATCCTCGATTTGGGCTTTCTGGTAAATTCGGCTATTGGGGAGATAAGCTCAATTTGTATCTTGCAAGCGATGTGGATTTTTCAGATATCACATCGTCAAGCATGACACTTAAAGCAGATTTGCTTTTGAGAGCATGGTATGACTTCATTGGTTTTGATATGTATTATGCAACACTTGCTAATGTTCCTAAAGAGGGGGACAGAGAAGACTATATGTCTTTGAAATGTACTTCAAATCTTGATTCATTTGATGTACCACTTACGCTTAGCTTTGTAGTTAAGGATGTGCTTGCAAAGCAAGATATGATGATTAGTGCCGGGTATTGCTTCTTGGAGCATTATACTACTTCTCTTCATGTAGGATACACAGTTGCCAACAATGGAAGAGATGGCAAAAGCATAAGGTTCTTCTCATCTCCAGAGGAACGAAAGAGCAAGTGGACATTGGGTTCATCATTTATATATGATAATCCTGCTTTGATGAAAGCTGAAGTTGGTTTTAATGTAAGTCAGATTATAAGCTCAGAAGCTGTTTGGTCGCTTTATTTAGAGCTCTCTTCTAAAGCAATCATCCCTGGTGCAGATCTTGCTATTAGGTATGTTGCTGATGATTTGACAAAAGCTTCAAGTGCTGCAACTTCAAATGGAGACTTAGGCACATTAAGTGTTACTTGTTCCATAGAGTTTTAAATTGTAAAAAAATCTGGGGTTGTTACACGAAAGATTATAAAATTTTAAATGTGTACAGCCTCAGCATTGCCCCTCTTGTTTTTGGGGAAAATGCATACCAGAACAATCAGCTACTTGAATAAATTCATGCGCATGGCTCTGTGATGAGCCACGCATCCCTCCTACAGATTTATAACCATTAATCTGGCCTAAGATGCAAGCAAGTACGTAGCATCTGAAGCTTGGGTCTAATTCTCCGACATTTGGTGCGAGGAGGTTCATTCTGTGTTCTTCTTACATATTTCTATTGTCTTCATATTGCACGATATTTTAAAAAACATGGATGTTTTGCATCAGACAAATCCAGATATTTATAAATTTTTATCGAAATTGCAAAAAAGCACTTTACAACTTCAATGTCTGGTGAAACAATATATGTAAACGTTTATATTTTAGAAATTCATTGCCCTTTCATGTTTTGGGAAGTGGGAGGAGCGTGCAATGGGTTTTGCATCGACAGGTCTTTAATAGCCTTGGAGGTGAGATCGTAGAGTATTTTCATAAGGGAGGATGTTATGAAAAAAATACTGTGTTTGGCTTTGGTTTTTGTTTTGGCACTAAGTTGTGTCCTTGCCAATGGCTCTTCTGAAGATGGGGGAAAGGAGAAGGTTTACAACCTCAAAATCTCAACATCGCAGACTGAGACATCTCTTATTGCAAAGGCATATATGACATTTGCAGATAGAATCAATGAAGAATCAAATGGCAGAATCAATGCATCTGTTTTCTGTTCTGCACAGCTTGGAAATGATGAGGATGTCATCGAGCAAGCTATACAAGGAGCAGCAATAGCTGTAAATACAGATGCTGCAAGGCTTGGTACTTATGTTGATCCAATTGGCATTTTGATGATGGGTTTCTTTGTTGACAGCTATGATGAGGCTTATGCTGTTACGCAGTCAAAGACATTCAATAGCTACTTGGAAGAGCTTGCTGATAAGCATGGAATAAGAGTACTTGCATTTGATTTCTATGACGGTCCAAGACATTTTATGACTAATGTTCCTATTAACTCGCCAGCAGACTTGAAGGGCCTTTCGATCAGGACAATTGGTTCACCTGTTACTATCGAATCTATAAGAGCAATGGGAGCAACTCCAATTTCAATGGCATGGAGTGAGGTTTACAATGGAATCCAATCAAAGGCTATCGATGGCTGTGAGGCACAAAACACTTCTATATACCCTTCAAAGCTATATGAGGTTGCAAAGTACCAGTCAAAGACAGGGCACTTCCACCTTTTGCAAGCTTTGATGGTAGGCGAAAAGTGGTATCAGTCACTGCCAGAGGATCTTCAGCAATTACTTGTTAAAGTAGCAAATGAGGTTGGTAAGGAGACAGCTCAGCTTGTTATTGATGAAGCTGATAGAGTAGAGGCTCTCATGAAGGAAGCTGGACTTACTGTTATTGAGCCTGATACAGCTCCATTCAAGGAAGCTGTAGAAAAAGCATATGAGAAACTTGGTTATCTTGAATTGAGAAACAAGATTTATGATGAGATTGGTAAAGCATACTGATTTATCAATTAGATTTCCCGGGTTTCATCTCTGAAGCCCGGATTATACTTTTTCTTTAGGAGAGGCTATGTCTAAGCTTAAAAACGGTATTTTACAGTTTGAAAAAGGGATAGCAGCTACAGAGAAGATGTTTACAGCAATTCTTCTGTGCATTATTTCTGTTTTGGTTTTTTTGAGTGCAATAATGAGGAAAATCGGCATGCCGATAAACTGGGCCCAGGATTTTTCACTCTTGTGCTTTGCTTGGCTTACATTTATAGGTGGAGATGTTTTGATGAGGACATCGAAGCTGATTTCAATAGATATGATCACGAAACTTTTGCCAAAGACTGTGCAAAAAGTCATAGCAATTATATTTGATTTTGGAATGATTGCTTTTCTTTTAATATTGGTATGGTTCGGCTTTCCGTTGGTAAATGAAAGCTGGAGCAGAGTCTTTAATACACTTAACCTAAGTTATGCTTGGTGTACACTTTGTGTTCCAGTAGGATCGATTTTGATGTTGGAAACAACTATTCACAATACAGTGAAAGATATAGTAAGAAAACCATCTGAGTGGGGGGTAGAAAAATGATTTATGCAATTGGAGTATTCTTAGTTCTTCTTTTTGGCGGAATGCCAGTTGCATTCGCTATTGCTCTATCGGGAGTATTCTTCTTTTTGATGTCGTCTGGATTGCCATGGTCTATTATAGTCCAGAAAGCATTTTCAACGACACAGTCGTTTACGATGCTTGCAATTCCCTTGTTTATATTTGCCGGAAACTTGATGAATGAGACAGGCATTACAAAAAAACTTGTGAAGTTGAGCAATGTTTTAACTGGTCATATGTATGGCTCGATTGGGCAAGTCTCTGTTGTACTATCAACATTGATGGGTGGAGTTTCAGGCTCTGCTGTTGCTGATGCTGCTATGGAATCAAGAATTCTTGGTCCAGAGATGATCAAGCGTGGCTACGACAGAGGCTGGGGAGCTGCAGTCAACTGCCTTTCTGGTCTTATTGTTGCAACTATCCCTCCTTCTATGGGTTTGATTCTCTATGGAACAGTAGGTGAGGTTTCAATTGGAAGGCTCTTTGTTGCTGGATTGATTCCTGGCATATTGATGTGTATTTTCCAGATGATTGCTGTTTCTTGGTCTGCAAGACATTATGGCTATAAGCCGGACCATGAGAAGCCGGCATCGCTAAAGGAGATGGGGCGTGCAGCAATAGACAGTATATGGGCACTTTTGTTTCCAATCCTTCTGATTGTCTTTATCAGAGGGGGGTTGATGACACCTTCTGAATCAGGTGCTTTCGCTGTATTCTATGCTTTGTTTGTTGGCATTGTAGTTTACAAGGAATTGACATGGGAGAAATTCAAGAAAACACTCCAGAGTTCTATTGTTGATATTTCTGTGACAACATTGATTCTTGCTTTCTCTGGCATCTTCAGCTACGGCGTTGTATATGATCAGCTGCCAAAAGTTTTGACAGATGCTCTTCTAGGGCTTTCTAGCAATCCATATATTGTGCTTTTCTTGATAATATTGATGCTGTTGGTATTTGGAATGTTCATGGAGACTACAGTCATTACTTTGATTGTTACTCCTATACTTGTTCCTGTCGTAAAGAGCTTTGGAATAGATCCTGTACAATTCGGAATCATAATGATGACAATTGTAACATTAGGTTGTTCTACACCGCCTGTTGGAGTAGCTCTTTATTCAACTAGCCAAATAATGGGATGTTCAGTACAAGATACAGTAAAGAAGTCGTGGCCGCTGTATATTGCAATAGGTGCGGTTGTTCTTATTTGTATTTTCTGCCCAAAGCTTGTGCTTTTCTTGCCAAATCTGATTTATGGAAAAGCTGTTTAGTATTAGTATATAGCTCATTAAGGGATGTCGTTTTTAAGATATCCCTTTTTTAAAAGGGAATTGTATGGCTACTATTAAGGATGTCGCTAGAAAGGCAGGTGTTTCTGTTTGCACAGCCTCACGTGTATTGTCAAATAAAGGTTATTTAAAAGAAGCTACCAAAGAGAAAGTCTTGGAGGCTGTCAAAGAGCTTGGCTATGTGCAAAATCGCACAGCAACTGAATTGAAAACAGGAGTTAGCGATACTATTGCTATTCTCCTGCCAGATATTGAAAACCCATTCTATTCACACTTTGCAAATGTGATTGAGAAGTATGCTTATGCAAAAGGTTATCTCTTGTTTATATGCAGCACAGCATATGATTTGGAAAAAGAGGAAAAATTCCTTCGTAGCATGTCTGCTAGAAACATTAGAGGTGTGATTGCTGTTCCTTTGACAGCCGATATTTCAAATTACAGGAAGTATCTTGGCAATGTGCCTCTTGTCATTTTCAATAGAGATATTCCTGATAACGAGGCTCTTTGCTACAAAGTGGATATCAAGCATGTTGCTTTTGAAGTAACTTCTCATTTGATAGATATTGGCAGGCGAAATATTGGTTGTATATTCCAGAGCTTTGAGATTGGTAACTTCAAGAAAAGATACGAAGGAGCTCGCGAGAGTATTCTGAAAGCAAACATAGAGTTTAGAGAAGAGAACATGATATTTGATGCAGGCGGTCCTGACACAGAGTCGAAATTGAGGAAGTTGTTCTCAAGAAAGGATCGCCCGGATGCGATATTTGCAAGTAACGATATGCTTGCTTTTATGGTATACAAAGTTCTGAATGAATTAGGTTTGAGTATTCCTTCCGATGTTGCTGTTGCAAGCATCGATGATACATTAATGGCAGATCAAGTTTATCCGACACTAACATCATATAGCTTCCCGATAGAAGAGATTGCTAGACTAATCATAGATGGCTTTGCTTATAAGCAACATGAGTATACAAACAAAATACTGAAAGGACAGCTCGAAAAAAGGATGTCGACAGCTGTTGATCATAAACAGAAAGTATGATTATGCTTGCATCAATTTGAGAAGTATATCCTCTTTGCATTCTCGTAGAAGAACAAATCTTTTTCATCTGATGATAGAGTTTCGCAATAGCAATCGATCAGTTGATCCATAGAGTACCTGCAAAGCATAGTTGGTGAGTCTGTTCCCCACATTATCCTTTCGATTCCAATCCTATCCTTAGCTATTTTGAGAAAGTCGTTTGCAATTGGGAATGGATATTCCTCTGGCCGCGTCTTCCACATCAAAGCAGAAGCGTCAAAGACAATGTTCTCAAAAGGCTTTACTTTTTCCATCTCTGCGATAAGTATATCCCTGTCATTCCTTTTGTAAGAACCTAGATGGCATATCACAACAGTCATGGATGGGAATCTTTTTGCAATGCTTATCATTGCATCAATTTGATGGCTCTCGTCGGACGGCGATCCAAGATCAAATACAGCTATTGAGTTCTTTTTTTCAATCTTGGAGTAGATATCCATCATCATTTTACCATCAAGAGGGAATGTTTCATGTATGCCCATCAAGCCACAGCCGGTTGACGATTCAAATTTAAAGATACGAAATGATTTGAGCAAATTATCGAGGATCTCTTTCTCTTTTCTGCAATAAGGATCTATTGCTCCAGCTGCAATAAAGCGATCAGGATATTTCTCTACAGTCTCTCTTAGGTAGTTGTTATCAAAGCCAAGAAGCCCACCTTGGAGAAGAACAGCTTTCTCTATGTTGTATTTGTCCATAATCGAAAGATATGCTTCTGCGGTAAAAGTCCTATCTCCAAATCCTTCTGGAATAATCCTTTCGTCTCTTCCAGTGGCCCATCTTGCCATTCCATTTCCAATGCATCTAAGCTCGCCTTCTGCTCCAAAGCCAGCAAGTGTTGAGAAAATATGTGCATGTGAATCAATCAATTTCATATTTATTTTTATAGCATTTTGCCTCTTTGGTATCAACAATGAAATCAAATAGGGAAAATTATAAACTTAAACTCCTAAAAGCCTTGCAAATATACTCTTAAACGTATAATCTGTCGCAAATTGAGGACTTGTAACTATGGGCGGAAATAAGAAAATTAAAGTTGCCGTTATCGGAGCAACAGGTGCTGTTGGTCAAGTATTCATGTGGATGCTTTCTGACCATCCTTGGTTTGATTTAAGCTATGCTACAGCAAGTGCTGCCAGAGTAGGGCAGAAGTATGCTGCTACAGTGCATTGGGTAATGCCTTTTGAAATGCCAGAATCCATAAAGGATATGGAAGTTAAGGAATTCAATTATGCAAAGATGAAGGAAGAGGGTGTTAGGATTGTATTCTCTGCTCTTCCAGCTGCAGTTGCGCAAGAAGCTGAGCCACAATTGAGGGCTCATGGCTTTTATGTTTTCTCGAATGCAGCTGCTATGCGTTATGATTCGAATGTTCCTATTTTGATTCCAGATACCAATGTGGAGCAACTTGATTTGATAAGGACTCAAGGGTATCCACAAACTGGTTTTTGCGTAACGAATGCCAATTGTGTTACAACTGGTCTTGCAATGGCTTTGGCACCCCTTAGAAAGTTCGGGATAAAGACTATTACGATAAACTCATATCAATCTGTATCGGGAGCAGGGTATCCTGGTCTTTCTTCTTTTGATATAACAGACAATTGCATCCCATTTATCAAAGGCGAAGAGGAAAAAATCGATAAAGAGATAAAGAAGATTCTCTCCATAGATCCTCTTGTCTATGCATATACAGTTCGTGTTCCTGTTATGTTTGGGCATTTGGAGACTGTTTGGCTTGATTTGGAAGAAGATGTAAATGAAGAAGATATCATCAAAGCCTGGAATGAATTCAAGGAAGTCCAGGATTTGCCATCTACACCCGCTCAACCTATAGTGTATTCTCCTGAGCCAACTTTCCCGCAGCCGAAGTATGCCTTCTGGGGCAATCCAAAGGGAATGGTTGTGTATACAGGAAGACTTAAAAAGCAAAATGGGAAGATTGGGTTCTGTCTTTTGGTAAACAACATTGTAAAGGGAGCTGCTGGCGGATCGATTCAAAATGCAGAGGCTTTTGTATCGCGATATGGTGTTAAATAGTGTTGTATAATAGATATATGGTTGATTTTTGATATCAAATATCTCTTTGATTTGCAATGAGATAAAGCTAGTTATTATTTGCTATTTTGCGATTTTGGCTTCTTTTTCTATTTCATTGCACTGAATAACATGCTATATTACTTTTACCAAATAAAATTCGTTCCGTTATATATTGAGCTAGGCATAAGGGGTTGTGTCCTAGCTCTTGTTTTCATATCCGATTGTCATGAAATCAGCATATGGCCATATAAGATTTTCAGAGTGCATCTTCAAGTAATCAATCGCTAGATTTTGTATATCATCATCAATCGTTTTTAAGACTTTGCATTTTCTGAAAACGTCATAGCCACCAGTTCCACTCGCTCTGTAATTGTTCATGCATAGCTTTAGTTTTCTATCTTCGATTGGACTACCCTGAAATTCCAGCCTTACGACTCTTTTCCCAATAGGCTTTGATAAATCGAAAGTATAACCAAGGCCCAAATAATAATCATAGTTGTAGTTCTCAACCTTTGGCTCAAGAAAGCTTTTTGATATAGTGACTTTGCCATCTTCAAGCGTAAAATACTCTGCACAGCGCTCAAGTGCCTCTCTTAGCTCTGCTTCTCCAACTTCCAATATGACCAAAGTATTAGGAAATGGGTAGCTTGCAATTATATCTCTTCGAGTAAGCTCTCTTTTGAATCCATATAAAGTATTTGTCAGGGATGTACATGAAATATCAGCATTGCTTCTCGCCAATTGAACCGTATTGAAGAAGTCCGCAATATGGGAACCATTTAGTGCACTTTCTAGCAATGTTGGCTTTTTGATCTCTTTCTCTATTGTTCCAGCAGGCTCATCGAGCCATTTGTTGACAGCTACATTAAGTGGCCTATATTCGTTTTCAAGTTTCTTTGGACCATCTTGATTTGGCTTTTTCAATTCTCCTTTGATTTCGACTCCATTGCCACTATCCTCGATGCTTAGTTCTGCATATTTTACGCTATTTGCAGGGCATTGGATTATATTTGTTCCACTGTATTTTGAGAAAGGTATCTCCATATGCTGATGAGCTGATAGTATTAAATCATAATCAAGTTCACTTGCGATTTTGCATCCTACATTTTCTTTTGTTGTGCTAAGTATTTCACCTGTTTGCAAGTTTCTTTCAAATCCACCATGGTAGATAAGAATCGATACATCAGCATTCTCTTTTAGCCACTTGATCTCTTCTTGCGCTTTATCAAAGACATCAGAGATGACAAAATTCTCCAGATGCTCCGGTTTTTCCCATACATTCACGTAATCTGTCACAAGACCAGTAAAACCAAGCCTAAGGCCGGATTTGTCTTCTACTACAATATGCTTAAGGATGTTGAGCTTGCCAGTTTTGTCCTCTAGATTTGCACAAAGCAACTTTGCATTTAGTTCTGAGAAATAATCATAGAATGCGCTGTAGCCATAATTGAAGTCATGGTTTCCTGGAACAGCTATGTCTAATCCCATTGTATTGAAGACAACTTGTTGAGGAAATGGCCTTATGTCTTTCTCGAAAACATATGTCGAAAGCGGAGAGCCTTGAAGCGTATCTCCACCATCGATTATGAGTGTATTATCATCTTTGGCAAAGCTCTCGGATATTCTCATCAAGCCAACATTTTCCTCTTTGTTCTCGCTATAAGAGAAAGGGAAGAGATACGAATGAGTGTCGCTTGTATATATGATTTTCATCAAATTCCTCTTGCAAGTCTGTTTCTGAGCTTGTTGGATATCCACTCTACAATAAGTACAAGTACTATAAGGCCCGCAAGGATTGCGCCAACTTGGTTCCATCTGTAGCTTGACATAGCAAAGATCAAAGGAGCTCCCATTCCACCTGCTCCAACGAGTCCTAGTACTGTAGCGTCTCTTAGGTTCATATCGAATCTGTAGATCAAAGTGGAAGAAAAGTCAGCATAGAGCTGAGGTAATATCCCATATCTTATTTTTTCAAATAGATTGCATCCAGCAGCATCCAAAGACTCTAGTATCTTCTTGTCCAGGTCCTCAATAGTTTCGATGAACATCTTGGAAATCATGCCAATCGAGCTTACAGCCATTGTCATTAGACCAGCAAACGCACCGGGACCAGTGACCCTGATGAACATCAAGCCGTAGACAAATACAGGTATTGTTCGTATTGCCATTACAAGGACTCTGAACAAAAGCGCAATCGGCTTTGGAACAATATTTGCGGCTCCAAGAAAAGATAGTGGAATTGCAAGGACAGCGCCGACGATTGTGCCTAAAAATGCAATGCAGATTGTCTCGAGCAAAAGATACGGCACACCTTGTGTTGTGAAGTTGAACAGAAGAGAAGGATCTGGATGGAAGATTCCAAGGAGTATATTGATTGCAACTCTATTTGCACCTTCTCCCGCGCCATTTCCATCGCCAAGAGCCGATGCCGACCAAGCAAGAATCAAGAGAACAACAAATATAGCAATGAGATTCTTTATCCACAGTTTTGGACGTTTTTCATACATTTCTTTTACTGTCATATCATCGCCTCCTTATGTCAGCTTGCTTCTGAGCCAATGGCTTATCCACTCGATAAGTACTACTGTGATAAAAAGAACAAGGAGAATCATGCCGACTTTGTCGTACTCTCTCCATCCTATGTTCTCGTTTAATATGAGTCCAAGCCCACCAGCTCCAACATATCCTAGGATGGATGCGTAGCGAACATTCCCTTCAAAGCAATAGAGACTATTGGATAAATAGCCGGGAAGGATTTGTGGTAGTATCGCTGATATAAATGACCTTATGTTGGTTGAACCCATCGACTCCATTGCTTCAAAAGGTCCCATGTCTACTGTCTCGATCTGTTCGTATAGCAACTTTCCTATGTAGCTGAATGTGAAGATTGCGATTGCTGTTGTTCCAGCTGTGGTTCCAAGCCCGAAAATATATGTTGCAATCAATGCTGTAACCAAAGTAGGCAATGTTCTGACAATTGACAAGAAGAATCGCGATAGCGCAATAACAACTTTGTTTTTTATAATATTCGAACTTGCGATAAGGGCCATTGGGATTGCAAGTGCAGATCCTATGAATGAGCCCAAAAAGCTCATCTTAATTGTATCGAAGAGGGGAGTCCAAATGCTGTTGATATAGGAGAATTTTGGGGGAAACATCCTCTCGAGGATTACAAAGAACTGGTTTCCTCTTGTCAACAATGTCGACATCTTGAAGCCAGTGACCTTCACAGAGATTGCACAAGCTATAAATAAGATTATCAATACCATTGGGGTTCTCGATCTCTTTTCCTCGATTGTCTTTCCGTTCTCAAGTACTATCGTCTTTGGTTTGAAGATCTTGTCATACAGCTGCATTGCTCTTATCCTTCTCTTCATAGATCTTGTTTAGCACGTTCTGGTCGACATCCTTCGCTTTTCCATCATATACGATTCGCCCTGCGTTGATTCCTACGATTCTGTCTACATATTCAAGTGCAAGATCAACGTGGTGGATGTTTATCAACACAGTTATATTCATCTCCTTGTTGATTCTCTTGAAATCATCCATCACTTGCTTTGCTGTAACTGGATCAAGGGCTGCTACTGGCTCATCGGCAAGTATTATCGTCGGGTTTTGGGCAAGAGTGCGCGCCAGGGCAACTCTTTGTTGCTGTCCACCTGATAGTTGATCGACTCTAGTATAGGCCTTGTCCAATATGCCCATGCTATCCAAAGCTGACAATGCTTTCATTTTTGCTTCTTTCGGGAAGATCCCTAGCAAAACTCTCCAGAAAGGCAAGTCTGGAACAAATGAAGTAAGTACGTTTTTAAGCACTGTAGTCCTTGTAACTAGATTGAATGATTGGAATATCATCCCGATTTTGCGCCTGAATTTTCTCAAGCTCTTTCCCTTGAGGGTGCTAACATCCACATCATCCACAATCAGCTTGCCATCTGTTATTTCATGCATTCTGTTTATTGATCTGATTAGTGTGGATTTCCCTGCGCCAGAGAGGCCGATTATGCCCACGAATTCCCCTTGTTCTATCTTCAATGAGACATCGTCCAGTCCCTTTACGCCATTAGGATACACCTTTGACACATGGTCGAATATGATCACTTTGTCCTCCTCCAGAGAAAGGCAGAGGACAATCCTCTGCCAAGAATATTCACTGAACTATATTATTAGTTCTGTCTTGAAAGCTCCATAGCTTTTCTTGCGCCATCATAGTCAGCGCTTGTTGCCTTCTTGTAGCCTTCATGGCTGTAGATAGAGATTACTTCTAGACCCTCTGGTGTCTCTCCGATTGCAATGAATGCATCTTGAAGAGCTGCCTTGAATTCATCTGTCATGATTGGGCTTGTCTTTGAGACAGATACTGTGTCGTTGTAGATGTATGGTGTTACGAAGATGCAATCTGTATCTGTCCAGATATCGTTCTTTGCTCCAAACTCTGCTTGCCACTTCGACTCGTAGTCTCTTCTTGCGTCAGCATAGCAAGCAAGAACATCGACTTGTCCTGATGCAAGGCGTGCGAAAGCTGATGCATAGCTATCGGCTTGTACTGTGTGTTGCAAATCTCTGATGCCTTTGCCATATTTGTCTTGCAAGAGGATTGTTGGATAGACATAGCCTGCTGATGATGTTGGTCCCATTACAGCCCAGTTTGCGCTATTGAGGTCATCCCATGTAAGCTCCTCTCCTGCGTTGACTTTCTTAGCAAGCTCTTGTCCTTTTGCTGAAGGGCCGGCGATTATCAATGCTCTGTAACCAACTACTTGAGTATCTGTTGCTGTTGTTGGCTCATTCTGGTTCCATACTTTTGGATCTTCCGAGTCGTTTGATAGTCCTGCTCTTGTTGCTGTCAAAATTACATCGCATCCATCATCATACTGAACATATGTTGCACCAGGTATAAGGCCAACATCTGCTGTTCCTGCCGATAGTGCTTCTCCAACAGCTTCATATGTTGTTCCTACAGCAATCTCGACATCTTCGACATTCCAGCCTTCCTTTGCGAGTTGCTCTTTCAAGAGGTTCTTCAGAGGTGCTGTCTGTGTAATGATAGTCTCAGGATCTCTTGATGGAACAAAGTACACACTAAGCTTAGCGATATCTTTGCTTGATGTTGTGGCTTTCTCAGCCTGTCCACTTGCAAATATTGTCGACATTGCAAGTAAGAGAACGAAAAGTACACATAATGTCTTTTTCATTTTTTAGCTCCTTATATTTTGCCTTATGGCTTTATGATTTGCTTCAAGATGTGCTGGAATGTAGATATTCACGGCACTGTTTGTGTTTTGATTTGTGTTGTCAATCAAGATTCTGACAGCTCTTTGCCAAAGCTCTGATGTGTACATCCTGATTGTAGGAAAGTCTTCTGTATCTTCTGTGTCGATATCCCTGTAGAGTATTATTGGGAAATCCTTATTCGATGCTTTGTATTCCATGAGTGCATCGTCTTCTATTAGCTGACTTGCGATTATTGCTCCATCAGCTCCACTCTCAATAGCTCTTCTCATCAAAGCTTTGCCATCGTTTTTGAGGTTTCCGCAAAGAAAGAGATCTTTGGAGAAAAGTCCCTTCTCGATAAGGATTTTCTTTGTGTTTTCTGTTCTCTTTTTGCCTATTGTTGCGTATTTGAATTCCCCGATTCCGCCTATATACGCAATATTGCATGATCCCATGCTAGTCAAATAATCGATAGCTTCATTCAGAGCCAGTTCGAAGTCGATTATGATTCTGTCGAAAGAGTAGTCAAGATCCTTGTTGCTGTTTATGAATACTATGTTTTGGGAAGAAAGCAATAGCTTTTCTCTCTCTTCTTCATTAAAGCTCCCGAGTGCTATTATCCCATCAACGCTTTTCTCTTCATCTCTTGCAAGCCTTGTAAAGGCTATCTCCTCTTTGAAGGAAGACAACGATGCTATTGCTGATGTCGAATAATCAACAGGCTTCTCCTCTGGTATTACATGCCAATCGGCAATTGCGATTAGCAATCTATCGTTATTCCTTTTTTTCTGCCTTGGTGTCTTGTATCCCAACTCATGTGCAACCTTGAGCACAGAAAAGCGCACTCTATCTGTTACAACCAAGCTATCATCATTGTTGATAATCCTGCTTACAGTTGCGATCGATACATTTGTTTTTTGCGCTATTTCCGATAGAGTAGCCATGGCTTGAGTATAATATGGTTGTTCGTTCTTTGTACAGTTTTTTACTGTTTTTTTACTTATGCTTAACATCGCTGACAGCTGTTTGGCAATTATGAACAACAACTGTGTACTGTTTTCCATTTTGCTCTATTTCGAATCTGTGTTCTCGTGAGCATCCTTTGCAATCAAGATTGAGAGAGTCATGACGATAACATGAGCGCGATATAAAGAGAGGAGGCGAGAATTTGTCGACTATTGTAGGTTCAATTGGCCAAGGTTTTTGGTATTCTTTTCTCTCAAGCCAAAGATAACAGCCTATGAAATTTGGAATGCTTTCGAAAACCAAGCTTGCAGCCTCCCTGTTTGACATATAGAGGTACACATCAGCAAAGTACTCGTACTCTGGATGTTCTTTTGCAAAACGCAAATTTGATATGTTATTCATTCCTATCCTGACTTTTTTATGCTTTTTTGCCTCGTTTAGGACGCTTTTGAGCATTTCTTCCTCCGAGTATGATACGGGAGGCATTATTATGTAGCATATTCCATCCACATCTACAGCATAAGGCCCGAATGGAAAAGCATCTGATTCAAGTTTCTCTCGAGGTGGAAGTGTTATGCTCATTTTGCTTTTAGGTATAGCTATTTTGTATCCTTTGATCGGAATATGATTCGGCTTTATCTTTTCGTATGCGTCTCGTCGTATCTTCTTCAGGTCGCTTGGACGCAAGAATGGATATTCATATGATGACTTGTTTTCTATCTTTATCGTTGCAGGAAAAAAAGGTGCATCTCCTGCTTGCAAGAAGATTCTTTTGATTGCATCTTCATATCCATCTTTTTCCCCTTTTTGCATTGCGATATTGTAAGCCTCGCCATTTACGACGATCTTGTTGTCATATATCTTTATGTCGATATCTAGCGGTGTTTTGTAATGAGCAAGTGCCAAGGAAGGACTTTTTATATTGAGAGTGCTATTCGATATTCTGTATAGGATGTCTCCTGGCTTTGCATTTGTACTTTCATCCAAAGAAAGAATTGCCTTTTCTCTTTCCTTCCTTGTTATATGGGCTGAGAATTTATAGCTGTCAATGAGGCCGTTTTTGTTTTTTGACAAAAGCATAAGCCCGTCGTATTGGTTTATCCTCTTAAGCTCGTTCACTTCTATTGATTTCTTTTTTGCTTGTACTACTTTGCCGATTTCTTCTCCGATATGCCCTGTGTAAAGGCCAGTGTTTAGATTCTCATGGCCGGGGCCTGTGTAATTGAAGTAGCCAGTTGATGATATTCTTTGGAACGATGTCTTGACAGCGCTATGCAATGGCTTTGGATCTTTGCCATCGATTATTGCACGATAGTATGATGCTGTTGCCGCAACATATTCGTTTCCTTTCAGTCTTCCTTCGATTTTCAATGAGTCTATTTTGATCCTTTCCAACTCTTTTACAAGTTCTCCAGCCTCAAGATCTTTCAATGAAAAAGGATAGAGCTTTTCTTTTGATTTGAGATCCTCAAACCATGTTCTGCAAACTTGTGCGCAAGAGCCTTCGTTCGCAGACCTGCCTGTTTTGAGAAAAGATGCCATGCAAAGGCCTGAAAAGCCATAGCACATTGCACCATGTATGAATACCTTCAATTCGATATCAGGGCATGCATTCCTGATTTTCTCGATTTCTTTTAAATTGAGCTCTCTTGAAAGCACGACTCGTTCGAACCCAAGATCTTCTAAAGCTTTCACACCATCTATAGTATGGACAGCAAGTTGAGTCGACGCATGGAGGGGAAGGGATGAAAAATCACGCCTTATGAGCCTAATAGCACCAAGGTCTTGGCAAATTATGCCATCTGTGCCATATTCTGTTATTCTTTCGAGTGTGTCATAGAGTTTCTCTAGTGATTTATCATCAACGAGTGTATTGATTGTGATATATGTTTTCTTTTTTTTCTCAATGCTATAGCGTCTAATCTTGGAAAGGTCCTCGAATGAGAAATTCCCAGCATTCTTTCGTGCTGAAAAATCCTTAAGCCCGAAGTAGACGGCATCTGCGCCATGTTCAAAGGCGACTATAGCATTCTCAAGTGTTCCTGCAGGAAGCGCTAATTCAATCATCGATGATAATATAGCACAACAGTGAACAATAGTTGTATATGTGTATTTTCCAAAGAAACGAGCTTGTATCGAAATTAATGTAGATATGTCTATATGATGAATCGATATATATTTATCTTATTTATTGTTGATATCTTGATGAAACTCATTTTTGTATTTATCCTCTTAGATAGCAAAAAGTATTGGCTAAGCCAAATACATATAAGGAGAATTCAATGACAATTAATGATCTCAAACACAAGAAGCTGGTTGATTGGATTAATGAAGTTGCAAAGCTTACTACACCAGATGAAATCGTGATTTGCGATGGTTCCCAAAAACAATACGAGGACCTTATCGATCTGCAGGTAAAAAACGGGCTATGTGTACGCCTGAATCCAGAGAAGAAGCCAAACAGTGTTCTGTTTGATTCAGACCCTTCAGATGTTGCTCGTGTAGAGAAGAGAACTTTCATTGCTGCTCCTACTCAGGAAGAGGCTGGTCCAACTAACAACTGGATTGACCCTGTAGAGCTTAAGAAGACAATGACAGAGCTTTATAGAGGTTGTATGAAAGGAAGAACAATGTATGTTATTCCATTCTCAATGGGACCTCTTGGTTCACCAATTGCAAAGATCGGAGTTGAGATTACAGACTCAGCTTATGTTGTCAACAACATGATGATCATGACAAGAGTAGGCGAGAAGGTTCTTGACCTTCTTGGAGCAGATGGCTACTTTGTACCATGCTTGCACTCTGTTGGTAAGCCACTTGAGAAAGGCGAGTCAGATAATGGCAAATGGCCTTGCGCTCCAATTGACAAGAAGTATATCTCACAGTTCCCAGCAACAAGAGAAATCTGGTCATTCGGCTCAGGCTACGGTGGAAATGCTCTATTGGGTAAGAAGTGTCTTGCACTTAGAATAGCATCAGTGCTTGCTCGTGACGAAGGTTGGCTTGCTGAGCATATGCTGATCTTGAAGGTTATCAATCCAGAAGGAAAAGCAAAGTATATTACTGCTGCATTCCCATCAGCTTGTGGAAAGACAAACCTTGCTATGCTTATCCCAACTATTCCAGGTTGGAAAGTACAGACAATCGGAGATGATATTGCTTGGATGAAGCCTGGAAAGGATGGAAGACTCTACGCAATCAACCCTGAAGCAGGATTCTTTGGCGTTGCTCCTGGAACATCTGCAAAGTCCAACTACAATGCTCTTATGGCAGCAAGCAAGAACACTATCTTCACTAACGTTGCTCTTACAGAGGATAAGGATGTTTGGTGGGAAGGAATTGGGTATGATGCACCGGGCCCACTTACAGATTGGACAGGCCATACTTGGATCCAAGACAAGAACAACAAAGAGCAGAAGCCAGCAGCTCATCCAAACTCAAGATTCACAGCACCAGCAAAGCAATGCCCATGTATTGCACCAGAGTGGGAGGATCCACAGGGAGTTCCTGTATCAGCAATCCTCTTCGGCGGAAGAAGACCTTCTACAATTCCTCTTGTTCATATGGCAAGAAACTGGAATCATGGTGTGTTCCTTGGTTCAATTGTTGGTTCTGAGGTTACAGCTGCTACACTTGATGTCAAGGCTGGAACAATCAGAAGAGATCCATTTGCTATGCTTCCGTTCTGTGGCTACAACATGGGTGATTACTTCAAGCACTGGATCGAGGTTGGTGCAGCAGCTCCATCAGCTGATGTTCTTCCAAAGATCTTCTATGTCAACTGGTTCAGAAAGACAGCAGATGGCAAGTGGCTATGGCCAGGCTATGGCGATAACTCAAGAGTCTTGAAGTGGATATTCGAGTGTTGCGATGGAAATGCCAAGACAGTCGATACTCCAATTGGAATCATGCCAACTGTTGATGCAATCGACAGACCAGAGGGAGTTACAGAGGAAGATATGAAGGAGCTCCTATCTGTTGATAAGGCTGGATGGCTCAAGGAAGTTGCTGATATCAGAGAGAATCACTATCCAAAGTTTGGTAAGCACCTTCCAAAGGAGCTTGCAGATATGCTTGATACTCTCGAGGCAGCTTTAAAGGCTTAATCGAAGTCATAATTTCAATAAATGCTCTCAGATAAAACTGGGGGCATTTTTTATGCCATTGTGATATGCTTTCTTTATGAGTCAAACAGAGAGACTGATTGCTATTATTTCAAAGCTTTGCCAAAGAAATGGCAAAATCGATTGCGCTTGGATTTCTAGAAGATTCGGAATCAGCTTGAGACAAGCGCGACGTGATATCGAGTATATTCGTGATAGGATTGTTATGCAAAACATTGGTTCCTCTGTTGACATTGTTTATGATAGACAAGAGAAAACTTATCGTCTTTGTGGAGAGGAAGAACACATGGAAAGGCTCTTTGCGATGTCTGTGATATCATCAGCTGTTGCCGCATCTGCAATAGATCCATTAAGAGAGATAGTTGGTAGTGATGAGAAAAGAAGAAGAGAGAGTGAATCGGGAAAAGTTAAATTCATATCACAAGCCTCCGAGATGCCCGATTACACAATATTTACACAGCTTTTAAGGGCTATAGATGAAAGCAAAAGAGTCAATATTAGCTATAAGAACATAAACAAAGTCGATTCAGAGCGTACAATAGAGCCTTTGGAATTAGTGAACTACTCAGCAATCTGGTATGTTAGAGCTTATGATTTAAGACGCAATGAGATAAGGACGTTTTCCCTTTCAAGGATAAGAGAAATCGTGATACTTGATCAGGCTATAGAATTCAACGATTTCAGACTTCTTTCCGATTCTGATTCATCAAGTTATGGTATTTTTCTTGGGGAAAAGGCCGAGATGTACACAATCAGATTCTATAACCTTGTGGCATATATTGTATCAAACCAAGTATGGCACAAGGACCAAGTAGGGCGTTGGCTGGATGAGAATACATACGAGCTTGATGTTCCAGCATCTGTGCCAACAGAACTTGTTGCAAAAACTCTTTCATTTGGAGCAGACGCTGAGCCGATTGCCCCGGAAAGCTTTGTAACAAGCTACAAGAGAGAGCTTGAGCGGCTTTTTGAAAAGAACAAACATTTTAAAACATGAGTTTTTTTTATATCATCTAAGTGCGAGGAGAATATGGAATATACTCTTTTAGATAGCGATGAGAAAATAGAAAAACAGATATCAAAATGGGCTGATGTTGAAGAACTTGCTGTTGATTTTGAATGCGAGTTCAACTTGCATGTCTATGGAGAGCATCTATGTTTGATACAAATTTTCGATAAAAGTTCTTTTTATATAATCGATGCTGTGAATGATAAAGTTACCGAAAAAGGGCTCTCGCTTTTCTTCTCTTTGAAAGCAAGAAAGGTTTGGTTCGATTGCCAATCCGACCAAGCTCTTGTCTATAAGAAGTATGGATTGAAGATTGAGAATATATATGATATTCGTGTTCTTGCAAAGGCATTGGGTTTTCAAGGGAACTTGCTTTCACTGGAGAAAGAGTATCTTGGCATCGATATAAAAATCAACAAAAAGAAAAACCAGCAAGCGAATTGGATGAAAAGACCTTTGGATAATGAAAGCCTCGAGTATGCTTTGTTGGATGTTGCGTATTTGATTGATTTAGAGAAAGTCCTTTTGAAAGAAGTCATGTCAAAGAACCTCGTAAAGAATGTCGAAAGGAGCATGAAGCGAGCAACGGATGTAAAGGAGCCTGAGCCGGGATGGACGAGAATTGGTCCTTGGAGAAGATACAATGAGAAACAAAGGAGACTCGTCAAGGACATATACATAGCTAGAGACAAGATTGCAAAGAGGTTCAATGTCCCAGCTTCCAGAGTCCTTGACAAGCAAACAATGACGGATCTTGTGTTGAATCCTCCATCTTCATATGAAAAGATAAAGGTGCGTCTTTCAGGCCAGAACCCTAGGTTCATCTCCTTCTTGGTTCCCTCAATAGCGCAAGTAATGGCTGAGCATAAACTGTCCTAGTGGATTTGGCTATTGCATAAAAGAGAAAAGTTATTGCTTAAACTCTTTTTTTCTTAAATACTCAAAACAGCGAGGATTTTGATATGGCACACTCTTACTACAAGGATGCTATAAAGGATGCACTATATCCAAAGAGGAAAGGTGTAATTACCAAGAGATCAAAATATATTGAGATTGCGCCACTTCGAGTCATGAGCGAGAAGGAGATAAAAGCGCTTAGACTGTATTTGCAACTGTCGTGCTCGATGTTTGCATCTCTATTTGGTGTTTCAGAAAAGACGGTAGAGTCTTGGGAGAGGGGCACTAATGAACCGTCTGGCCCTGCGCTCCGCTTGATGAGGATGGCACAAAAGAACCCCGACATCCTTCTTGAGGGCGGGGCTGTGATTGATAAAACATCCCTCAAGTAGAGGAAAAGATCGATCCTCCGATAAATTCGCGTAGTAAAGAATCGGATGGGACGTTTTGGGCTGGTATAGGGTAGACAAGCTCAAGAAAAGAAAGGAGCCTTCTTGCATTTGCATAGCACTCTCCATCTTCTTTTTTAACAGATCTCAAGAGGGGAATGGCATATGGTGCAAGAACACCCAGCTCATACTCGAGCGAACTATTGATCATTACATTTGCATTGTTTTGGAACGGGAAGATGTTGTTCTTCTCTCCTCTTTCTACACTCGGCCATCTGGAGAGTGTTTCAACGGCATCAAGATTTCTTGTCCTGTTGTCTCTAACCATCCTTCTTAGGATTCTGTTGTCTGTTGTTGATATCCTGGAGCGAGAGTCAAGATTGAGCTGTGTCAATGCTGAGATATAGATCTTGAATACAAGCGAGCTGTCTATATTAGGCAAAAGATTTGGGTTCAATCCATGTATTCCTTCTATTACTAGAATCGAGTTGTCTTTTAGCTTTGTTGCTTTCTCTTGGAAAAAGTGTTGCCTTGTCTTGAAGTCATAATGCGCAAGCTTCACATCCTTAGAGGAGATCAAATCATTGATTTGCTTCCTTAATAGTTCTAGATCCAGTGATTGCAAGACTTCAAAATCCTTCTCTCCATTTTCATCGAGAGGGACTTTTTCGAGCGGAAGATAGTAATCGTCGAGAGATATCTTCAATGGCTCTATTCCATTTATCCTTAGTTCATTGCATAGTTTCAATGAGAATGTGGTTTTGCCTGATGAAGATGGGCCTGAAATGAAGACGAGTTTGACATTTTTGCGTTTTGATATCTCTTCTCCTATACTAGCAATGCGATTTCTTTGAGCAATTTCCGATAGCATGATTAAATCGTCTATCTTTCCTTCTCTTTGCTTTTGATTTAAGGCTCCAAGACTTTCTGTTTGTAGTATTCTTGCAAGTCGCTTGTTTTCTTTGAATACTGAAAAGAGGAGTGGATTGTCTGTAAATGGCATTATGGATAATGGATTTCTCGATTGTGGGTACCTTAGTAGCATTCCATCTTCGTATTCGATTAAATCCCAGACTTCCAATAGACTGGTTGAGGAAAGCATCGGCTCGTTGTAGACCTCGAGAATGCCATCAAGAGAGCAAAATCGGTAAAAGCTGTCATTGCAAGATAGAAGCAGCTTCTCTGTTTCAATCAAATTGTGTTTTCTTACATAGCTGATAGCCTCTTGCGATGAAAGGATTTTGTTTTCTATTGGTAGGTCTTCATCTATTGCTCTTCTCATCTTGTCCTTGAGCTTTTCTATATCGGGTTTCTCTCTTTCTCTGTAGTAGAAATAGAATCCATCTCCAAGGCTGTGTCCAATTATGAGCGTTCTTTCAGGGAAAAGCTTTGCAGAAGCATAGCAAAGAAGAAAGCATAGTGTTTTCCTATAGACTCTTTTCCCCAAAGGAGAGAAAAGCTTTATGCTTTTTACATCCATATCTCTGGAAATGGCAGTATCCAGCGGCATCAACTCTCCATCGACAAGAGCTGCTACAGTAGGGTTATCTTCATAGCTTTTGTTTTTTTCTTCCAATAGATCAATCAGCGACTGTCTTTTGTCGCCAATAAGCCTATGTTCCTTTCCATCTATTGTTATTTTGTCTTCATCCATGGATAGAATGATAATCTTGCTCTATGCGTTTGGAAAGCACAATCTATTATGATGTCATGCTTTCGGCTATAATATAGTGATATGAGTATTTTGTGTGTAGAGCTGAGTGAGGGAAGATTCTCGACACTGGAAGATAGAAAGCAAAAGGGGCTTGAGCTTGGGTTGAGCTTATACAATGAGTTCGGAAGGGAATCATTTGTACTTGTAGCTGTCTCAAAAGAGAGCTTCGAAAGTGCCAGTTCGACACTCTTTATAATGGTTTTCACTAGTCCTATTACCAATAAAGTGGAATTCCAGTACTCAAATTTAGCGCCTGGGTTTTCGCTCTATAAGCTCGGCTATGAAGCTTTAGTGATAAAAGGAAGAGCTCCAAGGCTCTCTTATATATCGATGTTCTCCGGCACGAACGAGATTCTTCCTTGTGAATTCCTAAAAGGAAAGGATTCTGCTTCGTTTGATGAAATTGCAACAAAGAACTTATCTGATACGACGCTATCTACAGCTCGTGCTGCCGACAATGGAGTGAAATTTGCTTCTCTTCTTTGTAGAGGAAAGGCTGTCAGAGGAGCTGGTCTTGGGTATGTATTTTCAATGATGAATCTGAAAGGAATCGTCTTGCAGGGTTTTTATACGAAAGACGAGGGGCCAAAAGATAAATCATGCTTGAGATTCTCTAGAAAGATAGAGACATCAAAGCTTGCTAGAAGAACAAGAAAAAATGGTGGAAATTGCATTATTGATGATGCTCTCAGGCTTGGTTGGATACCTGTGAAGAACAATTCTAGAAGATTCGATCCGAGGGCATATTTTCTTGATGGTGAGAGTTTTACAGAGATTTATGGAAACTATCCTGATTCTTGCCAGGAATGTTTTCTTGCATGTGGAAGAAGAAAGAAAGACAACACATCCCTTCCTTCATGGAATGAATGCATGGCACTAGGGACGAATATCGGATTATTTGATCCTCGTGATGTTACTTCTCTTGTCGATAGTGCACATTTTGAGGGTCTTGATGTAAATCACTTAGGAGCTATTTTGGGATATGTATCAGCAATGGATAGCTCCAATCTGGAAGTCTTGTCTCTCTCTGGACGTACAAGCAAAGAGTATATCAAGCTTATTCATTCAATAGGAGCGAGCAATGGCGTTGGAGCGATTTTCCGCGATGGTCTAAAGGCTTTTCCAGATTCTTTGCAAAGTGCTGAAGGGCAAGCAATATCTTATGATCTTAGAGGTTCATTTGCTGAGGCATTGATGACTTCGCTTTGTATCGATATATTCTTGCCAGCAAGCTTAATCATTGCAAAGAAAGAGCTTAATGAAAGATGCTCAGCAATAATGGCGCTATATGAACTATGCTATATCCTAGCTTTGTTTTCATACGGCATAGGGCCTTTGATTGCAACGTGCCTTTATTGGGACAAAATACCCAAGTGTGCCTTTTCAAGTCCATCACTTCTTCGCTTTTTTGCTCGTCGCTTTTCTATCTGTGGCCTAAAAGGAAAAGACCTATTGGAGAATGGGCTGTCTATTTTCGCTACTCTTGATCCCTCTTTTCATAAGATCCCTGATTTTTTTGAGATGAATCCAGAGAGTGCAAAGGGAACAGAGACTGTGCAACTTGCAAGACTTCAGGAATATTTTCTAGAAGAGAAAGCAAGAGCAGAGATTTGGGTAAAATCCAAAAGCGATATAATTTCCAAGCGATCTGGCAAGAAGAGTCCTGCTGTTGGCCCAGATGAAGATCTCGGACGAGAAGGAGAGCCTGGATTAAATAAGTAGATCCCATCTCTTTCTTCCAAGTTTGGCACATGTGTGTGCCCTGAGATGAATACAGATCCTCTTTCTAGTTCGAAGTCTTTGTAACTGTATTTGTCTCCATGAGTGATTACGCAATCTTTGCCAAATATCCTCATCTTTCTAAAGAGAGGTGGAAAGGGAGTCTCATATTCATAAAAGCTATCGCAATTGCCTCTCACAGATACCAGCTCTGAATACAATGGCTCAAATGGGTTTGGGCATTGGTCTCCTGCCGATAAGATTTCTATTGGCTTGTATCTCTCTATTGCTTTCTTTATAAGCTCGATTGCAATATCTGAGCCATGGATATCTGAAACAATCAAGTAGCATTCATCTGCCATAAAAGACCCTTTAACATCGTGTATCAATATAACATATCATCTTTGTGCTGTCTTTTTCCATTCATAGTTTGTTTGATGAACATTGACAACAACAGATACTGGCACATAGTATTTTATTATCATGAACTATACGGACAGAAGTGGCATAGCTTACAGGAACAAATGGTCCTTCATCTGATGATTTTATAAAGGCTGTAAAAAAATATTCAACTTGGCTTTGCATGGTTGACTGCTCATCAAAACAAAGACAAACAATTGAACAGGGTTTCAAGACATACGATGATGCTCTCTTAGGAGATTCTAGCTATATGCATAGTGACGCTTCTTTTGAGGCTTGGCTCTTTCTTAGTCAGCTTTCTATGATGATGGTTTATGATGCGATGAATGAAATATATAAAAAGGACTGGCAAAAATATATTCCATTGATATGTTCAGAAGATTACTTTCAAAAATAAGAGCCTTACGAAATGGTAATGAATGTATTCTGAGAATACATGGGCTTTATTGAATAAGCTTAATCTCGATATTTCAGGAGTTTCTATTTTTGATAGTCGCCTTAAAGCCTGAAAGGTGCAGGTTAAGTGAAGTTGCTGGATTGTGATTTCAGCACATTCTCGTCTATAAGCGAATCTTTGTTTCGTTAAACATCGTGCTATAATAAGCGTGGATGCAAAAGAGGAGGAAATCAAATGGAAGAGAAAACATTAGTTCTTAAAGATGGGCATGAATTGTTTTATCGGGTTTGGAAAGTTGATAATCCGAAAGCTACTTTGCATATCAATCATGGAATGGCAGAGCATAGCCTGCGATATAACGAATTTGCATCTTTTATGAATAATGACGGGTATACAGTCTATTGTCAGGACCACAGAGGCCATGGAAAGACAAAGAAAGATGGAGAGGAGGGTTGGTTCGCTGATAAAGATGGATGGATGGCTATTTGCAATGACAGTTTTGAGCTTGATAGCTTGATCTCCAGAGAATATCCTGATATTCCGCATTTGATATTTGGCCATTCAATGGGTTCTTTTGTAACAAGGACAAACATAGCTTTGCACTCTGGCTCATACTCTGCTGCAGTTATATGCGGTACTGGAGGAAACCAAGGCTTGATAGGAAAAATAGGCAGGAGGCTTGCTTTGGTGAGAGCTTCTATATATGGCTCTAAAAAGAAGGCTCCTTTTTTGGACCATCTTGCATTTGGAGCTTTTAACAAGAAGTTTGAAAACGAGGGTGAGAGTGCTTGGCTTTCATCGGATCGAAAAGAAGTTGAGAAGTACATAGATGATCCGCTTTGTGGATTTATATGTTCAAACAAGTTCTATGCTGATTTAATCGAAGGCTCTTTTATGGCGAACGATCCAACTTTGATTCGAAAGATTCGAAAAGATCTTCCAATACTCTTTGTCTCAGGACAGCTTGATCCTGTAGGAGATTATAGCAAAGGTGTAGAAAAGGCAGTCAAACTTTATAAAGATGCGGGGATAAATGATGTCCGCTTAATCTTCTATAAAGATGGAAGACACGAGATTTTAAATGATGTTATGCGCTATGATGTAATGAAGGATGTATCTAACTTTTATAAGGAAGCAATAGGTGGAACAAAATAAAGAGGAAATTCATTCTGGCGATGGTAAAAAGCAAACAGCTTTTTCATTGTTTTGGAAGAGATTCACATCTTGGTGGATTGATTACTTGACTGTTTTGAAGTTCGCAATAAGAGGAATAGGCAATGATAATATAACTATTCTTGCATCAGGATTGGTTTATTCTTCTTTGATTGCAATAGTGCCATGTATTACATTCTTGTTTGTATTTCTTTCGAGTTTTGGCGTGTTGCAAAACTTCATAGAGCTTCTCACAGAGCTTTTTGTGCAACTTTTCGGCCAGGAAAATGCGAGCAATTTGATATCGACAATCGACAAATATTCGAACAATGCAATGTCATTGGGTGTATTTGGGCTTGTTTCATTTATCGTAACAGGGCTTTTTCTCGTGAATAAGATTTACATGGTGATTAACCAAATCTTCAGGACAAAGCCAGAGACGGGGACTATTAAGCGTTTTGTGACTTTTTTTGTATTCTTGATAGTCTTTACTTTTCTCATCGCAATGACTTTCGCGCTTTCGAACACTTTCAACCAAAGGATAATCCAAAAGCTGGGTGGAACAACAAGCCATGTGTTTTCAAAGAGACTGGGGTCTTTTGCTCTCATATGGGTCGCATTTTTCATTCTTTTGATAGCTGTTCCTAATGCAAAGGTTCGAATAGCATCTGCATCTTTAGGAGCTACCACAGGACTTTTAGCGATATCGGTCTCCAGCTATGTCTTTACATTGATTATTCGCTCGATGGTCTCGTATTCAGTTATCTATGGCTCATTTGCGTCGATTTTCTTCATGCTCCTATACCTCTACATATTGTGGTACATTGTTATCACGATTGCTGAGATTACATACATTTATCAATATAGGCCTGACAAAAATACGCTTCTAGGTAGGCCGCAAGCTCCTATAAAGATAATTTCAGAAGCGATTAATATGCTTTTGATTATCTCCGACAAGTACAACAGAGGCAAAGGCGCAACCACTTCTAGAGAGCTCATGAGGAGGCTTGCAATACCAAATGGCAGGCTCATTACTTATCTTAGGGATATGGAAAGTTCTGGAGTCATAATGGCTACAAATGCGCAAGCAACAAGCTTTGTTCCAGCTCGCCCTCTTTCACAAATTTACATCAAAAGGATTATCGAGATTGTATATGGCGCTGATGAGATCGATTCTTCAATGATCGATACGATAGGAGAAGCTGTTGCAATGGAGTTTTACTCAACAGGGAAAAATGGCCTTAAAGAAATAACGATAGAACAACTTTTGGAGAGAATATGATTGTAAACAAGTATATTTCAGAAGAAATAGACGGCTCTCGATTTGCTAATGCACCTATGCCGGAGTGCAATGTGATAAAGTGTTATGCATCGGATGATATCAAACTCCTTTTTGAGAAAAACCCTTCGACTATAGGGCAAATTTCTGTTGTAGACATTCCTTATGCATTGGTTGCATTGAATGCTGATGGCGAGTATATTTTTGCATCTTCAATAGAGAAGAATGACTTGAGAACAGTGTCGTCAATGATAGGTGTGCCAGTTAAGTGCCTTCAGGAAGAAGAGGGAGTAAAAGGCTTTTTTTCTCCTGCCCATATCGTAATATATGGAGATGGAAAAAGAGAGGATCTCGGTGTTTTAACTATCCCAGAGAATAAGGAAGAGATTATTGATTTGTTGATGGAATATGCCATCGACAGCCTTGATCTGATTGAAGATCCAAGGGAGGAGCTATAATGGCGAAGGTCGGATTCGCTATAATTGGTCTCGGTGGAATTGCTGAGACGCATGCAAAAGTCATAGAGTCATTGCCGGATTGCTATCTTGCGGCAGTTTGTAGCAGGAAAATGGCAAAAGCGGAGGAGTTTGCATCTAGGCATGTGGGTGCGAAAGCCTATGATGAAGTAGAGTATTTATTAGAAGATCCAGATGTTGATATTGTTGTTGTCACAACTCCGCCTGGAGAGCATTTGAGGCCAGCTGAGCTTGCATTGAGAGCCGGGAAGCATGTAATTGTCGAAAAGCCTTTTGAAAAGGATGTTGAGAGAGCAAAAGAGCTTATAGAGATTGCACAAGATGAGGGAGTATATATTACTTGCATATTCCAATCGAGATTCATGCCAGCAGTGTCTGTCATAAAAGAAGCTCTAGAGTCTGGGCGTCTTGGTCGTATTTGCCTTGTAGATGCTCAAGTGAAATGGTTTAGAGGGCAATCATACTTTGATGCAGCGCATTGGCGAGGAGATAAGATCATCTGTGGAGGGGGAGTGCTTATGAATCAAGCAATCCATGCAATTGATTTGCTTCTCTATCTCGTGGGGGATCCTGTGGAGGTCACAGCATATAGCGGTACGCTAGCTCACAAGCAAATAGATGTAGAGGATGTTTCTGTTGCAATAATGAAGTTCGCTAACGGTTCATTGGGAGTTATTGAGGCAACTACAGATGCCTTTCCGGGCTCTGTAAAAAGACTGGAGCTGAATGGATCGAAAGGTACGATTGTACTTGAGGATGATGCAATTACAAGATGGGAGTTTGACACAAAATTGCCAGAGGACATAAAAATTATGGAAAAGTTCTCAAAATCATCATCGGTGGGAGTGACATCGGATCCGAAAGTTGTAGACATCAGGTACTTCGTCAATCAATACAAGGATTTTCTATATGCTATTTCTCATGGTACAGAACCAAATGTAACAGGCGATGAAGCAATAAGATCTATAAAACTCATCGATGCAATCTATAGAAGCAGTGAAGATGGCAGAGCTGTTATTTTATAATGTACTTTGATTTTGATAATTAAAACCATTAATTTTTCAAAAATAGATATGAATAATGCAAATCATATGGCCTTATTATTCTTCTTAGTGTTATGAGGAGGTTCTTATGAAACGTTCATTATTGTTTGTATTAATAGCAATGCTTTCATTGACTTTTGTTTTTGCAAATGGAAGCAAAGAAGCAACAACAGAAGATGATAAAACTGTTGATATTACGCTATGGTATGGGGCGGCAGTGACTGAGGCCGGACCTATTCCTGACGATTGGGTCGGATTCCAGATTATAAAGGATGAACTGAATATAAACTTGCATCTGGCAGCTCTTCCATCGAACAATACAGACCAAGATGTAAAGATTCAAGCAGCAGGAGCTGCAAATTCACTTCCTGATGTGTTCATGGTATCACGCCCAGTGCTTACAAATCTTGTAAAACAAGGCTTGGTTGCAAATATCGATAGCTTGTATCCAATGATGCCTACACGTACAGCAAAGTACCATTCCGATCCAGATTCCATGAATTACGCAAAGATCGATGGAAAGTCATATGGAATGGCTATCGCTACATCATCGAAGGGAAATGAAGGTCTTGTAATAAGAAAAGACTGGCTTGACAATCTTGGTCTTGATGTCCCAACCACTCTAGATGAACTATATGATGTTATGTATGCATTCACATACAATGACCCAGATGGCAATGGTCGCGATGATACTTGGGGCTATGGTGCTTTCTTGGAGACAAACTCTGTGTTAAAGGGCTATCCGGGGTCAAGAGTATGGCCTTTGATGGGAGCTTTCGGTGTCGCTGGTCTTTGGTCAATGGAAAAAGATACTCTTGGACTTTCTGTATATGAGGATGGCTTTTATGACTTCATGGTTTGGTTCAAGAAAGTTATCGATGCAAAAGTTATCGATCCAAACTGGATGAGCTACAAAAAGGATGATTTCAGAGCTGCATGGAAGCAAGGAAAATTTGGAATAATGTATGAGCAATGGGCTGCATTGACAGCAGAGTCCAATTACCTTCCGTTTGATACTAATTTCCCTCAGGGAGAGTGGATTGTAATTGCTCCTCCTGTCGGGCCGGATGGACAGTCTAGTGTTGGTGCACTTGACAAGAGCTTCAATATCTACGCTGTTTCCACAAAAGCTGTTCAACAAGGCAAGCTCGAGGCTATTGCGAGACTCTTTGAATGGATGGGTACAGATGAAGCATATTATCTTCTTGGATATGGCACAGAGGGCAAGAACTATGTTCTAGATGCAAATGGAAACCCATCTGCAGGAGATCTTGGCGATAACTCATTCCAAGGAACCATTGGTCAGATCCAGACTCAGCTTAGGAATTTAGTGTTCTTCAATGATTCAAGTGAGTTTGCAATCAGATTCCCAGACTATGTAACAAAGAACTCCAAAAAGGTTATTTCTCCGACTTCAGTGCTCAAGGCTATGGAGGATTCTCCTAGAACTGTAGTAGTAGGATCAAATTCGATGCCTACGCCAAATGCAGATGTCTACAGATTCTATGAGCAATCTCTTGCAGAGTTCCTGACAGGAGTCAGAAAACTTACTCCAGAGGATTGGGATAAGTTCCTTTCTGATTTTGACAAAGTCGGTGGTGCTAAATGGAATGAACAAGGAATCGAGTATGCAAAAGCCAATGGCTATGTAAGGCAGTAGATTTCGAACAGGGAGTCCTTCCTTCAGGGAGGGCTTCTTGCTATCTTTTATATGGAGAGTAAAGTGGAAGACTCATATTTTGAAATGGCAACGCCGGAGAGCGCAGGGCTCTCGTCTTCTTTGATAAAAAAGAAACTCGAGAAACTTGACTCATATCTTGTGCCAATGCATAGTTTTCTGATTTTGCGACACAAGAAGCTTGTTCTTAACGCATACTGGAAGCCATGGCAAGAAGAGTCTTTGCATCGCATGTACTCTGTGACAAAGAGCTTTGTCTCAATTGCAATCGGTGTCCTTGTGAAAGACGGGAGAGTAAAGCTTTCGGACTCTGTCGCCTCATATTTTCCGGAATATGCAAAATCATGCACCGATGAGCGCATTTTAGCTTGCACAATCGAGGATCTTCTGGTTATGTCTTCATGCCACAGAAGAACCAGCTACAAGGAAGGAAGCTCCAATTGGAGTTATATTCCTTCTTTCCAAAAGGATTGGACCGCATCTTTTTTCTCTGTTGCATCGGACCATGATCCAGGTGCGTTGTTTATCTATGATACAAGTGGGACACAAGTTCTTGCATCTATTGTCGAAAAAGTCGCAAATATGCCTCTTCTTGATTTTCTTCGCACCAATTTTCTAAGTGGTACATCTTTTTCCAAGGATGCTTATATTTTGGAAGAACCAAATGGCCACTCTGCTGGTGGCAGTGGGCTTCTTTGTCGCTCTCGGGATTTGCTTTATGCTTTATACTCTGTTTACAAAAATGATGGAGAGTATATATCGAAAGAGTACATTGAAATGGCAACCTCAAAGAGAATAAGCAACTCACTCGGATCGAGATTCTCGCTTCTTGATACATCTTCAGGCTATGGCTACCAGATATGGATCAACTCGCATGGGTGGATGATGTATGGTATGGGATCGCAACTTGCGATTGCTATTCCTGAAAAGGATATGCTTGTTGTTACTACAGCCGATACTCAAGGTATTGAAGGCGCTGAGGCTCTTATCTTTGACTGTATATGGGATATTGCAAACTCGGCAGATGATTCTATTGATGAAGACAAGGCTGCCTATAGAGAGCTTTGCTCTTATGTTGATTCATTGAGTGTAAGGAAAGCAGGGCGTGTTGGCTATAGTAGGATAGAGGATGAGATTAGTGGCCGTTCATATTCATTTGATTGCAATAATCTTATTGGCGCTGATGGCTTTTCGATATCATTCAGCGATGACAAGAAGACTGGCATGATATCTATCTTATCTGGAAAAATGGAATACACATATCCATTTGGCATGGCATTCAACATCGAGACAACATTGCCATTTATCAAGTATGGTAAGGCACTTTCATCTGCCTCGTGGCAAGACGAGAGGACATTAGCAATCTTGGTGCAATATATTGGTCAAGAGCTTGGATATCAGATAATACAGGTTAACTTCGCACAAGATAGAGCAACTATGTTTGCCAAGCAAATAGGAGAAGTTTCGTTCCAAGGAATAAATGGAGTTGCTTCTGCTTTTGCATATTTATAAGGCAAATATATAACAATATGATACATTTGCCTTAAAATTAGATATTTATTCTTGATATTAAAACAAAAAGAACATATGATAATGCTGAGCTTGATGTATAAAGCTCAAATAAAGAATCTAAACACGGGATAGACGAAACTGGTGGGGGAGTCTTTTGTCCGGTTTGCATTGAGGAAACAAATGGGAAATAATGTTGAATCAAGGCTCTCGGAAATGCTACCTGCGCAGTTGGGGGAACTGAGCATACTTGAAAGAAAAGTATCAACTTATCTTCTTAAGCATGAAGATAGGTTGATGGGAATGGATATTGCCGAGATTGCCAAAGCTTCAGGAGTAAGCAAAGCAACTGTAGTTCGTTTTTGTAAGGCACTTGGGTTTCAAGGCCTTAAGGATTTCAAAATCTACTATGAGGCAGGAAAGAGCCAATACTCAATGAAAATCACCAAGTTGAGTGAAGGTGTTTCATCAGCAGATGTGATGGAAACAATGAAAAATGGCTTCATTCGTGCGATAGAGAAGAGTTCGACAGAGGAAAATCTCCTTGCAATCGACAATATTGCTAAGGATATTGACGAGAGGAAAAAGATTGCGATTCTTTTTGATGGAGATTCGTCTAATTCCAAAGCATTGTCTGATCGTTTGGAAAGTCTTGGTTATGAGTCGCTTTCAATGGATGTGAATAGTGCTATCAGTGATAGTTTCTTTTCAGATGTATTGATTGTAGTTTCTCCCAGTGGTGACATAAATGGGCTAGGCCCATATTGCAAGAAAGCACGTGAGAATGGCTCAAAAATCGAATGCGTAACATCAAATCCTAAATCATGGGTTGCTGTTAATGCAGATAATGTGATTTCTCTTTTCAATGAGAAGCTATTGAGTGATGACAAGTATATTCTCTCTGAATGTGCAATAAGTGCTCTATTCGAGACTCTATATGTCATCTTGAAGATCAATAAATAAACAAAAGCTGATTTGTATTTTGCTGAGGCGATGGGTTGTGTGCTATCGCCTTTTTTGATGCGAAAAAAAACGCATCTAAAAAGATGCGTCTTCAAGTATATCGGCCCTCAGAGATTTGAACTCTGGACCAAGGGATTATGAGTCCCCTGCTCTGACCGCTGAGCTAAAGGCCGAATAAAGCTAAGCTATGCCATTGTAACCAAATTGGCCTTGTCTAGCAATAGTAATGAATAAAATAATTGTTTTTTGATATCAGTTACAAAAACAAAGATCTTATGGTATATTTAACTTGATGTTTTGCTGAGAGTTTTGACTCTCTTTGAATTTTCTCTGGAAATGGGAGAAGAGTATGCTAAGGATATCTGTTTGCGATGATAGCGATGTCGATAGAATAAGTATTGCAAACAATATTAAGTCGTATATGTCAAACCATCCAGAACATGATATAAAGTTCGATTTGTATCCATCACCTGTTGATATTCTAGATTCATTTGAGAAAATAGGTGTTCCAGATATTGCTTTGTTGGATATATGCATGCCAGGTGTTTTGGGAACTGAATTAGCAAGCAAAATCCAGTCATACAATGAAAGCATCGATATCATATTCCTTACTACTAGCGCCGATTATGCGCTTGATGCCTTTTCTTTGCATGTTGCAGATTACATACAAAAACCTTTTACACAAGAGAGATTTGATGATTCTTTGACAAGAGTCATATCATCAAGGCTTGAGAAAAAATGGATTGTTGTTTCTTCTGATGGGATAATATATCGCATAGCTTTCAAGGATATCATTTATGTCGAGACATATGACAAGCGGAGGGACTTTGTACTTTCTAGTGGCAAACGATTATCGACATGGCTTGCGGCAAGCGAGTTGAAAAAAAGCCTTATGTGCAACAAGAGCATGGTTCTATGTGGTGCATCTTATATTATAAATATGGACCATGTTTGCAACATCTTAAATACAAGTTTGGTTATGGATAATGGTGAAACTATTCCAGTCCCTCGTCGAATAAGGTCGCAAATCAAAGAGCAATTCTTCGAGTTTTATATAAACAAGGCAAAGAAATTATGAGAACAATGATTGTTATGCTTATTGTAGTCATTGCTATTTCCTCGATTCACATAGCAGCTGCTTTGCTACTAGAGGAGAGACGGTTTTCTATAAAGAAGACAGCTTTCTTGTGGTTAATGGCGGGAGTTGTCCTCTTTTTCGATCTTTTCTTTTGCTACAAGTTCTTGCCTAAAATCTTTCGATTGCCAGTTTCGCTTACGATTGCATATATCTACTATTGGATAACATTCATTTATGCGTCAGCAGATGGATTTTGGAAAAAATGCTATTTATGGCTCACTTATGGTTGTGTTTTTTGTATTTCATGGACGATTTCCTCATATTTTTGCAAAATCGTGTTCCCTGATAAAGCAATTTGGATTACTTATCTTATATGTAGCATAATGCATGTGATCATATGCTTACCGCTTTTGTTCCTCTATCGAGAGTATGCACGGCCATTGATAAAAGAAGTCAGCGGTTTTCGTGCAAAGAGGTGGAGACCATTATGTGGTGTTTCTATGCTTTTCTTTTTTATTTTTGTACTTCTACTGTCTAAGATAAAGGATGATGATGAGATAGACTTTGTGATCTTAGCGCTTTTCTCTTTGGTTGTTTGGGCTTTTGTTGCAGCTAACATTCTTTGTATAAGCAATATCTATTTTATGAGAAAAGAGGCAAGGAATGAGCTTATAAAGCAAAAGAATGATTATTTGATGGCTTATTTGGATAGTGCTAGGAAAACAGAGCAAGAGAGCAGAAGGCTAAAGCATGATTTACGGCATCATAATGAGCAAATTGCATACATGGCTCGTGAGAATGATACAGAGGGAATTTTGCGATATTTATGTCTGAACGAAGAGAATCGAAGTGAGAGTGTTCCATTCTATTCTTTGCATATCATGGTCAATGGAATCCTGTCTTCATATGCGAGAAAAGCAAAAGATGCATCAATTGGATATATAGCAAAGGCTGATATAAAGTCTGAATCCAAAATAAGTGATGTCGATTTTGTTTCAATTTTGGCAAATCTTCTCGAAAATGCACTCAATGCATCTGTTGAAGTAAATGCTAAGACTCCCATTATGATATGCGTCAGGGAGTTCGGTGCAAAAACTGTTATCACAGTAAGCAATCAATGCAAACCAAATCTTAAGCTTGAGGATGGCTTGCCAGCTATGCGCTCAACTGGTATCGATAGCATCCTTTATTCATCAAAGCAATACAATGGAGATGTCAATTATGTAGTCAAGGATTCGATTTGTACAGCTTGTGTTATCCTCAATTGAAACCAATTTCGTAATCGAATATACCAATTTCGGACTCTCGATAATTACAGAAAATCCTTATGATATCATAGCTGCATCAACGATTGGCTAGGTAGCGTAAAAGTGTGCATAATAAAAAGCGATGATATATTCCAAAGAGATAGATCTGTAATAGCTCCAGGACAGCACTTGCTATATTTCCCAATCGTCGTTGATTCAGTAAAAGATGATATCGTCATCGACTGTGATGGCAAATCATACATTGATTTTCTTTCCAGTGCATCATCTTTGAATCTTGGAGGTTCTAACCCAATAGTTAGGAATGCAATTGAAGAGCAATTGATGAAATGTGTCCATTATTGCACTTGTTATTCTCTTAACATGCCAATGGTTGAATATGCAGAGCGGCTTATCTCGATATATCCCGGCTCAATCGATGCTAGTGTTTTTTTCACACTTTCTGGCTCAAGTGCCTCAGATATGGCTTTCTATTTGGCAAAAGCCTACACAAAAAGAAAATATATAATTAGTTTCAAAGGTTCTTATCATGGAAATACTTATGCATCTTCAAATCTCTCCGACATGGATGGAGAGGAATTTCCAAAGATGCAAGATGTCTATCATTTCAAATACTACTATGAAGAAGATTGTATTGAAAAAGAGAACTATGTTGATGAAATCGAAGAGTTTTTTGCTAATGGCATATCGTTGGATGATGTTGCCGCAATATTCATAGAAGCTGTTCAAGGTGATGGAGGGTTGCATTGTGCTAGAAGAAACTTCATCTTGCAATTGTATTGCTTATGTAAGAAGCACGGGATTCTCTTTATTTGCGATGAAGTGCAACAAGGCTTCTTTAGAAGTGGATATTGGTTTAGTATCGAGCACTATGGGGTGGTACCTGATGGAATTATCATGGGCAAAAGCCTTGGCGCAGGATTTCCTTTAGGTGCGTTTGTAGCGAGAAAGGAAATTATGCAAAGCCTTAGTTCAACAGTGAGTGCTTCAACCATTGGTGGCTATCAACTTGCATGTGCAGCAGGCATTGCACAATTTGATTATATGAGCCAAAGAAGTTTTAGAATAATGCTTCAAGACAAGTCGAAACTCTTCTTTTCATTGTCAAAAGAGCTGATTAGCAAGAAAAGATGCAATCTAAAGCTATCTCTTTCTGGTATGGGTTTTTCTTATGGCATCCATGTCTTTGACCAAAAAAACAACAAAGATCGCTTCTCGGCATTTAAAATTGCTTTTCGTTGTTATGAGACTGGACTTCTGTTGATCTCTTTTTCCGAAAATGTTATTAGGCTCCAGCCTCCATTTTCAATTTCACAAGAAAACTTGGTGAAGGGTTTTGAATTGCTAGAACGTGCAATATGTGACATAGAGTCTGGGTATATCTCGGATTCTATGCTCTATTTTTATGAAAACAGATACCCGAGAACTGGTAAACATTGTCTTGGAGATTTTCAATAATGGACTATTCGTATCATAGAAATGAGGCAATAATACGAAGCAAAACACGGGAATTCTTTGGAGTAGGTGCTGTTGTAACGGCATCTTCATATCTTGTTTTGGTTGTGGATTTCATGCTCATTGGCTGGATCTTGGGCTCTGATGCTCTGGCGGCTGCTGGGCTATGTGATAGTTTTGTCGATTTAGCAGAGCTGCCGGGGTTTGTTTTTTCTTCAAGTGGTCCTATTGTTGCTGGAATTATGGTTGGAAGAAGGCAATTTGGCAAAGCAAACCAAGTTTTTACTTTTTCATTCATCTTTACTATTGCTGGGAGCTTGTTATGTTGGTGTCTTCTTCCTTTTTGCAATCTATTTGGAGACTTATTGACAAACAATGGTGCAATTTCTGGTGAAGTTGCAAGATATGCATTCTATACTATTGCTTCATCGCCATTTATTGGGATTGAACTTGTTTTGTCTGGTTTTGCTATCCTTGATAATCATCCGAAGCTTGCAATGGGATCTGTAATTGTTGCAAATGTTGTCAATGTTGCTCTCGATATAGTCTTTATGAAGTTTCTTGAGATGGGTGTTGCTGGGGCATCTTTGGCATCCTTGATTGGCAATGCAATAGGGATATTTGTTTGCATGCCTTATTTGTTTTTTAAGGATCGCACTCTGAGGTTCAGTTTTTCTTTTTCTCAATCCAAGGAAGTTGTGTCTGAGTTGATTGCATCGTCATCATCTTTTGCTGTCGATAAGATCAGCCGTGTGGTTTCAGGATTCATTGTAAATGTCTTATTGATTTATTTTTCAGGCAATATGGCTGTTGCGCTTTATGCTGTTTATGGCAGGTTGAAGTTTATTTTGAAAATCATTGCAGGCGGTGCGCTCCAGACTATTTCATCTCTAGGAAGTTTGCTCTATGGCGAGAGGGATTTCTTTGGTCTTGGAAAGATGTTCTCTATCTTGATCAAGTACACATATTCGATGATAGTTGCAATTGAGTTATTGCTATTTCTATTTTCGAAGCAATTTCTTCTCTCCTATGGCATTTTGATTCAAAGTGATACTCAAATAGCATTCCGTATTATGCTTTTAAGTCTTCCTGTTTTTTGGCTAAATGATCTTTTGTCACGGCTTTATTCAGTTATACAAAGACAAAAACTATCTGTTTTGTTGTTTTCTCTTCAAAATCTTGTACTTAGGGTTTTGATTTTGCTTCTATTTGCTCTTTGCTCCAATGTATTAGATGTGGATAAGCTCATAATTGTTGGAATATGGTGCTTTGCAGTTGAGCTGTTATCGCTTTTGATTACGCTTGTTGTCGAGAAACTTCGATATAAGAATATAGCGATTTTCGATATGAAGGATTTTGCTTCTCCAGATTGCCACGCATTCTCTATTTCGGCAAATATCTGTGATGTTGATAATGTTCATAGGGAAATAGAGAGTTTTTGCAACGAGAATGGCATCTCAAAAAAGAAGGGTATTTTCCTCTCTCTTGCTTTCGAGGAAGTGGTTCTATTCATAATCAAGCAAAATAAGAACATTGCAATGATAGATATATGCCTCTTTTTGGAAAATGGGAATCTAGTTGTTCGCATCAGGGACAATGGAGCTCAATTCAATCCATTGTCATTTGTTGATGATGAGGATATTTTGCGTCTTAACAATATAAATCTTCTTGATAAGCTTACGAGCCAGCGATCATATACACGAATTATGAATATGAATAATACTGTGCTCTTTGTCAAATTGGATGATGAATGATATGAGTGAACATATTGCTTTTCTTTGTCAACAATATCCTGCTATATCCGATATGATTGAAAACTATGGCGATATTACAATCAATGATTATCTTTCTAGAATTCAGCATCAATGCCTTGATGATATCATGCCATCAGATGATTTGATTGATGAGATTGAAGCCTATTTTGTCCCATTTTTCGGTCCAGAGATTGCAATGCAGGCAGCATTGGCAACCAAAAAAAGCAAATGCCTTTCGACAGCCAATCATCATCACTTTGCATTTGAATATATGACTGTCCAAGAGAATATCCTATTTGGCTTATATCAACAGCTCGGAAAAGAACAACAATGTGTTATTCCTTTTATAGCGGCATCCAATCTCAATCTTACCAATACACTCTATCCTCGTGGTTTGTTGCTCTACGATTGCAATATAGAGGGTGCGATGCGCATTCCTTTGTATCATTGGAAGAAGAAAAGAGAATGCATAGCAAGGCTTGAGAGCGTTTCTGAGCAAATGGTTTTCAAAGCAAAGGATAGAGTATACAAGGAGGTCAAGAACAATACCATTTCATATCGAATGGGAGATACCATTATTGCTTTTTTTGATGATGTGCTTTTATCGGATGAAGTTATGAAGTGCAAGACATTAAGTGATCAAACTACGATTGTTAATGCTATGCTCTCAAAAAGGTATTTCAAAGATAGACAAGAGATGCACCTTTATATGCCACTCGAAACTCTTGCATCTCGGCTTTTAAAGCGTGATTTGATGCATGAGGATAGTCTTCCATATCGGATATTATTCAATAAAAAACTTAGATCTTTGTTGATTAACAATCTAGAGGGTGTTGCTGGATGTTGGACGGAAGATATATCGGGAACGCATTTTTTCTGGGGCTTGGATAGTCGAGACATATTGTTTCCGATGCATTTGGCAGAGGAAAATGGTGAATCCTTTTTAAGCGGAAGGAATTCCTTGGATGAGGATGTTTTTATCCCTTTCAGACGAGAATCGATTTTGGAGTGTTTAGATAAGCATCTTTTGTTGCCCGGGCTTTTTCTATGTTTTCTTGAAATTCATTTGTTGAGGGATTTTACCGTATTTGGAGGATACTACCAGCCGACATATTTAAAACAAATGATCAATGGAGTTGTACGTACTCTTTTGGATTTGAAACTCTTTGAAAGAGAGGCTCTTATCATCAAGAAAAAACAGAATTACATGAGTTTGGGTATTACTTTCCTGTCTGGTCAAAATGATTTCAAAAAATATCCTATATCGACATTGGAACTATTAAAAGAACCAGTTGAAACAACGCTTTTGGAAGAAAAACTAAGAATCTTTATCAAGGATTCATTCTGTTTTTTGCAATCAAATTAAAGGTGGTAACAATGCTTATTCAAGAGACATGTGATGCATATGGCATGGAAAAGGCACTTGATGCGATTGAAAGTGCTCTTGAGAGATATGGATTAGACAAAAAAGAAAGAACTAGGTCAAGACTTTTGTGTGAGGAGGTGATGGCAAGCCTTGTTTCACATGCAAATAAGAGTGCAAAGCATTTTAGAGTTCGGGTTCGAAGTTGGTTAGGGGAGATAGCTGTTGAGATATCTGCACCTGGGCTGGAATACGAATTTTCAAAGAGCATCGAAGTCGGGGCAAACCTTGACATGAATGGGCTCGATAACAATGTTGAGGATGCAATAAGGTCGATGATCTTGAAATCCTTTGCAACAGACTTGAGATATCATAACCAAGATAGTGTGAACTCTGTTAGGATGACTTTGGTAAAATCTGGAAGGAAGCAACTTTATATAACTCTTGTCTCGATGCTCCTCGCAATTGTTATTGGAATGGCAATGAGTGCTTTTTCTCCTGAGGCTATCAACAGATTTCTTGATGACAATATCTTCTCATCTATAAAAACAATGTTCATGAATAGCTTGAAGATAGTCGTTGCTCCTGTTGTATTTTTTTCTATTGTTTCAGCTTTTGGCGAGTTTTGTAATCTCTATGATGTAGGAAAGATTGGAGGCAAGTTTTTGGCGCTATACATGATTGCATCAATGATTGCAACAGCAATTGGAGTTGCAATAGGGTATTTTGCCGAACCAGGAAGCAAGATTTTCATTTCAGCAATAACAAACACGCAACAAAATATGATGGGTATATCTATCAAGGAAATGATTGTTGGGATAGTGCCAGACAACTTCTTCTCTCCGTTTTTGGAGTGCAACACTCTTCAGCTTATTTTCCTTGCTTCTGTTTGTGGGATTGCAACAAGCATGGTCGGATCAAGATCAAAATCAATTTGGGATTTCTTTACTATTTCGCGGGATTTCTTTTTGAAACTCACGTCAATTTTGATCAAATGTTTGCCTATTGCTGTTTTTTGTTCCATGTTGTCCTTGGTGCTATCTACAGGATCAGAAACACTTTTGCCTGTTATAAAGATTTGTCTCTTGTTTGTTGCAGGGCTTGTTTTATTGATGCTTGCGTATGTTTTGCTTTTGATTTTTTTTACAAGATTGAATCCTATTCCTTTTGTCAAGAAATACAGTTCTGTTATGCTCCAAGTGGCTAGTTCTGCGTCTAGTAACGCTTCTCTTCCATTGAATATGGCCATATGTGAGAAAAAGCTTGGAATCTCGCCTAAAGTGTATTCATTGTCTCTTCCATTAGGTTCTACTTTGAATATGGGAGGAAAATGTGTTTATCTGGGTATTGCTTCTCTTGCTTTGGCAAAACTCTATGGAGTCGATATTGCTTCCACAGATCTATTGATGATTGCAACATCGATAATCTTTCTATCTGTTGGCACACCTGGACTTGTGAGTTTGTCATTGCTCCTTGCACAGCTCAATGTTCCAATAGAAGCTGTTGGCTTAGTCATGGGGATAGATCCTATTCTTGAAATGCTAAGAACGATGGTCAATTGCTTTGGCGATATTGCTATTAGTACTGTTGTTGCAAAAAGCAACAATATGCTCAATAAAAATGTCTATGATAATATATGAGATTGATTTTTGGCTTGCATCCGATTAGAGTGGAAGAAGGATGATGCAAGGGTTGGCTTTTGCCTATAGCTTAAAATATAGTTTGATGAATAGTGAATTTTATGAAGAAAAGTTACCTTTGCTGCTTTCCATTATTGATGGTTTCTCTGATCCTTTTGTTTTTTGTTTCATGCGATATTGACCCATATATTGTTGGGCAGATAGAATCTCCCGAAGCTTTTAAGAATGCATTGGAGGAAGGGAAGGATAGCATTGTACTCAAATCTGGAAGTTATTCTTTTGATGATGACTTGCGCATATCCAAGTCATCTCGGATATATGTAAATGGTTCATGTGCAAATATTTCATTCGCATCAGGTAAGGGTATAGTGGTTGATGAGTCTGTAGCTGATGGCAATGTGAGATTCGAGGACTTGAACATCGATGGAAAGCTCTTAGTAAATGGTGGTGGAAGCAAGTCCATTGAGTTGGTCAATACCAGAATCAAGGACGTGGAGATGGCTAAAGATATATCAAGTGGAGGTGAAATGCCTCGTCTAGAGCTTGAGTCATCCTCAATCGAAGGAATCCTTTTGGTAACAAAAAATGCTTACGTTGAGCTTTTGGATGAAAAGTCAAAGATCAATTCAACTATCGTTGATGAGAATGTAGAAGCTTATATTGTTGGATGCATAGAAGAGCTTGGCGATATTTCTTCAAGCAAAGGGAAAATCACAGAAGTCATAGGTGGATCTGGGACAGAGTCGGATCCGTATAGGATAAAAAGCCCAAAACAATTCAAAGCGCTTTTCGGTACAAAGAAAAATTATAATCCAGATGATAAACAAATATATGCAAAGCTGCAAAACGATTTGGTGCTTGATGGTTCGTTGAATTACTATCTTACAAAAACAGTTCTCGATGGAAATATGCATTCCTTGTCTATTGATAATCACTATGAGGATAGCCAATCTTTGGGTACTGCAATTTTTGGTGAAGTCATTGGCTCTACAATTGAAAATTTGATATTTGATATGGAATACAGCGTTGCTCTGATAGCGTTCGCTGGCAAGGAGGATGTTGTTCTTAGAAACGTCATTGCCAGAAGCGATACGCCACAAAAGGTTCCAAGTGGAGGTGCTATTTTTGTTGTCCATGCATATATCCCAGGAGAGGGCGCTGTTGTCTCGAATACCCTTACGCTTGAGAAATGCATAAATGAGGTCGAGATATCAATGGTTGAAGAGCAAACAGCAGACCATGGCATTTTTGTTGGGAAAAACGTACAAGATAAGACCATAATTTTGGATTCATGCGAAAACAGAGCCACTATAGTATCATATGCAAAAAAGATGGGGGTTGCCTTAGGCCTCTCTGGGTCGAAGAGCAACAAAGCAAAGCTTAAAGTGGTCAACTTCAAGAACTCTGGTAAGATTTCATGTACAGGATATGCATCCTTTTTGACATATGATGAAGAGTACAATAACTCTGTGAATGTTATCAGCATTGGAAATCCAGATGATTCAGAAATAGAGGTTATAAAGTAGAACCTTTTTCTACCATAACACTTAAAAGAGTTACAAAGTTTTCTTCATTTTTCTCGCTTAATGATGTGATAATGTATTCTTCATGGACATCTGAGACAGGCATGTATCCTTCTTTAGAAAGGGCCTCTTGGAAGAGTTTGTATTTATTTACAAGATCTGAATAGGCACATTTTATGTAGAAGTTTGCATATAAACCTTTGCATGTTGACTTGTCGCTTTTTCTTATTGTGAAGCCTGTTATATATGACAGTTCTGAGTACTTTCCAGCAAGGAAGTTCTCTTTTGGGAGAATCGAGCCGTTTGTGATTATCTCATTTGAGTCTACACTGTTCCAGAACTCCTCATAGGCTTTGTTCCAATCCTCTTCAATTGATTTCCCTCTCTTTTTTATTGGCAAAGACAAGTAATAGCGGGGCATTTCTTCGATAATATATAGTTTGTCATATTCGCACTCCATTGCTTTCCTCATTTTTTTTGACAGCTCTGCAATAATTTTTCTTTTGATTGTCAAATTTTGTATCTTTGCATCAAGTTTCTTGTTCTCGAGCTCCATCAAATCCAAGAATGAGTTGTTGTTTATATCTTCTAGATATTGCCTTAATTGCTCTATTGGAATGTCCATCTCGCGAAGCGATAAGATAGTATCCAAGATCTTGATCTGGCTTGAGTCGTAATAGCGGTAACTAGTATTGCCTTTCCTGTATTTTGGAGAGAAAAGCCCAATTCTATCATAGTAGAAGAGAGTATCTTTCTTTATCGAGAACATCTTTGCAACTTCGCCTGTCTTGTAAAGTTTATTTTCCTTTGTCATGGATTTACTATAGACCAACTCAATTGTTTGTCCTAGCTTATCATAAGAAACAGCGAGTCGAGTTTAATCATCTACCCATTCTATGTCTTTCTCAGCTTCCCAGAATGATTTTCCATTGAAGATTTGTGCTTTTATGAAAGCTTTTCGACAATGTTCGATGTCAATATCATCATGGCTCCATATCAGTTTGTCGTTTGGTGGTTGATATTGTATGATTTCCATGTGAATGGTGTCGTGATTAATCATGTAGCCTTGAAACCAATACTTTATTCCGTTGTAAATATAAATTGTGTCCTGGCACGAATAGATTCTATCCAGGAATTCATTAACGTTGCCACCAATCATATGTTTTCTATTCCTATAAAAAATCTGTTATATTTGACTTTCATTTCATTGGTTAGAGGTTTTGCAACAGAGCGCTCAAAAGGCCCTACTTTATTTGCACTGAAACGAACATCGTATAAGTGATAGTGCAAAACAGGCGTATGTCTCTCACCTGTAAGAAATGGTTCGGGATGGTATGCAATTTCCATTGTTAAATAATGCTGGTTATTATAAAACCTCATTTCATGAAAAGTTCCATCTGGTTTGAGCTTGATATATGCGTTGCTACTATGAGAAGACTCTGGCAATCCATGTTTCCCTGAAACACCTTGTAATACCTTAACCCCATTGATCATGCCAACCACTTTGTAACTATAAGGGACATTGTTCCCAGCAGCAAAAGTTCCACGTCCACCCATATTAGCGCACCACCTTTCGAGATGAGCGATAATCTACGACAACAATATTCTCACGCATTTCAGGAAAGGGAGAACCGAAGCAAATGATGGTTTCTGGCTGTATTTTTTCAATCATTGCATAGTAGCCCCGCATGAAATCGATGTGGCTTTTTTTGCAACCTATCGTTGCAATAGCTACAATTGAGTTTTCTTCTACGCCATCAAAACAGAATTCATAGCTATTTGGTGTGCTCCAGCTTATTGTGGGGATGACAATTAGGCCTTTGCTTTGCCAATAAGCCCCACACCAGCGGTTTTTTGCAACGCTTTCGATTTGGCGCCACAGGCACATGTCTGCGTAAGTAGAAAAATCTGGCGTCAGAAGAAATGCATATTGGGAATACTTTGCTAAAGATCTTTGGGGATTATTATAAATTCCATTGAATCTATAATCATCGACAAAAAAATGAACTCCTCTCTTCGTATTCACATAAGAATCGTTTGATCGTGTGTCAGAGCATGCGATTAATGATGGTTTTGTGTTCATATCAAGTGCTTGTTTTTTTACTAAAGGAATATTCCATCTTCCTTGACCGACATATTCATTACGCAGAAACAATTGATTATTACGCATGTTTTTGCTTGAGTTTTTTTTCATGTTTTAACCTTTCTCCATGCTTGGAGGAATAATGAGACAAACAATTCGCTTTTATTTGATTTTTCGAATTGTACCGCAATGAAGGATATGCTAAACTCAATTTCTGGAAAGAGATGCGAAGAGCATATCTGTAATGAGACGTATTAGACTGTTGCGCCAACAACATTTTAGTACGTTTTATTTTTTTTCTTTTAACATTTAAAGTGGCAACCTCCTTAACATGTTTTGTCATAGAATAGACTAACGATAGTTTTCTCGTAGTTTGTATATTCGCCACAATAGACTTTCTTCCATTTTTGATAATAAGAATATGCATATGTGGCAGCTTCATGGCTTACCTCAAACATTCGCATGATACTCTCGGGACTTTCCAGTGCGAACTTATAAATCAAAACTGGTGGTGCAAGTGCATATTTGGCAAAGAAATTGACTTCTTTTTCTGCTAGCTCGCTATCTTCAGTGTGATCGAGAACTATATGTCCAATTTCGTGCATGATAGTGTTGTTTATACGTCCATAGTTTTTTTCGTCGTTGTAGAATATGTACCATTGTCCATTTTGTTCTTGCATGGCAAAGCCATCTTCACTTTTCTTTAGCAAGAGTTGACGTACCTTTGATTTATAAGCGGAATACGGAGTAATTTTAACGCCCAGTTTGCATGCGATCTCAAAAGCATTGATAGGGACACAGGATATCTTGAGCTTTTCAAACATATTGGCAGCACTGGTTTTAATCTCTTCATATCTTGAATAAGGCAATTCGATTGACAACTTCAGTCCTCCCCAAATAATGCATTGATTAGATCTTTCTTTTCCTGCTCAGTCATAGAAGAAGCATTTCTTGCAACAATGCGGCGAATTTTGTTATAATTAAAGTCATTGTTTTCTATTCCTAAAAGGTAGTCTGAGGTTGTATGCAATGCTGTTGCTATGTTTGCAATTACTTCAGGATTTGGATCTCTTGCCCCTGATATATATCTGGACATGGCAGCCTCTGTGACACCGATTTGTCTTGACAAATCTTTTTGTTTTATACCTCTTTTTTGTAGCATATTTAAAATTCGTTCTCCTATTTCTTTTCCCATGTGTTACATTCTCTCCTAACTACAGGTATATAGTACTAATAAAATTACCAATTTGTCAATAAATATTACCAAATATTATATGCTCATTTGTTTGAGCTTGAAGGGTTTTTGATGGATCTGTATTCGAGCGGAAACAAAGAGTGTCAACCAAAATTGCAATTATCTATAAGCGAGTATTGAAAGGAAAAGTCAAAGCCTACCCATTTTCGTTTATCATATCTTGACTATGGACCAACTCCATAGATTTAGCTATGAATGAGAGGTTGAAAATGAGTGAAAAAGAAACATACAATGATTTTTTCGCAAATACAAAACCCGTAAGGCTTTTCTTCAAAGCGTCTATTCCTGGTGCGATTGGTATGCTTGCATCGAATATCTATTATCTTTGTGAGTCGTTGATTGTAGGTCGTGTTTTGGGAGATGATGCCTTTGCGGCTATGAATCTTGGGTTGCCATTTATTCTCATAACATTTGCGCTTGCGGATCTTGTTGGAGTAGGTTCCTCTGTTCACATTGCTATAAAAATGGGTGAGGGCAAGAGGGACGAAGCTGATAGAATATTTTCGTTGGCTGTAGTGTTGATTTTTGTTTTTACTTTTGTCATGTCAACTATATTGCTAATATTTGCTCCTTCTTTTTTCCGCATCATGGGTGCGAATGCAAAAGTTTCTGATCTTGCTGTTGAGTATGTGAGAGTCTATTGCCTGTTTGCACCTATAACAGGTTTTGTTTTTGCTTTTGACAACTATCTAAGGATATGTGGAAAAGTGAGATTATCGATGTTGATAAACATATTCATGGCATTGGTCTGTGCAATGTTTGAGTTCATTTTCATGCTAGGATTCCACCTTCCACTTGGCTATGCGGCTTTTGGCACAAGCCTCGGAATGTCCATTACAGCCTTGGTTCTTATTATTCTTTTTTCTACAGGAAAGATGGCTTTGCATTTTCGCGTACCGCGTTTTAGATGGAACTATATTAAGGATATAATCGGGGCAGGTTTACCTGCTTTCCTTGGCAATATGGCGGGGCGAGTTATTTCTATATTGATGAATTTTCTTCTTCTCTCCATTGGAGGAACAGCATCCGTATCAATATATGGAATAGTGATGAATATCGATGCATTTGTAATTTGCATCCAATATGGCATATGTGACTCTTTACAACCAGCAGTGGGTTACAATTTTGGATCTCAAAATATGCATAGAGTTAAGGCTTTGGAAAGATGTTGTTATGGTGCATCTGCTATTATATCTGCTGTTTTTGGTGTTTTGATGCTATGTTTCAGCAAAAGCTTTGTGGTTCTATTCTTAGGCAATGGTATGGATGCAAATTTCATGAAAGAAGCATCCTTTGCTGTAGTGCTATATGCTTTGGCTTGCTTCGTCAGATGGTTTTCGTATGCGTCTCAAAGTTTCTTCTCTGCAATTGGCTATTCAAGATTGGCCGTTTTTCTGTCTGGCTTCGGCGCGTTTGTCTTTCCATTGATATCAATTCTCCTTCTTTGGCCTCTTTCTGTTAATGGTTTGTATCTGAATACAGCATTGACATCTTTGCTCTCAGCAATGCTCGCCATTGTTCTTTTGGGTAAGACAATTAGGTCTTTGAAACAAGCAAAGTAGAGGGGTGATAAATGTAGTTTATGATTCGATTAGAGTGTTGAAAGATGGCTTTAGTTGGAGTATTCTAGATAGTGGTGTGTTGTGCCCCGTGCTTCATTAAAGGGTGGTGCACAATATCTATAAACAATTTTTTATTGGAGTGTAATAAAAATGGCAGACAAGAAAATGGTCACTATTGACGGAAATACTGCTGCTGCGCATATAGCATATGCATTCAGCGATGTAGCCGCAATTTACCCAATTACTCCATCCTCACCAATGGGAGAGTATTCAGAGCAGTGGTCTTCTGCAGGAAAGGAGAACCTTTGGGGAAAGAAAGTCGATATCATGGAAATGCAATCTGAGGCTGGTGCTGCAGGTGCTGTTCATGGATCTCTCGCTGCAGGTGCTTTGACAACAACATTTACAGCATCTCAGGGTCTTTTGTTGATGATTCCTAATATGTACAAGATTGCAGGAGAGATGATTCCTACAGTATTCCATGTTTCAGCTAGAGCCTTGGCTGCTCAGTCTCTTTCTATTTTTGGAGATCATTCTGATGTAATGGCTTGTAGGAACACAGGGTTTGCAATGACTTGTGCATCATCAATCCAGGAGACAATGGATATTGCACTCGTTGCTCACCTTGCAACTCTTGAGTCGGAAGTTCCATTCCTTAATTTCTTTGATGGATTTAGAACATCACACGAGATTCAGAAAGTTGAAGAGATTTCATATGATGATATAAGAACTCTCGTCGATGAAAAGTATATCGAGAGGTTCAGATCCAGAGCTCAAAGACCAGAGCATCCAATGACAAAGGTTGCAGCTCAGAACGAGGATGTTTACTTCCAGGGCAGGGAAACTGTCAACAAGTACTATGATGCTCTTCCTGAGATGGTTCAGAAGTACATGGACAAAGTGGCATCAATTACAGGAAGACAGTATCATTTGTTCGACTATGTTGGTTCCCCAACTGCTGAGAATGTAGTAATCGTAATGGGATCTGCTGCAGATACTTTCGAGTGGGCTGTCAAATACCTCAATGAAAGAGGAGCAAATGTTGGTCTCTTGAAGGTGAGACTTTATAGACCATTCTCAGCTAAAGACATGGTTGCTGCTCTTCCAAAGTCAGTCAAGAAGATTGCTGTTCTCGACAGAACAAAGGAAATCGGAGCAACAGGAGAGCCTTTGTATCTTGATGTTGTCGCAGCTCTTGACCAGATGGACAGAAGAGGAATCAAAGTCATTGGTGGCAGATATGGCCTTTCTTCCAAGGACTTCACTCCAACTCATGCAAAGTCTGTATTTGATTTCTTGGCAAAGGATGATGCTTGGCACAACTTTACAATCGGTATCGATGATGATGTCACTCATAGATCTATTCCTGTATCAGAGCCAATCAATGTTACTCCTGCTGGAGTTGTATCTTGCATGTTCTGGGGTCTTGGATCAGATGGTACAGTCGGTGCAAACAAGAACTCAATCAAGATTATTGGAGATAATACAAACCAGAAGGCTCAGGCTTACTTTGCATACGATTCAAAGAAATCTGGCGGTATTACAATTTCTCACCTGAGATTTGGTGAGGGTAACCTCGATATGCCATGGCTTATTGACCATGCAGATTTCGTTGCTTGCCATAACCCAGCATACATCGGAAGATATGATATGCTATCAGCGCTTAAGACAGGTGGTGTTTTCCTTCTTAACTCTCCAGTTCCAACAGAGGAAGTATTTGATCATCTGACAAGAGAGATGCAAGAGCAGATTATTAACAAGAAGATCAGATTCTATTCAATTGATGCTCTGAAGATTGCTCAATCAGTTGGTCTTGGTTCAAGAATCAACACTGTCATGCAGGCTGCATTCTTTGCAATTGCTAATATTCTTCCACAAGATGAAGCAATCGCTCTCATCAAGAAGTACATCAAGAAGACTTTCTTGAAGAAGGGAGAGGATGTAGTTAACAAGAACTGGGCTGCAGTAGACGCAACAGCAGCTGCTCTTGTTGAAGTAAAGGTTCCTGAGAAGATTACAAAGAGCTATGAGCCAAAGAAGCTTATTCCAGAGAACGCTGATGAGTTTGCAAAGAATATCATCGAGCCAATCATGCATCTAAAGGGCAACGATATCCCAGTTTCAAAGATGTCTTTCGACGGAAAGCTTCCTACTGGAACAGCTAAGCTTGAGAAGAGAGGAGTTGCAGCATTTGTTCCTCATTGGGATTCAACAAAGTGTATCCAGTGTAACCAGTGCGTGCAGTCATGTCCTCATGCTGCTATCAGATCAAAGCAGATCACTGTTGAGGATGTCGAGAAAGCTCCAGAAGGATTTACAGTAATCAAGTCCAATACAAAGAACGATAGAAACCTCCAGTTCAGGGTTCAAGTCTACATTGAGGATTGCCAGGGTTGTGGAGTTTGTATCGAAGCTTGTCCTGCAAAAGAGAAAGCTCTTTCATTTGTTTCTGCAGAGGCTGAGAGAGAGGCAGGCGAGGACGAGAGATGCGAATACTTCGAGAATCTCACATGGGATAATCTTGATGGGCTTAACATGTCAACTGTTAAGGGCTTGAACTTCAAGCAGCCACTGTTTGAGTTCTCAGGAGCTTGTGCTGGTTGTGGAGAGACTCCTTATGTTAAGATGCTTTCGCAAATCTGTGGCGAGAGAGCAATTATTGCTAATGCAACAGGATGTTCTTCAATCTACTCAGGTACTTTCCCAACAATTCCTTACACAAAGAGAGCTGATGGAAGAGGTCCAGCATGGGGTAACTCACTTTTTGAAGACAATGCTGAGTATGGTCTTGGAATGAGACTTGCTGTTGATTCAAACAGAAATCTTCTCAGATTGAAGACAGATGCACTTTTGGCAGCAGGATGCTCTGACGAGCTTAAGGCAGCTATCGAGAAGTGCTATAGTCTTTGGGATGATATTACAGAGGCTTCTATAACAGCTCAGAAGGAAGTCCAAGCTGTACTTGCAAAAGAGAAAGCAACAGATCAGAACAAGGAGCTTTTGGAGAAGATCGATGAGCTTAAGGATTACTTCTCAGAGAAAGATGTTCTTATCATCGGTGGTGATGGATGGGCATACGACATTGGCTACGGTGGTGTCGACCACGTAGTTGCATCTAGAAAGAATGTAACTATCCTCGTACTCGATACAGAAGTTTACTCCAACACAGGTGGACAAGCATCAAAGGCTACTCCTCTTGCAGCTGTTGCTAAGTTTGCAAACGCTGGAAAGAAGACTGGAAAGAAGAATATGGGCTTCATGTGTATGTCATATGGCCATGTATATGTTGCATCATGTGCTCTTGGTTATAACAGACAGCAAGCTCAGAAGTGTTTGCAGGAAGCTGTTGCTTACAAGGGACCTTCAATTGTCTTCTGCTATGCTCCATGTATAAACCATGGAATCAACATGCGCTATTCGCAAGTTGAGGCAAAGAAGGCTGTTGAGGCAGGTTATTGGCCACTTTACAGATTCAATCCAACTCTTGAGGAAGGAAAGAAGTTTGTATGGGAGACAAAGCCAGCAACAGGTGATTATGAGACATTTATCAAAGGTGAGGTCAGATATGCCTCTCTCTACAAGACAAACCCAGAGCATGCAGATGAGCTGTTTGAGAAATCTGCTGAGGATGCAAAGGCAAGACTTGAGTTCTATCAGAGATGTGGACAGGTCTTGGGCGAGATCTTATAAGGATTATCAATCTTGGGTTTACAGGGCTAGGCTTCGGTCTAGCCCTTTCTTGATTTTCATTAATTGCTCCAAATGCGGAAATTGGTCTTACAACTAATAATGAGTCAGCCATTGAGTGTATACAATACGATAAAATATGATGGCATCAAAACCATGAATAACATGATTGATATGATTTATCTGTGCTTCATAATTCCTCTGCTTGGAAGACATTATTAACAAAATCAGACTACTGATGCTTCTCCTTTTGCCAATAATTATACACGAAGAGTTTGCGAGGAAATTTAGTTTTACAAAATCTCTTCTTTCCACTCATCAATGTTTTTCTCTCTTGATGAGAAGTTTATTCCAACAAGGTGAACTGTCTTTATCTTTTTATCTGCATCGAATTGATTTGCATATCCTTTGTCATGGATTTGCCTGAGAGCTGTATCAGCAGACTGGTCAAGCTTGAATTCAAAGACATAGATGTTTTTATCTGTCTTCAGGATTGCATCTACACGACCATTCTTAGTTTCTATCTCATTGCCAATCTCAGCACCAAGAGCTTTCATTGAGGAAAAGAAGATAGAACTGTAATAGAGTTCATTTGCATGCTTTGCTAAGTCATATGGAATTGCTTCATATATAGACTTCAATCTCTCAATTGCTTCGCTTGTTCTTCCATCGGCAAAGCATTTTGCTATCTTGGATTCAGCAAATACTTTCTCAGACTGTTTTCCACCATAAAGAGCAATGATGCTTTTGGAATATGCTTCAGAAACCTCTTTGTTTGGAAAATCCAAAAGAAGAAGAGATGAGTCATCTGGATCAATGCCTGTTATTGTTAGATATCCTGTCTGAAATAACAAAGAACGGTATTCAGAAGAAGTAACATCACTTGATGCCATTTCAAGAATATCGAATGATGTGATATCTCCTTTGTTAATAGCTCTAGCGACATCTTTTGAAATATCGAACCTGACTTTCTTAGCAACTTCCATCAATAACATCATATTGCCAGAGTCAATCCAATAGTTGTTGAGATCTATGCCTCCATCGGAGAAGAAGTTTCCTATTGATACTGGGTTGTACAAAGCATTTTTCTGTCTTGGAGTGAATCTGTAGCCATCATATTTTCTTGCAAGCACAGCTAGATATTCTTTACGTGTCATGCCGGAATCTGATATTCCCTTTTCAATGTACTCTGCAAAAAAATGGCTAAGCTCATCCTCTGTATAGCCAAAGAGTGTCGAATACTCTTCACTCATCGATATATCTCTTAGGTTGTTCATTGATGAGAATATGCTGACTTTGGAAAACTTGGTTACACCCGTGATGAAGGCAAAATGAATGCGTGCAGATGCAGCTTTGATTACTTCAAAGAAGCCTCTAAGTACATCTCTCATTTCTTCAACATTAGGATTGTATATATTAGAGGAGAGAATCTTATCATATTCGTCGATTAGAACTACTAAATTGCTTTTTTCAGATATGCTCAGAAGCAAATCATTCCAAACATCATAGTATGTGCATCTTTCATTATATTCAACAGAATATTCTTTGGAGATTCTTTTGGCTTCTCTTTTTAGGCTCTCTTTCAATTCATCAGCATCTTTTGCCTGTATCTTTCCGAAATCAATATGGATTATTGGATATTCTTTCCAGTCATAGCCTCTGTCATATATCTTCAGACCTTTGAAGAGTTCTTTTTTCCCTTGGAATATTGCTTCAAGCGTCGAGATTGTCAAAGTCTTGCCAAAGCGGCGAGGGCGAGAGCAGAAGAAATAGGTGCTACCACTTGTTATGAGATTATAGAGAATGTCTGTCTTATCGACATAGATATTCTCTGATTCAATTAACTTGGCAAACGTACCATTACCTACTTCAATCTTCTTCATACTTCTTATTCTAGCATAGAACAATGTGAATATATACTTTAAGGGAAAGTTGTTTTCGGACATAAAAATGGACTATCTATATAGTCGTAGGTAGTCCATTTCGAGTTTTTGTTATTTTTACAACAGATTGTTCTCTATATAATCGAAGTTCCAATCATATCCGAGGCCTGGTGTACTAGGCAAGATAACATTGCCATCATCATCCATCTTGTCATATATGCTATTGAGCCAAGCGCTTGGTTTTTCATAATCCAGGAATGGATGCAACAGTCCTCTTTCATAATACTTTCCATCTATTCCCATCGACGCTAGAAGATGGAGGTTTCCAATGTGGTTGCCATGCATCTCTACGCTCATTCCATTGGCTTCATAAAGATGTATTGTCTTTAAGCATGATGTTATTCCACCACAAGTCAAAGCTCCTGCACGTCCTATATCAGAAGCACCGTTGTGAATCCAGTTTGCTCTTGTGTAATATTTGCCTTCCGCCGTCTCAGGGCCACAAATAGGAGTGGATGTGTGGCTTGTCAGGAATTTGTAGCTAAGCTCCGAGTGTTCATCCATAGGTTCTTCAAGCCAAAGGAAGTTCAAGCTTTCAAGCCCTTTTGCAAGCCGAAGAGCCTCTTCTCTAGAGTAGTAGTGGTAAGGATCCAGCATCAAAGGGACATCCGGTCCGACAGCTTCTCTGACAAGACGGCAAGCTTCGAGATCCATATCTACGCTTGGCTCTGGAATAATTGGAGGCATCCAAGTATGTATCTTGATTGCTTTGTATCCCTTTTTGATTAGCTTCAATGCATAGTCTGCATATGCTTGAGGAGTGTTTAGGCCGCCTTCAAAATCATCGCCGACCATAATCGATCCATAGCAAGGTACTTTATCTCGATAAGCACCGATAATCTTGTAGACTGGAAGATTAAGAATTTGACCACAAAGATCCCATAGCGCACAATCGATAGCGCATAGAGTTCTTTCATTGAGCTCTGTCTGTAGTCTTTGATATTGCAAAAGTCGTCTGTAGATTTTCTCTCTGTATAAAGGATCTTCCCCAACAAGAATCTGTTTGCATCCTCCAAGAACAACGCTCTTGACCATGGGGCCTGTGTATCTGCCAATAAAACCTTCATCGGTTGAAATTTCAAGAATCGATTGCTTTGCATCATGCTCTTTTCCTGGATGCGAATGGAATTCTCCATCTCTGACCATTCTTGAAACCACATGGATTTCCTTGATTTGTACATCGATTATTTTCATGTTTTCTCCTATTAGTTTTCAAATAGTATTGGTGGATCGACATTTACGGATGTGTTTTCCACTTTAACATCAGCATTTATTATCCTTATTCCCTTGTATGTCGATGTAGGGATTCCCTTGAACATCTCAATCTCGAAAACCTCTGGGTTTGAATCATCGACCTTTAATGAGCAATTCTTTATCACAACATTTTCTATAGGCATCTCTGGAAGCCCTGCGATAAATCCAGCGCTTTTTGAATTAATTGATTTTATATTTTCTATGGTTATATTGCTAATAGATGGTGTTGAACTTGTGATTGGCTGTTTTTCTAAAGAGTATAGCTTTTCATCATCTGAGCCCCACTTGTAGTACATGTTTATTGTGATAGGGCAAATCGTATCTTCCATATAGACATTCGATATTTTTATGTTCGAGATTTTTCCGCCTCGTCCTCTTCTTGTTTTTATCCTGATTCCGCGATCTGTTCCAAAGAATTTACAATCGGATACGTCGATGTTTTCAAAGCCTGATGCGGTTTCCGAGCCGATTACAAAGCCTCCATGTGCTTTTTTTACAGTACAGTTTTTTATAACTACGTTCTTTGTCGGGCTGTTGGCTTTTATGCCTTGATCGCCACTCCCACTTTTGAGTGCAATGCCATCATCGCCGACATCTACGATACAATCTTCGATTTTAATATCTGTAGAGCTTTCTATATCCATTCCGTCTGTATTAGGTGTTTCATATGGATTTATAATATTGACGTTCCTGACTGTAATATTCGAGCTGTAGATTGGGTGGAATGTCCAAAATGGACTGTTGATCAATGAAAAATCCTCAAGTAACACATTTGAGCTTTTGTATATCTGTAGCATAGTAGGTCGCAAGAACTGTGTTTGTCTTCCACCTCCGCCACCTGGCTGGCTCTTGTAATCAGGATTCAATAGAGCAAAGCTCTTTTCTATATCCGTTACAGGCTCTTGCTGTTCAGCACGTCTGTAATATATATAATCCCACCAAGTTTTGCCATTACCATCCAAGCATCCTTTTCCTGTGATTTTCACATTATGAGCATTATTGATGAAGATCAAAGGGTGCATAGCATAGCAATCAACACCTTCCCAACGAGTAAAGACTGGAGGGTAGGCATCAAATGAATCTACGAACTCGAGTCTTGCTCCATCCTCAAAATGCAAATGAGAATCAGAAGGGATATCGATGCCACTTGTCTTTATTGCCATAGCTGGAAAAATGACCCGTCCTTTGCCTTGCATCTCAATAAGTGCTTTGTTGATAATCGATGAAGCATCATCGCATTTAATGTCTCCAAACTCGGTTATATACCTATCTTTCATTTTAGCTTCTCCTCATGCTCCATTTCGAGCGATGCAAGAATAAAAGGTCCTACTCCTTGCAAGTTGTCCCAGACCTTTGGTTCTCTTTCTGTGTAGTATGCAAAAGTACCATCACGGAAAGGGCACTCAGGATAGTATTTGCCCAATCCTGCACCTCTGCATATATCAATTAAGTGTATCTCTCCATCTCCCTCGTATGCTAGCTTATATGTCGTTAGTCCATCAAATCCTTTTGAAGCACTTTCCAATGCTTTTCCCTTCAGGTTGGCATCTATGTAGTTTTTCCTTACCATCTTCTTCATGAAATAAACAAACATGCTTGATGATGATGACTCTAGATAGTTTTGGCCCAGCTTGCCCTTATCTAGAACTTGGTACCAGAGCCCTGTCTCTTCGTCTTGCACTTTCAACAAAGGCATCACAATTGAATTTGCCAATTTGATAAGCCTTTCCCTGTATAAGCTGTATTCATTTGCAACTGGTATGTGATCCAAAGCGTCAACAAGACCCATTGCATACCATCCCATAGCACGAGCCCAAATACTTTTCGAAAGACCAGTCTTTGGGTCTGCCCATGCCATTTTTCTTGACTCATCCCAAGCATGGAACAACAGGCCAGTTTTATTGTCATATGCTTTGTCATAGATTAGTTCATATTGATAGACAACATCATCAAGACATTTCTTGAGGTCAGAGTAGCGTTTTGCATATTGGATATAGAATGCGCTTTGCATGTATAATCCATCAAGCCACATTTGATTAGGGTAGATCTCTTTATGCCAAAAACCGCCGGATGGAGTGCGAGGTTGGTTCATAAGCATATCAAAAAAGAGATCGAGAGCCTTCTTGTATTTTTCATTTCCTGTATCATCATATAGGCCAAAGAAGACTTTTCCGGGGCTAATTTGGTCCATGCTATATTCTTTTTTATCAAATGACTTGACGTGTCCGTCATCATCTAGAAAGAGATCGAATCTCTTTTGAACGAACTCTTTCCAATCATTTCTCTCCAAAGCGACTCCGGCTCTGTAAAGGCACTCAAGCCCAAGTCCATTGACATAGTCGTAAAAAGCGACTTCTGGAGTATATCTTTTGATTAAAGAAAGGCACATTCTTTCTGTGTAACTCAGTGTTCTTGGTATTTTTTCTTCGAAAACATTTAGCATGTAAACAACCTTATTTTGTAAAATCAATTAGGACTTTTGTCCATTCGCCTGAATGAGATGAGAAATCAGCAAAAGCTGATGGAGCATCATTTAGTGGATATATTTGTGATATTAGCTTATCTAGCTTGATCTTGCCAGCAAGTACATCATCTATAGTTTCATTGAAATCCTCGGAAAGCGAGTTTCGAGAGCCGAAGACATTGAGTTCTTTCTTTTGCAAAATCGTGAAGTTGAAGTCCAAGTTCTTTTTCCCTACACCAATTAGGACGACTTTTGCGCAAAATGCAGCTGCATCAATGCAATTTTGGAACGTTGAAGGAAGTCCAACAGCTTCGATTGTGATATCAAAGCCATTATTTTCTGTTGCATTTTGCACACCAGCAATGAAATTCTCATCATTTAGGATGAATTTTTCAAATCCGAATGTATTTTTTGTATAGTCAAGTTTCTCTTGAGATATGTCAGAGAGGTATACATCTGCACCAAGGGATCTTGCATATAGTGCTGCACATATGCCTATTGTGCCTGCACCTACGATAAGCACTTTGTCGCCTTTTTTAGCATTGGCTCTCTTCACTCCATGCCTTGCAATGCAAAATGGCTCAATAAGAGCAAGTGTCTTGGCGTCTATTCCTCTTCCATCCATAACTCTTTCTATCGGCATTGTGATGTACTCTGAGAATGCACCTTCTCTTTGGACTCCCATCGTTTGGTTGTCTTGGCATGCATTGACATGTCCATTAGAGCACGAATAGCACTTTTTACAATTGAAATAGGGATTGCAAACTACAATCATTCCCTCTTTTATGTTGGTTTTCTTCTTTGAGTTGATTTTGATAACTTCTGCTGAGAATTCATGTCCTGGAATTTGTGGATATGAAAAATAAGCGAATGTTCCTCTGTATGATCCAAGATCACTTCCGCAAATGCCACCATAAAGAACCTTTAGAAGTACTTCTCCTTCTTTTGGTTCTGGCATTGGTTTTTTGTCGATTATCCTAACGTCTTTTGGCGCATTGATTATTATAGATCTCATATTTACCTTCTCTTTTTTATATGATGTATATTTTAGTACCATAAACTTCGGTTTCTCAACAATTTTTATAAATATATTTGAAAATATGGTTAAACAATGATATTTATTGATAACTAAAGAAATAATAATCGCGCCAAAACTAATTTGATTTGATAATAATTTACAAAATTTTATTTTCATAAAATATTTTTTGACAAATAGAAAACTGATGTATACAATCAAATAGTAAGGATCGTCTAGTGAAGGAAAACTTGCAAAACAAAATCTACATGGAGATGAAAAAGAAGATACTGAATTGTGAGTATCTTCCAGGACATATGCTCAGAGAGGAAGATCTCTCAGCTGAGTATGATGTCTCAAGAACGCCAATAAGGGAAGCTGTTTCAAGGTTAGTGCAAGATGAATTTGTTTATATAAAGCCTAAAAAAGGCATTGTTGTTGCTCCAATTTCCATTAAAGACATAAATCAGACATATGAAATAAGGCTTTTGTTCGAAAACTATGCTGTTTGCGAATACGGATGCAATATAGACAAAAACAAACTTGTGGAGTGTTTGTACGAACTTAATAAACTTAAAGAGAATGGATTTCAACAAGATGATGCTTATCTTCTTGATGATAAGATTCATGCAACAATAATTGGAGCTATTGATAATAATTATATCCTAAATACATACAATAACATTCATTCTAAGAATGTGAGATATAGGTTTTTATCTGGTTTCAACAATGCAAAGAGGATAAAAGACTCTACGAATGAGCATCTTGATATAGTCAAAGCATGCATTGCGGAGGATTGGCAAAAGGCATCAGAGGCATTGAGGATGCACCTCTTGATTTCAAAGAAGGTCACTTTCGATATTTTCGTTGACTCCATGTCGACATGTTCTCTTGATGATGAGACATTTGGAATAAAAGAAAAAGGAGTTGTTTAATGAAAAACAGCATCTTACAGTTAAGAAGGAAACAATACTGGGTGCAACTCGGTAAGGACTTGAATAAGCAAAAAGCCATTTGGGCGATTATGATTATTCCGCTCATTTACTATTTCGTGTTCAAGTATATCCCTATTTGGAATGCTCAGATTGCATTTCGCAATTTTACTTCCTTGCGTCGCAGTGGTATCGCATCTGCGCAATTTGTAGGGTTGGAGCATTTCAAGGAGTTTGTCAGTTCATATTATTTCTGGACACTTATCCGAAACACATTGATGTATAGTGTTGGAAAACTTTTAGTATCATTGCCTGTCTCCATTATTCTTTCCATCGCAATATATGAATGTAAGTTCAGAGGATTGAGAAAAGTAGTGCAGACATTGTCATATCTTCCTCACTTTCTGTCATGGGTTATCATGTATGGAATCCTCCTGGCTCTGCTCTCGCCTAGTGATGGAATTGTCAATGATGTCATAAAGATGTTTGGGGGTAAGCCTATCAACTTCCTCACAGATTCCACATGCTTTCCTTGGCTTGTTATCCTTTCAGATGCATGGAAGGAGATGGGATGGTCAGCAATTATCTTTATTGCAGCTTTGATGGGCATTGACACATCACTTTTCGAGGCTGCAATCGTCGAAGGTGCGAATTCTTGGCAACGAGTTAGATATATAACATTGCCATCGATAAAGCCAGTTATAGTTACAGTTCTCCTGTTGAAGATCGGAACAATCTTTGAGGCTGGTTTCAATCAGATCTTCATGCTCTATAGCCCATCTGTATATGGCGTTGCTGACATCATCGATACTTGGGTCTATCGTCAAGGTCTTCTAGAAGGCAAGTTCTCTGTTGCAACTGCGGCAGGCCTCTTCAAAGGCTTGATCGGAATGGCACTTTTGTTTGTGTCCAACTACTTTAGCAAGAAGTATACAGAGCAATCATTGTTCTAGCTTAGGGGAGGAGAGAGTTATGTTTAAAAAGAAGAACAACTATAATAGCGTAGCTGTCAAATCGACAGCTGCAGATAGAAGTTTCAATATCGTTGTCACTGTTTTCATGGTTCTGATCCTCTTTGTGATCGCTATTCCGCTTTGGTGTACGATTACATTGTCTTTAAGGCCAGCCAATTATATCGGCTCTTATGTAGAAGGAATGTTTCTTGCTCCTTGGGATTGGTCTTTTTCGGCATATAAGTCGCTTCTTGGAAATAATGGCTTCTTGCTTGCATTTACTAACTCTATGAAGATTCTGGTATTCGGTGTTGCTACGGCTCTTTGCTTGACAATACCGCTGGCATATGGAATGTCGATCAAAAATCTTAGGGGTAGGGGGTTGCTGACTATATTTATCTTGGTTCCATATGTCTTCAACGTTGGAATCATCCCAGTCTACCTTCTTATCGTAAAGCTTGGGCTTACAAACAAGATATCATCTGTTTTCCTACCTGTAGCTGTCGGAGCATACAATTGCATCATCATGAGATCCTTCTTTATAGGTATTCCAAATGATTTGAGGGAAAGTGCTGCAATAGATGGATGCTCTGAGTTTATGATTATGATTAGGATAATCCTTCCTCTTTCAAAAGCAATAATAATGACCATTGGTCTATATTATGGTGTTGCTTTTTGGAATGATTACTTCAGGCCGATGATGTATCTCGACAAGGATTACTTGAGACCTCTTCCTATTCTTTTAAGAAACATATTGATGGCAGCTGGAATGAATGAGTTCGTGGAATCGAATGCATTTGGAAATGCGCCAATCGAGGCTATTAAAGCAGCTTCTGTATTCATGTCAGCAATTCCAATGATCATTGCTTATCCATTTATACAGAAATATTTTACGAAAGGAACCTTGGCAGGAAGTGTTAAAGGTTAATATAAAAAAGGAGAGAAAAATGAAGAAAACAATTGCTATTGTTCTTATGGCACTTTGTACATTTGCTCTTTTTGCTCAGGGAGGTTCTGATGCAAAGAGCTCAACAGGTGATGGACTTACACACATTACTATGTTGTACAATGCGACTCAAACTGAGGCAGGTCCGTTGCCAAACGACTGGGTTGGATATGATATCTTGAAGAATGAATTGGGAATAGAGCTTGAGGCATCTTCCTTGCCATCTAGCTCAACAGACCAAGACTCCAAGATCCAAGCGCTTGCCGCTGCTGACAATCTTCCAGATTTCTTTGTTGCTAACAGAGAAGTGTGGCTTAGACTTGCTCAACAAGGAATGCTTGCTGACGTAACAGATTTGTATGATGATATGCCAAACAGAACAGCTTTGATGTTTGATGCTGATGCTATTGCATTTACAACTCTTGATGATGGCAGAAGCTATGGCTTTGGTACTCCATCAATCATAACAAGAAACGAAGGTCTTGTTATTAGAAAGGATTGGCTCGACAATCTAGGTCTTGAGGTTCCAACAACAACTGAAGAGTTATTGGAAGTCTTGAGAGCATTTACTTATGACGACCCGGATGGCAATGGCAAGAACGATACTTACGGCTATGGTGCTTTTGTAGAAGAGACAACATATGAGGCATATCCTGGCAGAAGATTTGAGCCATTGATGGGCGCTTTCGGTGTTGAAGGAACATGGAATCTTTCAAAAGACAATGCTGGTTTGCAAATCTTGAAGCCAGAGTTCTATGATTTCATGGTATATCTTAAGAAGATTATCGATGAGGGTTTGATTGATCCAAACTGGATGGCTTACAAGAAAGATGATTTCAGAGCAGCTTGGAAGCAAGGAAAATTCGGAGTATGGAGAGAGCAGAATGCTGCTTTGCATGCACAGAACAACTATACTCCATTTGATACAAACTTCCCGAACGGCGAGATTATTGTAATCGATCCTCCTGTTGGCCCTACAGGAAAGAGCTCTGTTGGCCCAGCTGTTAGAGGCTTGAGGATTTGGTGTATCTCAGCTGCAGCACAAGAGGAAGGAAAAGCAGAGAAAATTGCTCAGATGTTTGAGTGGATGTCGCATGGCGAAGGATATTTGCTTTGCGGATGGGGACAGGAAGGCATAAACTATGTAATGGGTGAAAATGGTATTCCTGTTTCAACAGACACAGAGTTAGGTTTCGAGAAGGCAAAGGGACAGCAATATATCCAGCTTAGATCCATGGCATTCAACTATGCATCAGATACAGAGCTCTTGAGCCGATATCCTGTTTATAAAGCTCCTGTTTCAGGAAAAGAAATGTCAGCACTTTGGACATTGAGGGATATGCAATCGAGAAAATGGACAGCTGCAAATGGAGCAGATTCCATGCCAGTACCTTCAAATGACCTTAAGACATACTATCAACAGGGGCTTGCTGAGTTCCTAGCAGGAAAGAATGAACTCACACCTTCAAATTGGGCAAAATTCATCGAACAGTTGAAGAATATGGGTGCAACAGAATGGGAGCAGAAAGGAATCGAATATGCTAAGGCAAATAGCTATTTGAGATAAATAGGATAATTGCATTTTTAGGCTGTCTTTATTGTGAAAGCATAAAAGGCAGCCTTTTGTTAATCTCGACGCTCTGCTTGTTGGCGAAATGGCCCGAAGCTGTTGCCTGACTCAAAAATAGCAGGACAGAGGAGAATCGCTGTCAAAGCTAGAATGAACTTTTGACTGTTTCAATCGTCTTTGCTATTTTCTTTTAAGCCAACCTCTAAATAATCCTCCTTTAAATAGAGAATCAATTATGAAGAAAATATCAGCAATAAGAATAAACAAGAACGATGGCAAAAGAATGCGAGTATACTTTTCTGCAAAAGTATCTCCTTTATTGATCTTCAATCCCATTTTGAACATATAAAAGATTACGCCAGAGTGCAAGAAAAAAATAATTAGCAGCGCAAATAAAAACCCTTGTATTGCGTCAATTGGAAACCAGTTTGAGTATAAAATACCACTGATCAAAAGGCTTGAGAGAAAAATTCCACTTTCTATCATCAAAACAACTTTCAAAGCATTAAACATGACGCCACCGCCAATTCCAATGCCACCAGACCAAAGAAGATTGGCTTGTGTGCAGAAATTCTCAACCACACGAAACAATGTGGCATTCTGTTTTCCTTCGATAAATCCGTTGTTAGCAATAGCATATATTTTTAGTTTACTATTATTTTCTTTGCAGAAACTTTCCATTTCATGAAAAAAAGACAATATATGAGATGGGACAGAATCAACATATAGAGGAATCAAAAAGATTACTGTATCGGCATCGATCAGCTCTTCAAAAATTTTTTTGTAATCGCTTTTTGTTCGTAATCTTAAAAAAACTTTTTGCCCTCTTATGAATAAACTTTGTAATTTCCCAAAATAGCTGGAAACACTGAAGCGTTTTTTGGGGCTTCCATTTATAAAAACGGTTTTCACTCTATGACTCCTGCCAATTGCTCTGGATTTTCAACAAATACAACTTGTGACTTTCTGTATCCATAATTTATTGCATTTCTTTTAACTATTTGCTCAAAGGTGGTTTTCTCTTGATCCAAAATATCGCCATATACATAAACCTTTATAATTTTATGCTCCCCATAGCGAAGTGTGTGATGCATCTGCCCACCTCTATATGTACTCAACGGCGTTGAAAGCCCAATGCTTCGATCTATAATAGCTTTCACAGATGGGCTGTATGTTCCATAAAAATTTTCAGTAATAATGATAAGTTCATCTGCTCGTCCCACAATGCGAGAAATATATTGTAAATTGTCATGCATAAAACATTCTGCGGGATGCTTTGTCCAACAATCAAAACAACCTTGACAGTTGGCATATTTTCCATTTGCATAGATTAACTGATTACATTTTGTTCTTAAGAAATTGTCATAATTTGTGTCTAAGTCATTTATGATTACTCTCATAAGTCTATACCTTTAATTAAACAACTATTTTCCTGATTTTCAGCAATAATAAGGATATAATATGCTTGTTAATATTATTAGAGAAGATATTTATAAACAAACAATTTATGCAATAGATATACATAAGCTGCATGACAGAGCTAAATTTACATGATCTACTCGATAGCGCGAGGGCCTGTTCTGACATTATTTGCCTTGACAAGACAGGAATAAGAGTTGGTGCAAAATAGTATAGTTGCATTTTTAGGCTGTCTTTATTGTGTTAATATTGAGCCATGGTTTATAAAGTTGCTATCAGAACACAAGTCGGGAGATTCAATAGTGATATCGAAATCGATATTAATAATGATGGAACACTCACAGGAAATTTCGAAATATTGAATATGAAGTCAACATTTAGCGGAAGAGCATCCGATAACAATGTGGAATTCACAGGTAAAATCAATACTCCAATAGGAGAGCTGGAGTACAATGCTGATGGGACAATAGAAGGAGATGATTTTCATGGCATTGCAAAAACAAGGATAGGTGATTTCGAATTTTCTCCTTTGGTTAGACGAAAAATAATAAAAAAGCGCTTTGAAACCGATTAAAAAATAATTGACGCGTTTATTGGTAGAATATAGACTGGTAAAGAGGGTCATATGTCACCATATATCAATAGATGCATTGATTTAAATCTTAAACTTAAACGCAGATCGCAATTTCTTTTCGGTCCAAGGCAAACCGGAAAGACAAGATTCATAAGAGAGCAAATTTCCAAAGATGATATCAGATTGAATTGGAATCTTCTTGATAATAATCTTTGGCTTTCAGTCCTTTCGGATCCGCAATTGCTTATAAAAGAAGTCAAGGCTAGGGGAATCAAAGATGGCATTATTATCCTAGATGAAGTCCAAAAAGCTCCTCTTTTGCTCAACAGCGTTCAACTTTTGATTGAAGAGAGTGATATAAGGTTTCTTCTTACAGGTTCAAGTGCAAGGAAATTGCGTGAACAAGGAGTAAATCTTCTTGGGGGAAGGGCAAGTTGGAATGCAATGCATCCTCTTGTTTGGCCAGAGATAAAGGATTTTGATTTCGATCTTGATGATATTTTCTTCTCTGGTCTTCTACCTTCACCTTTTTTGAATAAGGAAGATGCAAATGACATATTATATAGCTACACAGGATTGTATGTAGCAGAAGAAATACAAAGAGAAGCTCTTGTAAAAAAACTTCCTTCATTTGTTCATTTTCTTGAAATTGCATCCATGACCAGTGGTGAGCAAATCAACTATGCAAACATTTCAAGTGATGTAGGTGTCAAGAAAGATGCTGTGAAGGATTGGTTTTCAATACTGACCGATACAATGCTTGGATTCGAAGTCCCCTCTTTTAAATTGACAAAGAAGAGAAAGGCTGTGGAAGTTTCGAAATACTATTTGTTTGATGTTGGTGTTATGAGAAGCTTGATGAAAGCTGTTGTACCGACAGAGAACATGAGTGACTATGGGCGCTTTTTCGAAAACTATATTGCAACAGAATTGAGAGCATATCTTGATTATTCTGGACAAATCAACTCTGGCAAATTGCAATATTGGCGTTCATCAAGTGGTTTTGAGGTGGATTTTATTCTTAATGAAAGAGTTGCGATAGAGACAAAGACGACAAAGCATCTGACAGTACGAGATCTTCGTGGCATAAAGGCCTTAATGGAAGAAGGTTTGATGGAAAAGTATATAATCGTAACTCGAGAAGATCGACCTTACGAAGTAGCAACTAATATAACAAGCATGCCGTGGAAGTATTTTCTAACTGAGCTCTGGGCAGGAAGAATATAAACTTTATCAATTCTTTGTCTATATCAAAAAGAGAAGGCTGTTGCAATGTTCTACAACAGCCATTAATAATTCTATTTTACTACGAAGTTCACAAGTTTTCCGGGAACAACAATCTCTTTGACTAGAGTCTTGCCATCAAGCCAAGCTTTTATCTTCTCATCGTTTTTTGCTGCTTCCAATAAGCCGTCTTTGTCCAGAGTTGCGCTGACTTGGAGTCTGCCCCTGAGCTTTCCATTTACTTGGATTACAAGCTCTATTTCATCATCCTTGATCTTCTCTTCATCATATTTTGGCCAACTTTCCTTTGCAATCGATGGCTCATGCCCAAGCATAGTCCATAGCTCTTCTGCAAGATGTGGTGTGTATGGAGAGAGCATCAAAGTCAAAGTCTCCATTGCTTTCTTAGCAATCACTTCAAGTTTATTAAGCTCATTTACGAATACCATCATTTGCGAAATTGCTGTGTTGAAGCTTAGAGATGCTGTATCGTCTGTCACTTTCTTCAGTGTCTTGTTCATTAGCTTGTCTATGTCTTTTGGAATCTCAATATCTTCGATTTTCTTCTCTGTCGCAATTCTCCAGATTCTGTCCAAGAAACGATATACTCCAATAAATCCATTTGTTGCCCAAGGCTTTGATTCTCTCAATGGCCCCATAAACATCTCATACATTCTTACAGAGTCAGCACCATAATCTCTAATAAAGTCATCAGGATTGATGACATTCTTCAATGATTTGCTCATCTTGGCAATGACTTGAGTGAGTTCTTCACCTGTTTCCTTATCGAAATATTTGCCATCTTTTTCTTCTACAAGATCTGTTGGTACCAAAGACTTGTTTGCTCTTTGGTATGCAAATGATGTGATCATTCCCTGGTTTACAAGTCTCTTGAATGGCTCTGGTGTCGATACGAGTCCCAGATCATATAGAACATGGTGCCAGAATCGTGAATACAACAGATGCAATACAGCATGTTCAGCACCGCCGACATAGAGGTTGACTGGCATCCAGTATTTCTCTTTCTCTGCATCAACGAAGGCCTTGTCGTTTTTGGGGTCTATATATCGTAAGTAGTACCAGCATGATCCAGCCCACTGAGGCATTGTGTTTGTCTCTCTCTTGGCATCTGAACCGCACTTTGGACACTTGCAATTGACCCATTCAGGAACATTGACGAGAGGAGACTCTCCGGTTCCAGACGGTTCGTACTTTGTTACTTTGGGAAGTGTAAGAGGAAGCTCGTTTTCAGGTACCTCTACTATTCCACATTTAGGGCAATGAATTAGAGGAATCGGTTCGCCCCAATATCTTTGTCGAGAGAAGACCCAATCCCTAAGCTTATAATTTATAGCTTTGTGTCCATAGCCTTTCTCTTCCAAGAATTCAAGCATTTTCTTAATCGCATCAGCTTTGTTAAGCCCATCAAGCCACTCTGAGTTTACATGAATGCCATCTTCTGTCCATGCTTGTTGCTGAACATCTACTTTGCTTTTAAGAACCTCGATGATTGGAAGATTGAATTTCTTTGCAAATTCCCAGTCTCTTTCATCATGAGCAGGAACAGCCATGATTGCACCTGTTCCGTATGATATAAGAACATAGTCAGCAATCCAAATAGGTATCTTCTTGCCATTTACTGGATTTATAGCATAAGAGCCAGAGAATACTCCTGTCTTGTCTTTGTTCAAATCTGTTCTTTCCAGATCTGATTTGTGCTTTGTCTTATCAAGATATTCTTCGACAGCTTTCCTTTGCCCATCTGTTGTTAGTTTGCCAACCAAAGGATGCTCTGGTGCTATTACCATGTATGTTGCACCAAATAGAGTATCACAACGAGTTGTATATACTTCCAGCTTCTCTCCAGGAAGACTCTCAAGATCGAAAAATACGGCAGCTCCTTCAGATTTTCCAATCCAGTTTCTTTGCATAGCTTTTACTGACTCAGGCCAATCAAGCTCATCAAGTCCCTCTAGAAGTTTGTCAGCATATGCTGTGATTCTCAAAATCCACTGTCTTATATTCTTCTTCTCGACCTTTGCGCCACATCTTTCGCAATGGCCTTCTTTTACTTCCTCATTTGCAAGTCCAGTCTTGCAATCTGGGCACCAGTTTATCGGTGTATTGGCTTCATATGCGAGGCCTTTTTCATAAAGCTTCTCGAAAATCCATTGTGTCCAATGATAGTAATCTTCATTACAAGTCGAAATCTCTCTGTCCCAATCGTAACTGAATCCAAGCGATTTGATTTGTCTTCTGAAGTTATCTATATTCTTTTTTGTCGTTACATATGGGTGTGTACCTGTCTTGATTGCATAGTTCTCAGCAGGAAGCCCAAAGGAGTCGAATCCCATTGGATGAAGCACATTGTAGCCATTCATCCTCAAATATCTGGAGTAGATATCTGTCGCTGTGTATCCTTCAGGATGTCCTACATGCAAACCAGCTCCTGACGGATATGGAAACATATCCAAGACATATGCTCGCTTTTCTTTATCATATGAAGGGTCTTCATATGTTTTAAAAGTCTTGTTCTCTTCCCAATATTTTTGCCATTTTGGCTCTATTTCATTGAATGGATATTTGCTCATAGCATGGATTTTAACACCTTAGAGTGAAAATAGCTATAACAAGCAAAACTTGCTTATTAGCCAGAATTAACTGAATTGCATTAGAGATATTTCAAAGTTTTGGCGTATGGAAGTTGGCTTAACAACATCAAAACTTTATGGTCATCTTCCCGATATGGCAACTGATTATGTTTTACCAATCGTTGTAGGTTCTTTCCCCAAAAGAGCGGTTGATTGCAAAGCCCCGTTCCAATGTACCGAAACGGGGCTATTGCTTTTTTGCTATGAAACAAGAATTATCTTAGATCCTCTGTCTTGATCCAATCCTGGTCATCATAAGCTCTGTTCTCGCCACACATTCCCCAGATGAAAGTGTAGTTGGTTGTACCACAGCCTGAGTGTATTGACCATGATGGGTTTATCACAGCTTCATCGTTGTGCATGACAATGTGTCTTGTTTGATTAGGCTCTCCCATAAAGTGGAATACAGCTTGGTTTTCTGGAATATCGAAGTAGAAGTAGACTTCCATTCTTCTTTCATGAGTATGAGCTGGCATTGTATTCCATACAGAACCTGGCTCAAGGTGTGTCAGTCCCATTGAAAGTTGGCAAGTGTCGAGAATGTCTGGATGAATGTATTGATTGATTGTTCTTTCATTTGAATCCTCGAGTTTTCCAAGATGCTTGTGGATAGCCATGTCATATGAGATAAGCTTTGTAGGATATGGCCTATGTGCTGGTGTAGTAAGGATGTAGAACTTTGCAGGCTCTGCTGGATTCTTTGACTTGAAGCTTACTTCCTTTGTTCCCATTGAGACATATAGTGCATCGTAGTGCTTGACCTCATATTCAACGCCATCGCAATAGATATATCCATCACCACCGATGTTGATTGTGCCAAGCTCTCTTCTCTCAAGAAGAAACTTTACTCCGAAGTTTTTCCAGCTGTCGATTCCCTTGTCGAGTGCAACTGTTTCATCAACTGGCATACAACCCATAGTGACGATTCTATCAATGTGTGAGTATACAGCAGAAACATTGTCCTTCTGGAATATGTTCTGAATCAAAAACTCCTTTCTAAGTTCCTCTGTGTTCATCCTTTGAAATGGAAGTTTTCCTGTTGAATAACGAATATCCATATAATCCTCTCCTTATATGTTTCAGGCAAAATAGCCTGCAAACTCCTCTTTTATGAACGCTCTCTTTCTGTTTATTTCACTATTGGAGCGCCTTCTCTCAAATATATTAAGAGCATCTTGTGATTCTCTACTATTGCATTGTATTACTTTGTTCTCTTTATATCCACCATTCGTATTCGCGTTTAGTCTACAGACTCATTCCTCTGTTCTCTCCCAGCTCGAATATTGGGTTTATGTCGGGTGATATGCCGAAAAGATCATTGTCTATAATCGATTTTGCAGCGACATTGTTTCTGTTCTCTATCTCCGAAGCGCAATTTACGCATATCTTCATTCCTTGCTCCGTTTTTTCCTTGTTTAGAAAGTAATAGGAATGCAGGGGAAGTTTCATATCTGCAACCTCGTGGTTGTGTGTTGTAATGAATATCTGTTCATCATCTCCAATCATGTTTGCTAATTTTGCAATCATCGCCTTTTCTATTGTTGAGTCTATATATGAGAATTGCCCATCTATTAGGTATATGCCAATCCTTCGATGCCTGACACTGAAAAAGATATTCGTAATGTTGAAGCCATACTCTGTGCCACTTGATAGGCTTGGGATACTGGAAAGGCTGTTGTTTGCTTGGGCAATTATAGCTCCCACATTCTCATGCTGGACAACATATGCATTGTCAGTATCCTTGCTTCTGGTTATCTCGATTATGGCAGGGTCCAATGATTTCAGTACCGTATTCAGCATTGTTAGGTAATCATTGCTTTCTTGTTCATCCTTGAACTCGGGAAATGATACCCTATTGAATAGGGCTTCCGTAGCTGGAATGGCCACATTCCATCCTATTCCTCTTAAATCCAGATCTCTCAATACGGACTCGTAATCACTGTATTCATATTCAAAAGCATCCAATCTCTTCTTGCATGATTCGTATTAGCTCTTTTTCCCAACAGGGATCTTTTTGCAAGCCATTTCCACTTTTAAATCTTCAGGATTTGTGATTGTTTTCGGTCTTTATTTTTAATCTTAATAAATGCGCCTTGGTAGCAAATTTCACCACGCAATCAATTTCGATGTATGATTCGTCAGTATTGATATTGATGATGTTTCCAAGGTTCCTTTTATCATTCTCCTTCAAAAGCAACATTATACTCCAAATGGCTCTGACTAGAGATGTCTTTCCTGATGCATTTGAACCCATGAGAATGTTGAGCTTCTTGTATCGAAAGTTTGCATTGGATATAAGGTTCTCATTTTCAATTGTTGATTGCTTCAATTTTCTTGGATATGAAAAGATATTATCCATTTTAAGTTTAAAATAACCATATAACACCTCTTACGTTCAAAAAAATTGAATATAAAAACTTATTATCGTTTAATCTTTCTCTTTTTCAAAACATCAATATTCCTTCGTTTTACCCATCCTCTCTCCCTCTCAGTACTCGTAATGAACCCAGAATCTAGGTGATTACGGATACACCATTTTTATTCTTCAGCAAAACACCAGATGAAAGTTGCCAATGAGATTCCCAAGAATATGGACATCATTCGCATCCGCCATCCTTGCAGTACAAAGCCACGAGACTTTTCCTGTCTATTTTCTTTTTCGATTTATGCAATCGCGCTCTAGATATCGTTTGGATTTTTAAACATGTACTAAAACGTGTAGGTTCTCTCTGCCATATTTAGGAAAACAAAGGAGATGGATTGAACTTAAAAGCCTTTTTATCGGCAATTTGTTGTAATCATCTTTTTGTTTATGTTAGAGTATCGATACAAAATCAAGATATGGTGTTTTCAAGGTATTTGATACTGCTTTTAACCATGCGATTGGACAGAACAATTGTGTGGGTTTGTTCTGTTTTTCTAGGAGGACAATATGAAAGCGAATCAAAGTCTTGGCGCCATAATGAAGGAGTTGGTGCAATTTAGTTTGCCATTGATTCTTAGTGGTGTGATGCAACAACTCTATAACTGGGTAGATGCATTTGTCGTTGGGAATGTAGACGGGGAGTTGTCTTTGTCTGCTATTGGATCTACAACAACGCCGATTAATTTTTTCATCACGACCATTACAGGTTTTACCTTAGGTTTGTCTGTTCTGGTTGCAAAGAACTTTGGAGCAAAGAAAAGAGATAATATCCCACCAATTTTGGCACTTTTCTCTGTGTTCTTAGGAATAGTCTTTATAATTGTTGCAATAAGTGGATCTATAATGTCTTACCAGTTTATGAAGCTCTTGCATACGCCATCTGATACAATTGATCTTGCTAGTGATTATATTCGCATTGTTTTTATTGGATTGCCATTTTTAGCAATTTACAATGTCTATAATGCCACTTTGCGCGCAATAGGTGATAGCCGAATTCCATTTTTGTCTATTTTGTTTTCATCTATCATGAATGTGTTTCTTGATGTTGTTTTTGTCGCATTGCTTGGCTTTGGCGTGCATGGCGCAGCTTTTGCGACAATATTATCCCAAGTTGCAATGACTGTTTTTATCATAATCTATGGAACAAGAAAGTATCCTTGGCTGGCAAGTGGATATCATAAGAGAAATTTTGATATTGCAATCATGGCTGAAGGATTTCGATTCGGTTTTCCTCCAATGTTGCAATCAAGCATCACATCTTTGGGAGGGTTGATGTTGCAAGACTTTATGAATCGTTTTGGAACGGATACTGTCACAGCTATTACTACAGCATATCGTATTGATACTTTAGTCATGTTACCTATCGTGAATCTTGGCTCAGGCATTTCAACTATCACTGCGCAAAGCTGTGGTTCAGGCAATCAAATGCGCGCTCGAAATACTCTCATTTCTGGCATAATGTTGACTCTTCTAGTTTCACTGATCCTCACAATAATTGTGATTCCAACTGGTGCAAAAATCATAGGTTTATTTGGCGCTGGTACAACAGCTGTTATGATTGGGGATGCATTTTTTAAAAGGATTGCTTGTTTTTATCCAATATTTGGTCTGGATACAGCTTTTCGCGGTTATTTTGAGGGTAGAGGGAATCTGGTCTACTCAAGCGTAGTCGGTATTGCTTGCTTGCTCGTGCGCATTCTTGCCTCTTATGCTATGGCTCCATGGCTTGGAAATATGTCGATCCCTTATGCTGAGATTGTTTCATGGGTATGCATGTTTCTGATGTATCTTTTGCGATTTGTAAATAGAAAATCTGCGAGATGTCTAGATTGTTCTTCAAGATAGCATTTTGATGTATGACGATGATGGTTTTCACCAAATTGACGCTCTTAAAGCGCCCAAGATTGAAGTTTGGCTTTTTTTCTAGTGCTGGATATTCTTACAATATTGCGTAGCACCATAGAACATGTAAGAGAAAGCAATGTCTCATCTTTTCTTTGCTAGATAGATTTATTTGAAGTTTGGGCTTTTTTTTGGCTATAATAATCCATATGGCGTATGATGAAAGCAATATAAAATCCTTGTCATCGATAGAGCATATCAGACTTAGGCCCGGAATGTATATCGGACGACTTGGAAATGGATCGCATCCAGATGATGGCATTTATATCCTTTTGAAGGAAGTTATAGACAACTCGATTGATGAGTTCATGGAAGGCCACGGCAATAGGATAAATATTACCTTGGAGGATAAGAAGGTAACTGTAAGGGATTTTGGAAGGGGAATTCCGCTCAATAAAGTCATCGAATGCGTCTCTGTTATTAACACTGGCGCAAAATACGACAATGAGGCATTCCAATACTCTGTTGGACTTAATGGCGTCGGAACAAAAGCTGTGAATGCGCTTTCATCATATTTTGAAGTAACTAGCATCAGAGATGGGGAGTTCATGTTCGCCAGCTTTGAGCGTGGAACGTTGAAGAAAAAGAAGAAAGGAACAACAGATCAGCCAAACGGTACTGAAATGACATTCATTCCAGATGATGATCCTAAAGTCTTTGGTCAATATTCTTACAATGAAGACTATATTAAGGAGCGTCTCTGGAACTATGCATATTTGAATAAAGGACTTACAATCAGTTTCAATGGACGCCTAATAAAGAGCCAGAATGGACTTATGGACCTTGTCCACAAGATTCTAGGTGAAGATGGCCTTTATCCATTGATTACATTCAAGAACAAACATCTTGAATATGCTTTCACGCATACCAATGGATATGGAGAGAGTTATCATTCTTATGTAAATGGCCAATATACGTCAGATGGAGGCACTCATGAGGCGGCTTTCAAAGAAGGTGTACTCAAAGGTATAAATGAGTACTACAAGAAAAGCTGGGCATCTCCTGAGATTAGAGATGGAATTGTTGCAACAGTTGCTATAAAGGTCCAGAATCCGGTGTTTGAGTCCCAAACAAAGAACAAACTCGGAAACACAGATGTTAGGCAATGGATTGTACAGGAAGTCAAGGAATCTGTAATCGACTGTTTGATGAAGAACAAGGAGATTGCAAAAGGGCTCGAAGACAAGATTGTCAACAATGAGAAGGTCCATAAAGAAGAAGCCGCTGTCAGGAATGGAGCAAAAGAGAGAGCCAAGAGAACAGCAATAAATATCCCAAAATTGAAAGAGTGCAAATATCATCTTAATAGTTCGCAAGCATCACACAGGGAAAAAGGCGAGAATTCGATGATCTTTCTTACTGAGGGAGATTCGGCTGCAGGATCATTGAACAAAACAAGAAATCCAGATTACCAAGCTGTATTTGCATTGAGAGGAAAACCTCTGAATGTCTTTGGCAAGAACAGAACAGAGCTTTACAAGAATGAGGAACTGTACAATATAATGGTTGCTCTTGGAGTTGAAGATGACATCGAGAACCTTCGCTATGGGAAGGTCGTTATCGCAACAGATGCCGATGTTGACGGCTTTCATATAAGAATACTTTTGATGACATATTTCTTCTCTTATTTTGAAGAGATAATAAGACAGGGACGCTTATTTATTCTCGAAACGCCACTTTTCAGAGTCAGAAACAAAAAAATGACAGAGTATTGTTACTCGGAGGCTGAAAGGGATGAGGCTTTGAAGAGAATAAGCGGTGCAGAGATCACTAGGTTTAAAGGCCTTGGTGAGATATCGCCAGGGGAATTCAAGGATTTCATCGGAGACAATATAAAACTCGTTCCAGTCACATATGACTCTATAAAGGAAATACGTGAAGAGATGCAATTCTATATGGGTGATAATACACCTGTTAGAAGAGATTTCATAATGGAGAATCTATTGCAATGGGAAGATTGACAGGTCGCGATATGAGGAGACGAGATTAATGGCAAGAGCTGAGAAACTATATAAGAACTATTTTTTGGAATATGCCTCCTATGTAATTCGCGATAGGGCAATACCAGATTTAATCGATGGCTTTAAGCCTGTGCAAAGAAGAATTATCCATGCAATGCTAGAAAAGGATGATGGGAGGTTTAATAAAGTCGCTGGTATCGTTGGAGATGCTATGCACTACCATCCACATGGTGATGCATCTATATATGGCGCGTTGGTAACTCTTGAGAATGCTGGGCTTTTTATCGAAGGACAAGGAAACTATGGAAACTTTCTTACAGGCGATGGTGCTGCCGCTTCTAGGTACATAGAAGCGCGATTGAAGCCTTTTGCCAAGAAAGTATTGTATTCTCCTGAGATAACAGAGTATGAAGCATCGTACGATGGACGCCATAAAGAGCCAGTTGTATTTCCAGCAAAGATTCCAACAGTAGCAATCCAAGGTGCATCGGGCATTGCTGTTGGTATGGCAACAAAGATACTTCCACACAATCTTATAGAGGTTCTTGAAGCTCAGAAAAAGGCTTTGAGAGGAGAGGAGTTCGAAGTCTATCCAGATTTTCCAGGCGGGGGAATCATGGATGTCTCTGAGTATGATGATGGAAGAGGAAAGGTAACTGTCAGGGCACGCTTGAATGCATCGGATCCCAAGAAGCTTGTGATCGAGGAGCTACCTTTTGAAGTCACTTCATCTCAGATGATAGAGTCAATCGAAAAGGCCAACAAGAATGGCCAGCTTAAGATTGCATCAATAAATGACTATACAGCAGAGAGTGCAAATATAGAGATAAATTGGCAAAGAGGAACATACTCAGAGGATATGGTAGATGTCCTTTATGCTACAACTGATTGCCAATTGAAGATATCTGTCAATCCTCTTGTTATTGTAGATGGTCTTCCGAAAATCGTTGGAATTTCAGAGATGGTGAAGTTCCATGCAAAGCACCTTGTTGACGTTTTGACAGCCGAGCTTAATGTAGAGCTTGAGCATCTTGAGGACAGGCATAGGGCTAGGACTATGGAAAGAATCTTCATCGAGGAGCGAATCTACAAAAAGATAGAAAACAAGACTACGCAGGATCAAATAAACAAAGCTATCATCACAGGATTCAAGCCTTTTGTTGAAACAGAGCTTGGTGGTGTTGATGTAACAGTTGATGACATCGATAGGCTTTTGAAGATTCCAATCAGGAGGATTTCCCTTTTCGACATAGAGAAAAACAGGGCAGAGCTATCGCAAATCGAAGCTGATATCAAAGATAGGCACTACAAGCTTGCAAATATCGTAGATTATGCTGTTGATTACATCTCAGAGCTTGAGGCTATGGTAGATAAGGATGAATTCAAAAGAAAAACAGAGATAAAATCCATAAAGACAGTATCGGCAAAAGATGTGGCTGTTCGCAATATGGATCTCAGGTACGATAGCGAAACAGGTTATATGGGGACATCGTTAAAGACAGGCGAGCCGTTGTTGAAAGTTAGTTCATTCGACAAAGTCTTTTATATGAAGAACAATGGCGAGTACCGCATCGTCTCTTCAACAGATAAGGTGTTTGTAGGCAAGGAAGGAATTTTCTACATAAATTATGCGGATAAGGATATAATTTCGAAGGAAGTATTTACTGTTATCTATCGTGATAAACTAGCTGACAAGAATGTCTACATGATCAAGCGATTCAGGATTTCGGCATGGTCTAATGACAAATCATATTTTGCTGTTGCTGGCGATAAAGCAAAAGTGAAGAAGATATCACTATTCCCATCAGCAAAAATTTCGCTCAAGTACAAGCCTGGCATGGGCTATAGGGTTCTTGACGAAGAGTTCAGATTCGCTGATTTCAGGATTTTGAAAACACCATCTGGTGCAGGACAGCAACTTGCAACTAAGGAGCTCCAATCGCTTGCAATACGCCCTACAAAGGAAAATGTCACATCTGAAGAGGCATCGCCTTCGCTTTTCGATGAGGAGAAGTAATGATTGATAAGAATAGAATCCTTTATGAAGATAACCACCTTATAGTAGTCAACAAGCTTCCAGGAGATCTCGTACAAGGCGACAAGAGCGGAGATAAAACTCTTGCTGATGATGTTAAAGAGTATTTGAAAGTCACTTACAACAAGCCTGGCAATGTCTATCTAGGAATCCCGCATCGCTTGGACCGTCCAACGTCTGGCATCGTTATTTACACAAAGACAGAAAAAGCTTTGATACGTATGAATGAAGCTTTCAAAGGCTCAGGTGTGAAGAAAACATATTGGGCGATTGTTGATAACCTTCCGCAAAAGAGTGAGGGGACTTTGATCCACTACATAGTCAGAGATACGACAAATAATAAATCCATTGCCTACAGCTTGGAGAAGAAGGGGTCAAAGATTGCGAAGCTGGACTATAAGACGCTAAAGTCATCTGACAAGTACCATCTTCTTGAAATTGCTCTACATACAGGAAGGCATCATCAAATAAGAGCACAGCTTGCTGCTCTTGGAATCCATATAAAAGGGGACTTGAAATATGGCTTTCCTCGCTCGAATCCAGATGGTGGAATATGTCTTCATGCAAGAAAAGTTGTCTTCATGCATCCTGTGAAGAAAGAAGAGATTACAATCATAGCACCAGTGCCGAATGATAATCTCTGGTCATTCTTTGCAAATTGAAAGCCTTATAGTTAATACTTAATTGTATATAATACAAATAATTAACAATGTCAATTTACTATTTACATGACTTTATAGGCAAAAATTACCATCAAGAAAAGTAGTTGGAGTTGAAAATAACCAAGCAATTTAAAATAGCAAAAAGATACGATTTACAACACTTGGAACAGAATCTAGAGTCTTTGCCATGGAAGCTTGGATTAACAACCACATTACATTACCTGTTTATAGAAATGAATCGTATGAGAAAGAGAATGCATTATCCCATTTTATCGGACTTGTTCTTGCACTTCTTGCTTTATCTTGGGTTATCTCGCGATACTCGAATAATGCATCGATGATTGTTTTCTCCCTTTCGAATATCATCATGTACTCTTCATCTTTTCTTTATCATTATCTGAAACCTGGAGTTTTCAAGAGAATAATGAGGATAATGGACCACTCATCTATATATTTGCTCATTGCTGGCTCTTATACTCCGCTTCTTATTTATCTGGGAACGCCTCTTGCTATTGGGTATGCTATTGGAATATGGATTGTTGCTGTTTTGGGAATCTTCTTCACTGTGAGGTTTTGGGGCAGGTTTTATCCTCTTCATATCATTCTTTATGCCTTGATGGGGTGGTCTATACTATCAATTTGGCATGAAGTTTCATCTCTGATGCCACTTGACCTCATCAAATGCCTCATAGCAGGTGGAACTATTTATACTACAGGAATTCTTTTCTACGCTTTTAAGAAGATTCCACATAATCATCTCATATGGCATATATTCGTGCTTGCTGGAAGCATCATATTCTTTCTTGGTTATATGCGAAATCTTATTTGATTGGAAACGTGCGTCTAGAATTTGAACTTATCGAGATCCACGTGCTTATTCGATGGAGTCTCTTTTTTCAGCAATCCAGCCATATATATTGGTAAATAGACAATCTTTCCATCAGTTTGTACATTGTCTTCCGAGAGAACTAAAGATCCAGCTATATTGTAGTTCTTTATGTTCATTAAATTATCCAATGCTCTATGTCTTTTTGTCTCTTTCCCTGATTTCACTTCTATAGGAAGAACATTACCATCGATTTCCACAATGAAATCGATTTCTCCTATTGCCTTTGAGTTAAAGTAATATGGCTGTATTCCATTTGTCGTCAATTCTTCAGCTACAAAGTTCTCGAACAAAGCACCGTTGTTGTATTCATTGATCCCCGATATTATTTCTTCTCTTGCTGAGTAAGGAAAAGTGCTTGTAAGCAAGCCGACATCCGACATGAATAGTTTAAATGAATTTCGTGCTTTCGATATGACAAGTGGTGTTTTCGCTTCATTTGCAATGTATACAGGAATAGAAACATTTGCTTCAGATAGCCAAATGAATGAATTTTCATATCGATCGAATTTGAGTTCCTTATCAAGGAATGTGAATTTGAATTTCAAGTTTTGTTTGTTAAGCTGTGCTGGAATATTGTCATATATGGATATTATCCTCAATTTCCTGTCTTCTGTTTCGTATTTTATAAAATCTGCCTTGTAGAAGCGTATTATATTTTCTTGTTCTTCTTGTACAGCTTTCAAGGTTGTTTCCCTCAAGAACCGAGATACTACAGAAGGCATTCCGCCTATTATAAGATATGTGTGAAACAGGCTAAGCATTTTCGTATGTATTACAGGATCTACAGGACTTTTATCCATGTAACATTTATCGATGTGTCTTAACGTATTTTCTGTTACTCCCATTGCTATTGAGAACTCATAAAGGCTCATAGGATACATTCTTATTTCCTCAAGATATCCTACTGGAATGGAATGTATGCCTTTCAATTCTATCCCTAGCATCGAACCGCTAAGAATATAACGATATGTGCCTCGATCTACGAGGAACTTGATTTTTGTGACAATTTCCGGAAATTCTTGTATTTCATCCAAGAAAACAACTGGCTTTCCATTGTCTTTTTCGATAGATAGGTAAAGAGAAAGCTTGTTTTCAAGGAGCGAAATGTCCGATATCTCTTTCAAAGCCTTGACAATCTCTTGGCGTTCTATGAAGTTGATTTCATAGAAGTTCTGGTTCAATTCAGTTAGCGTCTTTCTTACTGTATATGTCTTGCCGACTTGTCTTGCTCCCGATACCAATAGAGCTTTTGTGGAGTTTTTAAACCAGGTTTTGATTTCGTCTTGTGCAAATCTGTACATGTCTTGATTGTATCACAATTTGAAAAACGGGGCAATTTGCCAGATAAATAATAAGAAAAACGGGGCGTTTTGCCCCGAAATTCCCATGTTTTATCTTTCGTTTGCTTTCTTGTAGATAGCAATCATGTCTTCTTTGCCAAGTGGTTGGAACGATCCGATTTTCCTCTTTCCGAAGAAAGTACATTTTTCAGCTAGCTCATCAATGTCCTTCTCTGATGCTTTGATTGAAAGCTCTGATAGTGATGTTGGCATGCCTATCGATTTGAAGTAAGCTTCCATCTTCGATATTGTCAATAAAGCTTCTTTCTCTATATCTGCATCTCTTTCAAGATCAAATAGACCTTCTCCAAGGAGTGCGAATCTTTCAGGGTTTGTTTTGTAGACATATTCGGCCCAACTTGCCCATATAGCTGCTAATCCTGCACCGTGAGCTACATCCCATTTGCCAGAAAGCTCATGCTCAAGCTGATGGCAAGCCCAATCGCCTCTGGAATCGTTTCCTACATTCATCAGTCCATTATGTGAAAGAGAACCAGCCCACATTATGTTCGCTCTAGCATCATAGTCATCTGGCTCCTCTAGTGCTTTTTTCCCACATTCCATTACTTCTTTTATCAAAGCGATGGACAATTTGTCTGTAAGTTCTAGTGTACAGCCAGAGTGGAAGAACCGTTCAAGAGTATGCATCATGATATCTGTTGTTCCACAACTTGTCTGGTATGGAGAGACTGAGTATGTGAGCTCAGGATTCATTATTGCAAATTTCGGTCTGCAAAAGTTTGTGTTGATCCCTCTTTTCAAGCCATATTCGTCATTTGTTATTACAGAGCTATCAGACATCTCAGATCCAGTTGCCGAGAGTGTAAGTACAACTCCAAGGCCAAAAGATCCTTCAGGCTTTCTCTTTCCTGCATAGAAGTCCCATACATCGCCATTTTCCTTGTCATAGAGCCCATAGCATATTGCTTTTGCGCTATCGATTACAGAACCGCCTCCGACAGCTAGCACAAAATCGACTTTCTCTCTTTTCCCGATTTCTATGCCCTTTCTTACAAGGGAGACTCTTGGGTTTGGAACAACGCCTCCTAGTTCAACAAAATCGATTTTGTTGTTTAGCATTTCTTTCTCGATTTTGTCTAATAGTCCGTTTCGTTTTACAGATCCTCCGCCAAAATGTATCAATACCTTTCTTGCATTTAGCTCCTTTATGATTTCTGCTGTCTTGTCTTCAGCATCCTTTCCAAAATAAATATGTGTTGGAGCGTAGTATTCAGTTATAGCCATCTCATTCTCCTTTCTCTTTTACTATAGCCTCTCCGACAAGTCCATTTACTTTTATCGTCAAAGGGCTTTTGCTTCTTACTCTTATAAAATGCTCTGTTTTATCGATTATGGGAAGGCTGGCTATTTTCTCATAATTGAAGACTACATCCTTATAAAGAGGATTTATTGTTAGGTAAATGCATCCAAGACTTGTCATATTTTGAAAGAAGTGTGTTCCTTCCGAAGGTTCTACTTGAAGTTCTTTGAGCCCTGTCTCGACAATGACATGAGCTTTGGATATGCTCGACCAAGTGCAAGGAATCCCTAGCCATGGATCGGATGAGCCGAGTCTTCCTGCCGCTATAAGAACATATAGATCTTCATATTTTCTGTTGAGCTCATCAAGCTCTTGTGCCATCTTTGCCATTTCAGATGGCTTGAATTTCTCTGGAATGATAGTGACTATGTCATATATGTTCTCAACTTCACCATTTCCCATTACCTTGTTTGAATAGATAAGAGCATTCTCTTTTTCGCTTTCATCTATGTTGATTTCGCTGTAGAGTGAATTTGTTGATATAGGGCGTATCTGGAGAATAGAGAAGTCAGGTTTTTTCTCTGCGCTTCGCTCAGTGTTTATTGCGAATTCGATCTCTACTGGTTCATTCATTGCTTTTGAGCCCAATTTAAGGACATCGTTTATAACAGGAGCAAGTGGTAGCATCTCATATTTTAGAATGCCATTGAATGTAAGCATCTTTATTCCTTTTGCCCTAGGAGATTCTGAGATCATACCTGTATATGGATCAAGTGTTGAAGCTATGCCTTTCAAGCTCATCGGGAATCTTTCGCACCATTCTATCGGTATCGAGACAAGGTTGTCTGAATTGGATTCTGGGTCGAAGGATTTCGACATATCAAGAGCATAGAAGGTCTTTTGTTCGGAGCCTTCCGACGTTAGTGAGTTAGATGGCTTTTGAGGTTTTGCTGGACAGAATCGGAAAGCTGTTCCCTCATCGACAATCGTCTTTCCAAATCCAAATGCAAGCATTCCAACACCATCCTCTGTGCTTTGTCCCTCTGTTGGATAGTAGTTTAGGCTTCTAGCAACTCCAGATATATTTGGATACCACATGTCATCATGCCGCGAGCCAGTTATCTGTTGCAATATGACAGCCATTTTCTCTTCTTCCAAACTGTGCCCTGTGCGTTTGAGGTATTCTTTTGCACATTCAAAGTACGTAGATGCCCATACTGTTTTGACAGCTGATTCCAAGTCCTTGAGCCTTTCTTCGTCATTGCCATTATTGGGAATCATGGAAGTCTGGTATACTCCAGCAAATGGTTCGAAGTGGCTATCTTCCAAGAGTGATGAGCTTCTTACGGATATTGGTACTTTTATTACTTCCAGTATCTGCTTCAGGCTTTCTCTCAAAACTGTTGGGATTTCCAAGCTCAGGAAAAGCGATAGTATTTCTTTGTCTGGTTTGCTGGTAAAAGAAAGATCTGTAAGATTGTTATATGCGAGGAAAGAATCGAAGAACTCTGTGGATATAACGACTGTACGAGGAATCGATAGATAGACAGTCGGATATTTTTCTGCAATTTTGTTTGCTTTCATCTCCATTGCGATGAAAGCAAGTCCACGCCCTTTGCCTCCAAGAGAGCCTTTTCCTATGCGTGAGAAGAAAAGCGTCTCATCATAGTTGTCTTTGCTGAACTCAGCTATTGAGCCTCTTGCTCTTTCCGCTCTGTAGCTTTTTATTGTGTCGTACAAAAGCTCTTTTACCTTTTCAGGATCCTTGTCATCGCTAAGATTTATATGTTTGATCATTGTCGCAAGCGAATATAGTGATTGGCTCCTTAGCCATTTTGAGAAATCATTTCTTAGGCTATGGTATATAAAGCATTCAATCGGGATTTTCTTGAGTGCCAATTGAACTTCCTTCATTGTACGCGCACTTAAGATAGTGTTGCCCGTCTTTGGATCGATAAACAAGAATGGGCCAAAATGATATTCCTTCAGAATGTATTTCTCAAGGTCATGGAGCATAGTATCTGAGAGTTTCCATATGAAATCACATCCTAGATCCTTTGCGGCATTTTGCTGTTCTTTGTCTGTCGATTGTATCAATATGGGACATTCATGGTTGGATTCTTTGATCTTCGAAGCAAGCAAGATTCCAGCGTTTTCTCTGCCAAATGGGGAAGGGAATGATACATCTGTAATCACACCAAGGATATTTTGCTTGTATTTTGAATAAAGCATCCATGCTTCGTCAAAGTTCCTTGCAAGCGCGATTTTTGGCCTGCCTCTCATTCTCAATGTCTTTCCCCATTCATTGAGACCCTCAAGGATTGAATTCCTGTTTTGCCGGATCAGTTCATAGTACATCAAAGGAAGATATTTAGAGATGAACCGTACCGAGTCTTCTACTATGATTATTACTTGTACATCTGCCTCGTCTGTGTCGTGTTGCAAGTTCATGTTGTCTTCTACAAGCTTGATCATAGCAAGAAATATCGAGGGATTTCCTTGCCAATAGAAAAGATAGTCGATATACGGGCAATTTTCTCCCTTGAGCTCTTTTGCTTTTCTGTGATCGGGTGATGGAGAAAGCGCAATCACAGGCATGCTCCCATCAATTTCCTTGACAGCTTTCGCAAGTCCCTCAACGCGGTCTGAGCCGAGATCAAGCATAGTTATTACCAGCTCGTACTTGAATTCCTTCAAAAGCGAGATTGCTTGTTCTTCAGAGCTTGTGTGTGTGATCTTAGGAGGATTTGACAACCCTAATGCTGTATATTCCTTGTATAGCTCTTCTTCGACTCTTCCATCCTCTTCAAGCATGAATCTATCATAGTCAGAGCATATCAAAAGGACATTGTAGACATGCCTGAGCATCAAATTCGAAAATGGGAGCCATGTCTGATCCAATAAGTACATGATTTATTTTCTTTCTCTTTGTATGAAAAACAATAGTGCGCTTGAGAAGGAGAAGATAAGTGTGAACCATCCCAGCATTGTGAAAACCCAATCGCTTGCGCCTGTTACTACTATAAGGAAAAGAAGCAAGAAAATAGATAATGACAAAAGAAGAATAGATATTTTGTAAAGTATACGAAAGATGCGACTATCCATGGAAAGAAATTATAGCCTCGAATCCTTCCAATGTCATTAATATTGTTGGTCTATCTTTTGCATGCATCAAGAGATAATGGAATGAAACAAAATAAGCATTTTGGATTTTCATTTCTATATAGCTTAATTTTAAACAAATTCTTGATGTATTTTTAAGTTTTATCAAAAAAAATTGATGAATAAAGAAATCATTTGACGGCAAGTTAAAACGGTCGTAATCTGAATATACAAAAGGAGAGGATATATGCCTTATGATTTAGATTCCTTCATGGCTAATCTGGAGAAAAAGAATCCAGCCGAGCCTGAGTTCATTCAAGCTGCAAGGGAGGTTGTAGCTTCTGTCATTGATGTTGTCAATGAAAATCCACAATACCTTAAGAACAAGATTCTAGATAGGATCACGGAGCCCGACAGGGTCTTTTCATTCAAAGTAGAATGGGAAGATGACCAGGGAAATATACAGGTAAATAGAGGTTATAGAGTTCAATTCAATAATGCTATTGGACCGTACAAGGGTGGATTGAGATTCCATGCGTCTGTAACACAAGGTTCTTTGAAGTTCCTTGGATTCGAGCAAACATTCAAGAATGCGCTGACAACACTTCCTATGGGAGGTGGAAAAGGAGGCTCTGATTTCTCTCCAAAAGGCAAGTCCGATTCTGAGATATTGCGTTTTTGCAGATCGTTTATGACAGAGTTGCAAAAGTATATTGGCCCAAATACAGATGTCCCGGCTGGAGATATTGGAGTAGGCGCTAGAGAAATAGGTTTCCTATATGGCCAATACAAGAGGATAAGAGATGAAAACACTGGAGTTCTTACAGGAAAAGGTCTTGGATACGGTGGTTCTCTTGTCCGACCTGAAGCAACAGGCTACGGAACTATGTACTTTGCTGAGAACATGCTTAGAAAGCAAGGCGATACTCTAAAAGGCAAAACAATTGCCATATCAGGGTTTGGAAATGTGGCATGGGGTGCTGTGATGAAGGCTACAGAGCTTGGTGCAAAAGTAGTTACAATCTCTGGTCCTGATGGCTATATTTATGACGAAGATGGCATAAACACTCCAGAGAAATGGGCTTATATGGTTCAACTTAGAGCATCCAACAATGATGTCGTCAAACCATATGCTGCAAAATTCAATGCGAAGTTTATTGCTGGCAAGAAACCATGGGAAGAGAAAGTCGATCTCGCATTCCCTTGCGCTATCCAGAACGAACTGAATCTTGAAGATGCAAAGAAATTAATCAAAAATGGCGTCAAGTATGTAGTTGAGACTTCCAATATGGGTTGTACACTTGAAGCTGTAGAGGCTCTACAGAAAGCAAGGGTGGGATTTGCTCCTGGAAAGGCTGCAAATGCTGGAGGTGTTGCTGTATCAGGATTGGAGATGGCTCAGAATGCAGAACATCTTAGCTGGAGTGCCGAGGAAGTCGATTCCAAATTGAAAGCTATAATGGCTTCGATTCATGAATCTTGCGTCCAAGATGGAATCGAGGATGATGGTTATATAAACTATGTAAAAGGTGCAAACATTGCTGGATTCAGGCGTGTTGCTGATGCAATGTGCCAACTTGGCTATTGATAAGGGATTTTGCGCTAAGGAAGGGGGGAGATTTTTGCTCCCTCTATTTTTTGGGTATTGTGTTTCATTTGAAAGACCAAATCTCCTAATGCGTAAACAAATCTCAAGTTGAACTTGAAAATTGTTCATTACAGTAATATCATTATAGTATGAAAGGATTTATTAAGAGAGATATAGTAACTATTCAGTCGCACTA
>DKCO01000050.1 GCA_002452215.1 Spirochaetales bacterium UBA6872
AGGCAAGCTTTGACATGATATTCAAAAACAAATACTAATGTCAAGCGCTTTTTTTAAAACCAAATAAAATATATCTTAAAAACAAGATATACATATTCAGCTAGCACAATTGAAGTATTATGCACAAAACAAATGTGCATAACAAGTACTTTTGTGATTGTTTTTTATTTTTTTCAATCCATCAAGAGCTGGTAGAGCTCATCTTTTGTCTTTACTGTTTGCATCAAGCGCGAAACTACAGGCGATGCACCCAAACGTGCTATTGAGGAAAGAAGCTGGAGATGCTCTGACGGCTTTTCTTTTGGTGTAACGACTAAGAAGAACACCTTGCTCTTCTCAGCACCTCCGAAATCAACGCCTATTCGACTTACACCGATAACAACAAATGCCTTATCCAACCCTTCTACCTTAGCGTGCGGAATAGCAATTGAATTCTCCATAGCTGTTGACCCTTGCCTCTCGCGCTCAAGAATTACACTTTTGACCCTTGCTATGAACGAATCCGATACAGATGTTGACTTTTGAAAAGTATCAAGAAGCTCATCTATCACACCATTCTTATCTGAACTTAAAAGAGGGACTTTAATCATATTTTTGTCTAATAAATCCAATAGAGTCATTGTCATACCTCCTCAAATGAAGACCACAGATCCATATCATCTTTTAAAATAAGAACTGGACATTGGACAGTTCTAAGCATTCTATCATTTTCGCTAGCAAGCTCCTCTCGCCTGGATCTGATTTTATTAACAGAACCTAAGAGAAGCAAATCAATGTCATTATCTCTTATATAATTTAATATCTCGATATGAGGAGAACCCTCTACAGAGTAAACTGTTATATCTATATCCTTGGACGTTGCGAGTTTTTTTGCATGCCTCAGATGCCTTGATGCATCTTCTCGAAGATCATTCAAGTAGTCATTTTTTTCCTCGTCTATAAACACGTGCGATCTCACGAGCTCAACAAGAGCCTTTGTGTTGATAATGTAAGCAGCATGCAATTGGACATTCATTGACTTTGCAATCATGATACCATACATAAGTGCATTCAATGACCCTTCGCTTCCATCTAGATACACCAATACCCTTGAAAAAGGAACTTTAGACATTGCCATCCTCCTTCTCTAGCTCTCTTTCCATTCTATCCTTAACTGTCTTCAATAATACGAAATTCTCTCTCTCAGCCTCTTCTATTCTGGAAATAAGATACTTAACAGTTTCTTCTTTATCCGGAATGACAAGCTTCTCAAGAGAATTAACCTTCCTGATTGTCTTTTTAACTTCCCTTGCAAGACGCATTATGGACACTTTCAATTCGGCAAGCTGACCCATTAAAGACAATGCCTCAGAATACTTGTTCATAGCTATCTCTGATAGCATGCTCGTCCCCTCGGGAGAGAAAAACGGACCTGAACCCGAAAACTCGGTAGAAACCTTTGGAAGAGCAACACCCATGACCTTTCGAGAAGAGATAGTAATCGATGAATCTATATCAACAGCTCCTGCAAGATTTGCAACTTTCAATCGTCCCATGTGCATAATCGCATCTTGCAAAGAATGGCGTGCATCAAAAAGCGCTTTATCTACTTTTTGCTGGTAATCAACAGCTTGGTCAACTAAAGTCAGAAGCTCGGATACAAGAATAGATCGCTTCTGGTCCAACAAATCATAACCAAGTCGCGAAAACGCTAGTTCATCCTTTATCTTCATCAAATTTGACCGTGTCGGAGCAATTGTATTATCCATATAATCCTCTACATGTTATCCAAATACTACTAACCTTTGTAATACTTGGAAATCTCCTCTTCGGTAAGTCTTTGAAGTTCCTCAGCGGGAAGAATCGACAAAGCCTTCCATGCAAGATCCAAAGTCTCTTCAATTGTCCTATCCTCATCGTAGCCTTGGGTAACAAACTTCTTTTCAAAGAATTCGCCAAATTCCATATAGTGATGATCAAGCTCTGTGAGTTCTTCTTCGCCAATAACGGATGCAAGATTTCTTACATCCTTGACATGTGAATAGGATGCAAAAAGCTGATTCGAAAGATGAGGATGATCCTCTCTTGTCATTCCCTCGCCTATTCCATCCTTCATAAGTCTTGAAAGAGATGGCAAGCAATTGATTGGCGGATAAACTCCCCGTCCATTCATTCCACGATCGAATACAATCTGACCTTCTGTTATATAGCCAGTAAGGTCTGGAATAGGATGGCTAATATCATCATTAGGCATTGTAAGAATTGGAAGTTGTGTAATAGAGCCTTGCTTTCCTGTTATCTTTCCAGATCTCTCATAAAGTTCTGCAAGATTTGAATACAAATATCCAGGGTAACCTTTTCGCGATGGGATTTCACCTCTAAGTGTCGCAATCTCTCTCAATGATTCACAATAGTTTGTCATATCTGTCATGATAACCAAGACCTGCTTAGAGCAATCGAAAGCCAAATGCTCAGCAAGAGTCAATGCTGTTTTTGGAGTAATCGTCCTTTCAATCGATGGATCATCAGCCAATGAAAGAAACACAGCAACATTATCGAGGACACCGCTAGACTCAAACGAATCAAGAAAATACCTTGCAACATCATATTTGACGCCCATTGCTGCAAAAACAATAGCGAAATCGGACTTGCCACCCCTTACTTTGGCTTGTCTAGCAATTTGAGCAGCAAGCTGGTTATGTGGAAGGCCGTTTCCAGAGAAAATAGGCAGCTTCTGCCCCTGTATCAAAGTAGTCATTCCATCTATTATTGAGATGCCTGTCTGTATAAAATCCCTTGGATACTCACGAGCAGTAGGATTAATTGGAACTCCATTTACATTCCTCTCATCAAAAGCTGGAGGAAGTGCTGCTCCGTCTCGAGGCTTTCCAAGTCCATTCATAACGCGTCCAAGCATCTTATCGGAAACGCCAAGCGAAAGCGGTTCTCCCAAGAAATGTGCACTTGTACCAGGAAGCGTTAAACCATCAGTAGACTCAAAACATTGTACGCAAACAACACTATCAGAAGTATCAACAACTTGGCCTTGCCTAATATTTCCATCAGGGCCCTTTAATTCAACAAGCTCCCCATATCCAATCGGATGGGTCTTTCTCATGTACACAAGAGGACCATCGATTTTAGATGCTCCACAATATGCACGGCCTCTTAGAAGTGTCCTATCGATATTTTTCAGAAGATTATCATCATTTGTCATCATAAATGCTCCCTAATTGAGAGATAGATTTCTCAAGCTTCAGTTGCAACTTATCCAAGGCTCCCAAATCGTCATTTGATATATTGAACCTTGCTCTTGCAATATCTTGTACAACTTGTAAGCGCCTGATTCTGACAAGAGGAACACCCTTTGAAATATAATCACTACCAAGATCATAGTACTCGAGAATGAGTTCTAGCATTCTTATCTGTTTGCTAATCGAGCAATATCTGTCAATTTCATCAAAGGCATTTTGTTGCAAGAAGGCTGTCTTGAAAAGCGAGCAGACTTCAAGTATGAAATTCTGGGAATCAGGCAATGCATCAGGACCAACAAGTTTTACTATTTGGTTCAATCTGACCTCTTTTTGCAACAATTCCATGATCTTCTGACGAGACGAGAACCATTTCCCGCCACTTTGCTGGTTCCACCAGTTCTTTACATCATCGATATACTCTGAATAAGAATCAAGCCAACTTATAGCAGGATAGTGTCTAGCTGATGCCAAAGCCCTATCAAGTGCCCAGAAACAACGTACAAATCTCTTTGTATGTTGTGTTACGGGCTCAGAAAAGTCACCACCTGGAGGTGATACAGCACCAATTATAGAAACAGAACCATTTTGCCCAGAAAGCGTCTTCATGTTTCCTGCCCTCTCATAAAATTGCGCAATACGAGTTGGCAAATATGCAGGGAAACCCTCCTCTGCTGGCATCTCCTCCATTCTACCAGAAAGCTCTCTCAAAGCCTCTGCCCAACGAGATGTAGAATCCGCCATAATAGCAATCGAATAACCCATATCCCTATAGTATTCAGCCATTGTTATACCTGTGTATATGGATGCTTCTCTTGCAGAGACAGGCATGTTTGATGTGTTTGCAATCAATATTGTTCTCTTCATCAAAGACTGACCGGTTCGAGGATCAACGAGATTCGGAAACTCTCTCAGAACATCTGTCATCTCATTTCCACGTTCTCCGCAACCGATATACACGATTATATCTGCATCACACCATTGTGCGATTGAATGCTGCGTCATTGTTTTTCCTGTACCGAAACCTCCAGGGATTGCAACAGTTCCACCTTTTGCAAGCGGGAAAAGTGTATCAATGACTCTAAGCCCTGTCACAAGAGGTGCTGATAGAGTAAGACGCTCACTTACTGGTCTAGGAACTCTTATAGGCCAATATTGCAATGCACAAATCTTGGATACTTTTCCACTTTTCTCAACAACAGAGAGAAGAGAATCCTCAACAGTATACTCCCCTTGAGGAGAAACTTCCGTGACAGAAAGATCTCCATCGAAAGTTGGAGGGATCATGACTTTATGCATAATCCTTTCATTTTCCTCTATCTCTCCGACAATCATACCGGCTGTAACTGTATCGCCAACATTAACTTTGGGGACAAAATGCCACAGCTTCTTGTGATCAACAGCAGATGATGATATACCTCTTGCAATGAAATCACCAGAAAGGTGCTTCAAGTCCTCGAGTGGTCTTTGAATACCATCATAAATATTTCCTATAAGTCCAGGTGCAAGCTCAACTGATAAAGATCTTCCTGTTCCATAGACATTGTCGCCAGGAGCAATACCTGTCGCATCTTCATAAACCTGAACAGTAGCTTCTGTATCTTTAAGCTTTACAATCTCTCCAACAATCCTAAGCTCGCTAACGTAGACTAACTCCATCATCGCAGCGTCAGTTATATCTTTGATTTGGATTACTGGCCCATTTACTCTTTTGACTTTACCTATTATTCTGTCTTGCATTTTCTTCCTGAACAATCTTCCTAATGTCTTTTTGATAGCGTCTCAGCCTGACATCAAGCTCATTATCAAATGAAACCTGCCCATCCATGCTTGAGAGGATTACTCCGATGTCACGACATCTTTGACTATCGAGACAAAGAGAAACCTTAGCTCCAGTAGAATTAAAAACCATCTGCTCCGCATCTCTTAGCATAGATTCATCAACAGGGCATTTTGCAAAGAATGCTACCTTAGCCTCTTTCTTGTCCAAACCGATTGCGCTTTCTGCGATCCATGAAACCAATGTTGATCTAAACTCAGCTGTACATGACATCGACTGGAATTGAAGCCTTACTTGGGAAACAACCTCATCATATGCACTGTCCATAGCCTTCAGCTCAGCTATTCTATCAACATTTCGTTTAGCACTTGCCTCATATTGGTTTACAGAATCAAGCTTAAGCTCGAATGAGTGCCTTTCTTGAGCACATTGCTTCTCGGCCTCCTCTTCAGACTCTGCCAAAATAGAATCAGCTGTCTTTTTTGCTTTTGCAAGGATATCTGCAGCTTTCGCTTTGGCTTGATCAAGAATCTGTTGAACAAGCGGATTGGTGGTTGCATTCATCATATAGATACTCCTATCGCATCGTTAACCAGCGCACGCAAATCCTTTCCTTTTCTTTCATCACTTCCAGGTATCTCTACAACAAGCGGAAACGTCTCGGAAAAAAGATATCGATCAACAGTATCACGAATAAGAGAAGCCACCTCATCTGTAATTATAATAACTCCATTAGATTTATCTTCCAGAGCCTTTGCCCAAGCTACTTTAGCCTCATCAGCGTTCCTTGCAACAATGCCAGCAACGCCAACAATAGAGAATCCTAATACTGTATCATCATCGCCGATTACGAAGTATTCCATTTTTAGCTTGCTCTCAAACCTTTCCAAGAATCATCAAAGCTGTGATGAAGCCAAAAACAACCAACCCTTCAGCAAGCGCAATGAAAATCAAAGCATTGGAGCCAATCTCTGGTCGCTCAGCAAGGGCACCCATTGCAGCAGAACCAACATGTGAAATGGCTATACCTGCAGCAAATGCACTGCATCCAAATGCAACAGCAGCGGCAAAACAAACCCAAGCAACATTCGATGCAGAAGAGCTTGATGACTCAGCTGCAGCATAAAGCTGAGGTGTAAACACGAAAGCTGTGCCGAGCAAGAGCAAAGCCAACATAACAAACGACATACCAACTTTCTTCTTGAAACTATCAACGGTCATAACGACCCTCCTTATTTTGTCTTGTTTTTCCCTAAGCCAACTGGCTCAAAGGCAATTCCACGACCTGTAAAATATTTTGTAAAGAACTCATAGTAATTGAGTCTTAGAGATTGTATACCAGCAGAAAGCCCCTCGAGAGCAATTACAAGGATGTTGCCAGCAATCATGATCAGGATTTTGAAAATCATATTGCTTGTCAAATCCGACATATCAGAAAAAGCTGTCATCAACGAAACATGAGCAATACCCAACCCAGCAACTCTCATGAATGAAAGCGTATTTGACAGGAACCCAGAGAATATCTCAAGTGCCTCAACAAGAAATTCCATGATCGTATCCATAATCAGAGATCCAATCGATTTTTTCTCCCCTCCATGTTTTCTCTCGACAATATACTCCAGAGGAACTTGAATAAGGATAATCACAATACCAAGTATAAGCACAGGCATCAAAAAAGGCGATGATGGGAATGTCTTGTACCCAGATTTCACAAAGCCATAGCCAAACCAAATGCCAAGAGCAAATAGCATTCCACCAACAAAGCCATTTCTGGAGCACACAAGTTCAATAAATCGCTTTTTCCTCAATAGATTTATCCAGTTGAGAATCAATCCTGTTGATATTACAGCAATTCCGAACCAAATAGTGATTCCCAAGATATCATAAATACTAGTTATCGATCCCGATGACACATGACCGTTCACAACAGCATGGTAATTAAACCACAGAGGAGGAAAAAGAGAATAGCCGAAACAAGATCCAAACAAGAGTCCACCAACCATTGATGCTGGACCCAAGTACAAAAGAAGCGAGCAAAGATATCTTGATATCAATCCGTCCTTCTTTGTTGGGTTCTTCTTGTAAATATAACCACCAACCAAACCAATCAGCAAAAGGATAAATCCTTGGCCAAGGTCAGCAAACATGAGCATAAACATCAAAATATATGCAACAGTTGTGAATGGTGTTGGATTGATGGAGCCATATTCAGGCGTACCATAGTTTTCCACAATATGTTCAAAAGGTGCAAGAATCTTAGGGCTTTTAATCTCAACAGGCACGCTTTCGATCGAAACATCACTTGCCTCAGTCCACTCTATTATGCATTTGCCTTTTGTAATTGAGTAAATGATGCTTTCAACGCTTTGGCTATCCTCCTCTGACACCCATCCAGAGAAAAGAGTCGTATTGTTGGTGTAAGAGAAAAAGGACTCAACATGTTCGCAAAGCTCATTAGCCCTCACTTTTTTCCACATATCGATAAGCACTTGCTGCTTGGATTGTATCTTTGAAATGCAATCGTCGGAAAGTGCCTTTAATTGATTCTTGCAATCTCTGATTTGAGAAGAAAGAGAGGACAATGCTCTTTTCTTTGCATCATCCTGAATGATTGGATCTGGGTTCTCTGTCCAACCGAACTTATCCACAATATCACTTAGCCTGGATGAGTCTCTTCTTAAGCAAAGCGTCACATATGGAAGCTTATCGAAGAGAAATATGCCCCCAATTTGTGATAGCCTATCCTTCAAATCATCTATCTTGCCTGAAGTAATTGAACCTACACGAAGATCTAGGTAATTATTATCCTTATCCTTTGATTTGCAATGCTCATCAAGTTCTTCCAAAGACAAGAGCTTTTGATTCACAATTTTTTGTTTATCACGGATCTGTTGCAATGATGCCGACATCCTATCAAGATCAGTAGTTATTGCATCAATCTGTACAGCCTTGCTCTCTTCCATGTCTTTCGAAGTGAGTTCAGGGATTGCTATCCCACCTTGTCGGAGAAACCCCTCGATTCTAGCTCTTGTATCAGAAAGAACAGCCTTAGGCACAGCCGATGTATGGCTGGAAAGCATCTTTAGCTTATCAGATGGAATTGAGTCAATATGTACAAATTCCATTGCTCCCTTTTCAATTAATGCTTTCACTACAGCCTCACGGCTATCATCCATGATGACAGCTGTCAGCATTCTCATTTTGCGGGTAAACATACTCATAACGATACAGCCTCCCTTATCTTCTCCTCGCTCCATTTATAGTATTTGGCAGATAAGATTGCTCGGATTATAGCATCTTCGCGGTTCGATAAAAAGAAATACGCAAGGATTATACCAATCGAAAAAGCATCTCCTACAAGCATTTGAGAATATTCTTTCATCCTCATCTTAGCAAGATAGTTTTCAATAAGGAGAATCTGTCTTGCATTCTCGTTTTTTCCTGTCAAATCATCGTTTATGCGTCTAATATTGTCTATCTCCTTGCTAAGATCCGGATAATTGCTTGAAATAATGTGTTTTACATATACAATCAAATCGCTCGACTTCAAATGATTGCTCTCTGCAAGCTGCTCATAAATACTTCCATATGGAATTATAATCTTCTCTATCTCTTCATTTGAAAGGCTGTGATAATATCCATATCGTATAAGCAGTAGAATATTCTTGAGATCCACATCCACGGTATAAAGCTTTCGAGCAACTGAATAATCGCTGCTAGGCAATTTTGATATTGAAGAAAAGAGCAATTTGAAGTAGTTCTGGTCCAAAGCTATCTCTAGATCAAAAAGACCTTTACTTGATATCTCTTCATATGAGAAAGAAGATAAAACACTAAAGTACGGAGAATCTTTTACATTCTCGAGAATATCACTATAGCTTGTTGCATTGATTATCCCATTCCAGTCTACATCATTTACAATTCTTTCCTTGTACAAATAGGATGCACGATATCTTATAGAATGATGCTTGACATTATCCGAATACCACAACCTCAACGCATTCTTCAGATTTTCAATTTCAAGTTTCTCCAATAGAACAGATATGAAATCCGATGCAGCTGTAGGCAACATTTTTGCAATTGATTTGTAATTATCCACTTCCTCAGAAAAAAGGCTTAGCTCAACTAATTGCAAATCGCCACTTTGCTCATAAATGCCAACCAATTGATCATGTCTGGTACCCGACAAAGCATTTATGCAATCAGCTAGTGTCGGAGCCTTGATCATATTGTCAATTAGTTGAGAATCCCGCATAATCCCAATGCGAGCTCTAAGTTTCGCTATTGTATAACCGTAATCAGCAACCTTTCCCATATAAACCTATCCAATAGAGGAAATGCGCTCAATAGCCCTCTTTACCATTCTTGAAAGTGCATCCGGATCTACTTTTGCACCTTCTTTTTCAATTTTGATTCTTTCTTGCTCATATTGCGCAAGATGCGCATCTAAGGTTTTATTAGCAGAATCCAAGGCATCAGATCCCTCTTTGCGAACTTGTTCTACCCGAGTCTGGATCTTCTTACGAGCATCAGCTTGAGCTTCCAAAATCATATTCTGAGCCTCTTTCTCTGCTTCAGAGACTATTTTGTCAGCTTCAGCCTCAACATTAAGAATATCGTCAATAACTTCACTTTGCATAAGCTCTCCGACTAAGCACACTTTGTTCCATAAATCAACATTAGTCAAGGACATTGATAATGTTGTATAAAGCAGAATCCAAAATAATATTAAGCAATTTCAAGCTATTCTTTATTAGAGATAAATCTAGATTTCTTCTTGGTTCCATTTTGCTTTACAAAATCAAGAGTCTTCTGAAATTCCTTTACAAACTCTCCTAAATCTTCTTGATATACAATGACAGACTGTCTTAAAAATCTTCCCTCAATATCAGTAGGACGCGACTCTACAATATTGAGATATAAGTCACCATAGACATTTTCCTTGACATTGAAAAAATAAGTACGATCGTTTTTAACTAATTTTGTTGAGTATACTTCCCCACGCTCTCCCATAGGACCCTCCGATAAAACAAAATTGCTATCTTTTTGATTGCTGCAAATATGATGTGATATTTTTTAACAAAAAGTCAAATCTATTACAAAAAATCTATAAAATATGAAGTAACTACTCATTCGCATAATTTTTAAAATCCCATCATATGTACTTTTGACGAACTAAATGCCATTGATTTGGTGATATCCACACTAAATAATTTCTTCCAATATAAGAAAATAACTATCACAAACGCTTGCAAATATCCCTACTTATACACCTAAGACACTTGTCAAGACAGTTCTCAGAAAAATAAAGAATATCTTAGGCTACTCCTTCAGCTCTGCATTTCTCGCTTTCCAATCAAAAAAATCTTTTTGACTATCATTAACACTTTCCCAATTTATCGGACTATAGAGACCTAACTATGGCTAGGGATTTTTTCTAGGTCTACCTGGTTTTCTCTTTGGTTCGTTCCCTTCTTTTTCTTTTTTAGGCCTTCCCCGTTTTCTTTTTATGGTTGGATCTATAGCAAGTCCAAGCTTGACCATCAACTCGAAAACAGATGGAAGATTGTTTCTTTCCCAATAGCCATCATGCAGCTTGGGCATGGTACAGTCGCCTTTGATGCTACGCCAAACAGAGGAAAGATCTTCCATCATGTCTCCATAAGAAAGCTCATCTAGCACTCCACATTCTTCTGCTTTTTTACACATCCTGGAAGTAAGAACAGTAGAAATAAAATTGATGAATTCTGATCCAATTACACTGTAGTCA
>DKCO01000053.1 GCA_002452215.1 Spirochaetales bacterium UBA6872
AACTATCCTCGCACCATCATCGTGCATCTTTATCGCTGTCCCGCACGCTCTGAACTCGCTGTCGTCCGGGTGAGCTCCTATCAACATGATCGTCTTATTCTTGCTTTCCAAATCCGGTCTCGTCTTCAATCTTTTCTCCTTTGTTTTCGAAAACTCTATCATCCATTTTTTGTCTATCAATGACATGATTTAAGAAAAATGTAACTTTATTTTTGATATTGCAAAAAACATGTTGCACGTTTTTATATATCAAAGATAATTAAATCGATGAATACAGCTACTATCTCCGTAATGATTGTTGATGACGAGCCAGCAATCAGAAATGGAATGAAAAATGCATTAAACTGGCAAGAGCTAGGCCTTGTGCTTACAAACCTTTATTCAAACGGTCAAGAAGCTTTCGAAGCAATAAAGAGAAATACTCCAAGTATTGTCATAACTGACTTGAAGATGCCCAAGATGACAGGCTTGGAACTCATAAGGAAAGCAAAGGATGAAGGAATAAACTCACATTTTATAATTCTCTCAGGCTATGATGATTTCAAGTTTGCAAAAGAGGCAATATCGCTTGGCGTGGAAAACTTTCTTCTCAAGCCATTATCACGGGCAGAACTGGTTGATACATTGATAAAGATCAAAGTCAAAATACAAGCGGAACAAAAAGAATTTGAAAGATATCACGATTTAGCAAATTCTGCAAAATTGCTTTATTTGCATAAGCTAATTGCAGGAGAAACAATAGAAGAAAAAAGCATAGATGAAATTTCCAAGTGCAAAATAAAAGATAACTGTCCTGCCACAATAATTGTTCTCCAAAAAGATGAAAAATCCAAAAGCATCTTACGAGAAACTGGATTTATATCATACTTGGAGTCTTTTGATTCAGAAATATTAACATATGAGAATAAATATGAAATATGCATAATAAACACAGACCAAACAACTTCAAGACATGTGGCTAAAGTGCTCTTGAAAATTGCCTTCGATTGCGGTAGCAACTATACAATCTCTGTGGGAGCAACAGTCAAATCACTAGATAAGCTCCAAGTATCTTTTCAAAGTGCAATGACAGCACTTTCGTATAAAATATATGATAAGGACAAAAAGATATTTGATTCAGATTCAATTACTTCAAGCACTCCGACCTTTGGTTCAAACGATATTGTAAATGCAGAACTTTTGCATGCAATATATTTGAAAGACGAAAAGAAAATCCAACAATGGACAAGTAATTTCTTTCAAAAACTAATGTATGTTCCAACGCCTCCTCCAAGCTATATAAAGGGCATGTGCGTATTTCTACTTGCCGATATCAACAGACAAATACAGAAAGAAAAGCATGTAGATAGCAAGTTTTTACCCAAAATAGACTGGACAGCTATAAATGGACTCTCTTCGATAGATAAGATTGAACAGTGGATGGCAAAGACATTTAGATATATTTCGAATGTCTCGATTGTGGAAGCTGAACTAGCAAACGACCCAATTATTTATCGTTCAAGGAAGATGGTTGCTGATAGCATTGCATTCCAAATATCTGCAAAGGAAATTGCTGAGAATCTGAATATGAATTTTGCTTATTTCTCATCTTACTACAAGCAGAAAACTGGAGAGAACTTCAGCAACTATATAATAAGGCTTAAAAACGACTATGCAAAAGAGCTTTTGGCAGATCCTCAATTATCGATTGATGAGATATCAAACTCATTAGGATATACAGATTATCGATCATTTTATAGGATTTTCAAGAAAATGAATGGAATCACACCTTCTCAATACAGGTCAATGATATGAAAAAACACTTTCTTGATCTAAAGCTAAAATACAAAATCTCTTTAATCATGATTCCGCTGTTGATAGTATTGATTTTGTCGATTGGGTTTGCATGCGGTTTTTACTTTCTTCACCTATATTCAATCGATACAAAAAACAGCATAGAGTCATGGTTCAACATTACTGATCAAAGAATTGAAAATATAATAAGCCAAGTGATGTCAACTTTTTTGAGTTCAACTTCATCTGAGAAAATGAAGATTGCATACCAGAAGCTTGAGGATGACCAATATTCGAAACTTGCAACACAATATTACTTTCAAGATACTTTGCAAAGTCTAGAAGAGTCAAACCCTTTTATAGAGAATGCATACATCCTGGACACAAACAACAACATTTACTACTCTTTCTCTTCTTCGATTTCTGATTCAAATTCAAAATTCCTTGATTATGATACATTTGCAAATTCAATGGGGATATCAATATATAGAAAAGACAAATCACCATTCAAGAAGGACAGCTTTATTATTCCTGTAGCATTTCCAATAACAAGTATTAGTCCTTCTTCATATTTGGTATTGGCTAAAGATGCAAACCCCAAAATCATTCTGGTACTCATGCTTGATGCCCAGAAAATCGAGGAAGAGCTGAATGGAAATACATCTGTATATTTCAATAGCTCATACTCTCTTTTCTTCAATGATATAAACATACTTGATCCAAATAATACTCTAAACAATACAGATAAAGACTTCGATATCAAAAAGAAAACAACAAGCATGCAAGGCTTGGATCTTGTAATGTTCATCAACAATGAGCCAATAAAACTAAAGAAAACATCAATAATCCTATTTTCAATTTTGCTTTGCATCGGTGTAACAATTCTTGGAATATTCCTGATACTTTACTTTGCATCATTTTTAACAAGACCATTTTCAAAGCTTTCAAGAATGATAACACAAATCAAAAATAACACTTACAAACTCGATGAGAAACCATTATTTAGCGATGAAACAGGGGAACTAATTGAATCGATCAATTCCATGTATGTTACTATCCAAAGCCAAATCGATAGGATAAAGCAAGACGAAAAAGAAAAATACAACTATATGGAACGTATTCTTACTGAGCAAATAAATCCTCATTTCATTTACAACACGCTTGAAGTAATTAACATGGAAGTTATAAATGGGAACACTGAATCAGCATCCTCTATGATCCAGACATTCGCATCGTATCTAAGGCAAAGCTTAAACAAAGGTAAAGAGCTAACAACATTCAAAGGCGAAAGAGAGCATACAAATGCCTATATCGATATCATGAATCACAGGCTTAACAAGAAAATTGCATTCTCGTTTTATATTTCATCTGAACTTTTAGAAACGAGAATACCTAAAACAATATTTCAGCCTCTTGTGGAAAACAGCATAAAACATGGATTTCATAGCATGGAAGACAAATCAATTTTGATGCCCGAAATAACAATCAAAGTTGTACCTGATGTGACTAATATCGAAATATCAATCACTGACAATGGCGCAGGAATCGATTATGAGCGCTTTTACTCCTCTCTTGAGAATGCAGGAAAAAACATAGGGCTTTACAATATCAAACGCAGATTAGAGCTCTTCTTTGGAAAGACAGAAATCTTTGCTGAAAGCATCCCATTTTTCAAGAATACTATAAAAATAGTAATCCATAACGAGAATTGATGCTATTTCCTGATTTCATATTCTGTCCAGGTTTTGAAAACCTCTCCATTCTTGATAAAAGCACTCTCAAACTCTGGATGATTTACAGCATCAATGTAGCCAGATGTTTCAAGTGCTACACCTCCAAATGGCCCAATCGCTCCTCGACTAGTATCAGGAAAAGAAAGGGATTTTCCAGTATAGAGCTGAATAGCTGGTCTATCTGTTCTGGCAATTAGCATCAAATCAGCCACCTTCAATCGACATTCATGGCTTTTGCCGAATATGAAGCAATTGTCGTAAACACCATTTCTTCTCTCACCTATAGAGTGAAAAGATGTGAAATCAAAATCACTGCCATTGACAGATACTATTTTTTGGGGAAGCGACTCTGAATCCACATCTATAAAACAACTTGCATCTATTTCAACTTGATGGTTCAAAATTGGCTTGTTGTCCTTATTTAGATTAAAGAAAACATGATTGGTTGGATTGATAATAGAATCAGCATCACTAGAAACAACATAATCAATTCTAAGCGTTCTTTTAACAAGGGAATATTTAACATTGAAATCCATATTCCCAGGTATTCCACCATCACCTTCCTTGTGCTTAGTATGAAAAGTCACGCTATTTTCATCGAATGCTTCAATATCCCAAATATGATTCCCTATATTTGCACTTCCACTATGGATATTGTTCCTTCCATTGTTCTTATCAAGATGGAATTCCTTTCCATCTATAGAAAAACAAGCATTGCTTATCCTGTTGGCAAATGGTCCAATAACTTTGCCAGCAGAAACATTCTCATAATCTTTTGCATTATTCAATGAAACTACGACATTCCTACCATAAGATGAGAACGAATGGAATATCGCACCGAATGTAAGAAATGATGCGAAAGCATCCTCATTTGAGATTGTAATCTTCGATACACTTCTTCCATCAGAGAGAGTTCCAAATTCTTCTATAATGCATGCCATTTTTAAAAATCGTCCTCAATCAATGAAAATGGATTCTCTTCATCGGACGCAATCCTTTCAAGAGCGTCAAGAAAGATAGCAGACTCAGGTCCAAAATTCCTGAATGCCAATTTGGCAACTTTCCTAAATAACTCTTGAGCTTTTGCCTCTTGCTCAAGCTTGTCATACACTGTTGCAATAGCCAATTGAGTTTCAAGAACATTTCGATCCTCTTCGTCATCAAAGAATTCAAGTTGCCTTTTGAGTACTTCTTTCAACTCCTTCATTGCTTCTTTGTATTTTCCTATGTCCCTATAAGAAAGGCCTAGAAGATAATGTGCTTTGAGAATCTTTTCGTTATTGGTTTCACCATTGCCCTCTAGATTGTCAATGAGCCCAAGACTCTCATTGAGTGCTTTCTCTCCTTCTCCCAACTCTGTATAGCTTTCAGCAAGTTTGCTTACTACATTGTTATAGAAATCAGAGCCAACATCAAAAAAGCTCTTGGCCTTTGTCTTTACATTTTCAAAATGCTTTGCGGCCTTTTCACTTTCGCCATACGTGAAATACAAATCAGCAAGCTCTTTCTCTGCTATTGTCGCCAGCTTTGAATTCTCTCCAAAGCTATCAACATTAATCTTATAGTTATCGTTTGCGAGTTCAAATGATTCATCAAATTTCTCCATAAGCAAAAGAGAAATAGCCATCTCAGTTCTCAACTGGGAGCAATATGCATCATCTTTTCCACATTTGCTTTCATATAGAGAAAGCATAGCGCTAGCATTATCATAGGCTTTATCAAATTGTTCAGTTGCATCAAATGCATGTAAATAGTCAAGGAAATATCGACCATATGTCTTACTGTATATTCCAATGCTATCCTTCAATAAATCCAAAGCCTTTGCAATATGGTCCAAGTAAGCATAAAAGTCTTGTTCCAATTCATCGCATAAAGCAAGGTCCTTGTAAAGACGTCCCTTGATAGCTTTATCCAAAATCGTCTCTTCAGGCCATTTAGCTATAAGAGCTTCAAGAAAATCCAATGCTGTATATGAATCGTCTAGCAACTCGCAACTGGAAACAAACTTTTCAACAACACTTAAAAACTTAAGCCTATTTATCTCATCAAAGCTGGATTCTTCTTTTATTTCATCGGAAAATTCACATGCAGGATATTCAATTGACTGTATAAGACATTCTATGTTTGAGCCAGAGCTTATTTCTTTAGCAAGGATCTCAATTCTTTCTTCCAAGCTATCGAATAGATCAATCTTTCCTAGCTCGTAATATGCAATGGCAAGTGTGCTCATTGCTCGCAAGTTCTCAATGCTATCTTCGCCGAATTTGGAGACAACATAATCAGAATACTTCTCAACAGTATCGAGACACTCTTTCTCCATCGACTCTTCGAAATAAATGCATGCAAGATCCTTCACTGTTTCTGCTATCAGTCCCAGATCGTCATTTACTTTCATCTGATGCTTGATCTTATCTGATAGTATTTGCATCAAACGCTTATTCTTTTCTTCTTTGCTGTGCGCCATTGCTGCCTGCCCCCTTTTTTCTTTTTTACTATATCACAATACGATCCACTTAGAATACAAAAACAATTGAAAAAAATGCACGTGACTCCTCCTGTGGAGTTTTTATTACAAATAGAAAAAGCCAGAAGAATGACTTGAATACTCTCCTGGCAACAATAAATATCATCTTAAGCTACTTCGAGCTTTCATCAACTCCGATTTGTTTTTCTCCCAAGATCTTCATGAATTCCTCACCAGTAATAGTTTCATGTTCATAAAGATACTTTGCAATCTCATGCAGCTTAGCAACATTATCAGACAAGATATCCTTTGCGACTTTATATCGCTCTTTTATGATCTTTCTTACCTCTGCATCAATCTCTGCTTCAGTCGACTGAGAGCACGCAAGGCTAGTGTCACCACCTAGATACTGGTTCTGTACAACTTCCATAGCAACCATTCCAAACTCATCTGACATACCATATTGAGTGATCATCGCTCTTGCAAGCTTAGTAGCCATCTCTATATCATTCGATGCACCAGTTGTTATAGAATTGAATATAAGCTCCTCAGCTGCACGTCCGCCAGTGTAAGTCGCAATCTTATTCATAATCTCATCTTTGCTCATCAAATAATGGTTGCCCTCATCGATTTGCATTGTATATCCAAGAGCACCAGATGTTCGTGGAACAATTGTGATTTTTTGCACTGGCGCAGAATGCGTTTGCATTGCAGCAACCAAGGCATGGCCGGTTTCATGATACGATACTATAAGTTTTTCATGATCTGTCAAAATGTTGTTCTTCTTCTCATAGCCAGCGATTACAACCTCGATAGATTCCTCCATATCCGATTGTGTTGCCTCTTTTCTACCGTCTCTTACCGCACGAAGTGCTGCCTCGTTCACGATATTGGCAAGTTCAGCGCCAGATGCGCCCGATGCCATCCTAGCAATCTTCAAATAGTCTATATCGCCTGATGTCTTTATCTTCTTGGCATGGACCTTGAGAATCGCCTCTCTTCCTTCCAAGTCTGGAAGTTCAACTGGCACACGCCTATCGAAACGACCAGGTCTTGTGAGAGCGGGATCCAAAGAGTCGGGCCTGTTTGTCGCAGCAAGGATAATAACGCCATTATTGCTCTCGAATCCATCCATTTCCGTTAGAAGCTGATTCAATGTCTGCTCTCTCTCATCATTTCCACCAAAAACCGATCCATCTCTTTTCTTTCCTATCGCATCGATTTCATCTATGAAAACAATACATGGAGCTTTTTCCTTTGCTTGTGAGAAAAGATCCCTGACTTTTGATGCACCCATTCCAACGAACATCTCTACGAATTCAGAACCGGATATAGAAAAGAAAGGAACATTCGCCTCCCCTGCAACAGCTTTAGCAAGCATCGTCTTTCCAGTTCCCGGAGGGCCTACAAGCAAAATGCCTTTTGGCATAGATGCACCAATTTCCTTGTACTTTGTCGGATCATGAAGATAATTGACAATCTCGGAAAGATTCTCCTTCGCCTCATCCTCTCCAGCAACATCAGAAAACTTTATTCCCTCCGAAGAAGGTACATAAATCTTAGCTCCAGAGTTTCCTCCCCCAAACATCAAGGAGTTCTTCCCCCCAGCTTTCTTCATAATCTGCTTTGAAAGGATCTGCCCAAGAACAACAAACAAGATTATTGGGAAAATCCATGAAAAAAGAAAAGTAACAATCGGGCTTGCTGTCTCTATTATCTCGCCGTAATATGAAACACCATTCTTGTAAAGTCGATCGCTGAGCTCTGGATCATTTACCATCCCTGTTTTATATATCGTCTTACCGCTTTTATCGGTAAATAGTATGTAATTCTCATTCTGTTTTATATCAGCTTGACCGACATCTCCTGACTCTGTCATCTTTATGAATGTGCCATAATCAACATTCTTTATTTGCCGTTCGTAAATCGAAGGAACAACAAAAGCATTAATAAGCATCAAGACAACCAAAACAATTATGTAATACCAAATTATCGGTTTTTTAGGTGAATTGACCTTGTCCATGAAAAGACCTCCATATACAAAGTATAATAAATTGCTAGTAAAACTAAAACGTTGTTTTCGTGAATGTTTTATGTGTAACCAATAAAACAACAGTCAAAGAAATACCCGTCGAAAAACAACGGGTATCAAGACCATAAGGTGATCATATTAGGAGTGTAGAGTTGTTGGTCTTGTCTTTAAGGCTATTGCTTACCTTTCAATACTGCTTTGTAACCTAGCGCCTCGAGCCTATCAAGCACTATTATGCTATTTATCTCTTTCTTACTAAAAAGGATTAAAGAACCTTTACGCCAATCACAACGTGCAAAGGTTTCACCAATGCGATCAAGGTTCTCCTCGATACGACGCTGGCAATTGACACAATGCATACCCTCAATAGAGTATTCATAGCGATAGCGATAGTGGCTCTCATCCTCATCAACATCTATAGCCTGGATCTTTTCATCTGACGATGCAGAACAACAGCCCTTCCTCCCCCTTTTTATAAAAGAGAAGACGCCAAACACCAAAAGAACAAGGACAATAAAAGAAATAATCCAGGTCGAAAGCATTCCATTCCTCAGTTAGCAATAACTAACTATATAATGCATGCATTCCATTCTCATGTCAATATTAATTGGATATTTTTATTGAAAAACCCCTTGCACGAAAACAAGGGGCAAAAACAAGATTCGATAATCAATCAATAAGCAGCATTAAGCCACTCGATTCCATCAATCTTTCCAACAAAGTATGGAGCTGATTGCAACTCTGACTCATGGAATGCACCATCATATGTAGCATTTCCTTGAACAGCAGCAAAGCTATCATACATTTGCTCATTTGTAGCTGTCTTTCCATCGATTGTGAATGTAGAGAGATCAAAGACTTGCAAAGATCCATCAGCAAGTGCTTTTTCAGCCTTCTCCATAGCCTCTTGTGTTCCAGGAGCTGCAATAGCTGTATTAAGCTCTGTTACAACAACTTCTCCATTTCCCATTGTTCCTGTGTAGTCAGATGGATTTTCAACTCCGTTGATATAGTTTGCTATAAATGTATAGAAGTATTTTGTCCAATCAATTCTGCAAGAAAGCAATGATGCGTTTGGAGCAACAGCTGTCATATCATTATTGTATCCTGTATGGAAGACTCCGTTTCTTTGAGCTGTTGTTGCAGGAGTTGTGTTATCTGAGTGCTGGCTGATCATGACAGCTCCAGCATCACAAAGAGCCTGTGCAGCCTCTGCTTCCAAAGTAGGATCTGACCATGAACCTACAAACTGAACCTTCATAGTTGCTGTAGGACATTGACTTCTAACGCCAAGATAGTAAGCTGTCATTCCTGAAACAACCTCAGCAAAAGAGAATGCTCCAACGTATCCAACGATTGCTTCTTCTGGCTTAATGTCGCCATTGTCAATCAATTGCTGCATCTTCATTCCAGCTGCAACGCCAGCAATGTACCTTCCTTCGTAGATTCTAGCAAAAGCATTGTGTGTGTTATCTCTGCCATCTATTTGGGAATTACAGTTAGTCAGAGAGACGAATGTTACATTAGGGAACTCATCTGCAACTTGTTGCATATATTGCTCAAAGCCATATGAATTGTCAAAGATTATTTCACAGCCTTCTGCTGCAAGAGCATAGTTAGCATCAACACAGCTAGCATCTTCTGCAACATTTCTTTTTACGGAAAGCTCTACATCGTAACCATCTGCCTTAAGCTGGTCGATGGCTGCATTCATACCTCTCATGAAGTTAAAGGTATATCCTTGGTCATTTTCATCGCCGATAACAACAAAGCCCACTTTAGTTGCTGTCTTTTCGCCTGTTGTCTCTGCTGAACCCTGAGCAAACAACGAGAAGCACATCAGCAAAGCAATTGCGAAAACCAATGTCTTTTTCATAATTCAAGACCTCCATAAAATAGTCGCAAGACTGTAAGATATATTTGATGATACAATCATCATTTACCAATGTAAAGTTTTTGCAAATTTTTTTCCTTTTGTAAATGTATTTTCAAAATAGGTTACAACAAAGAAAAACAATTATGCTATCTGAAATCAATAATAGACAGTTAAGCGGTTTTGTCTTTCAAAAACCGCATTAACATACTACCTATCTTCTCTGAAATAGTTCAAACCAAGCGAGGCTGGAGGTTGCTTGTCCCTGCTATTTCTCATACTGGTTATTATAAGAACAACAACTGTTACAACATACGGAAGGATCTTATAAAGCTCTGTCGGAAAAAATGGAAGGACCACTCTCATGTACATAATTTTTAAAGCACCAAATAAGATTGCACCCCATATTGCGTTCAGAGGTCTCCACATACAGAAGATAACAAGAGCAACAGCAAGCCATCCAATTCCAGCTAGTGAATGCTCGCTCCATGTACATCCTCCTGTTGTCATTACATAAACCATTCCCCCTATAGCGGAAATTCCACCACCTACAATTGTTGCTATGTACTTATATAGAGCAACATTGACACCAGCGGCATCGGCTGTGACAGGAGACTCTCCAACAGCTTTAAGATACAACCCCATCTTTGTTTTCTGGAAAAAACAATGCATAGCAATCGCAAGTATGATAGCCAGATAGAAAAAGATAGTTTGATTGAATAATATCTTTCCCAGTATAGGGATATCACGCATGAATTGAGGAAATGGAACAAAGGAGAAAGCATCCTTGAGTGGGTTGCTGAGAGTCACGAAACCTCCAGCATTTCCTCTCATCGTAGCTTTGTGTCTCATAAATTCGCCTGTAAACTTTGCAAGACCTGTTCCGAATATAGTAAGGGCAAGACCTGTGACATTTTGGTTTGCTCTTAGCGTTGTTGTCAAAAAACTGAAAATCAATGAAGCAATAGCACCAGCCAGAAAAGCCGAAACGATTGCAACTAAAATCGCAACAATTCCACTAGAGTTTCCAGAGCCAACAAGAGTCTCATATGAATATGCACCAGCAAGTCCAAAAGCTCCTCCCATGAACATGATTCCTTCTACTCCAAGATTCAAGTTTCCACTCTTTTCGGTGAGGATCTCGCCCAATGTTCCGAACATCAATACAGTGCCAAATGTTCCAGCAGCAGCAATCAAAGCAACCAATGTTGTCATGCGTCAATCCCCTCCTCACCTTTTTTCGATTTCTTTCTAATGATCATCCTGTAGTTGATGAAGAATTCACATCCAAGCATGCAAAAGAGAAGAATACCAGAAACTATCTCAGAAATCGCAGCAGGAACACCCATCTCTTGTTGCAAATAGCTAGAGCCTCTGGAAAGAATCGAAAGAATCAATGATATTACAATCATAGCAAACGCATTCAATTGCCCAAGCCACGCAACAGTAATGGCTGTAAAGCCAACACCGCCAGCAACGTTGCTTGTTATCGTCTTGTTTTGCCCTGATACAAGAATAAACCCAACAATACCGCATATGGCACCTGAGACAAGCATTGTCCTAACAATAATCCAACCTACATTCATTCCGGCATATCGTGCTGTATTAAGGCTATCTCCTATTACAGCAATCTCATATCCCTGCTTGGTGTACTTCATGTATATATACACAAGGAAGACGAGGAGCAATACTATTATCCAACCCATATGCAATCCAAGGACAGTAGGAAGATAGGCATTTTTATTAAAGAGAGGAATTTGCTGTGTTCCTTTTCTCCCCTCCCAAGGTCCTCCTTGAAGCCATGCGACTATTCCGATTGCTATATAATTCATCATCAAAGTGAACAATGTCTCATTTGTATTGTATCGAGCTTTGAAAAAGCCTGGGATCATTGCCCACATTCCACCTACGATAGCTGCAGCTACAAACATGATAATCAACAGCGGGATATGCGGAAGCTTGGTTGCAAAATTAATCGCAAAGAACGATGCAGCTATCGCTCCAGCTGTAATTTGCCCTTCGGCTCCGATGTTCCAGAACCGCATCTTGAAGCATGGTGCTATTGCAAGTGCACATCCCAAAAGAGGTATAGACTCCCTTAATGTTTGCTTTAGATAGAAGGATGTTCCCAAAGAGCCTTTTATGATCGCACCATATGCCAAAATCGGATTGTTGGATGTTATCAAGATTGGGATGCAACCGAGAATCAAAGCCAATACTATAGAGCCTACTCTGATTGCCCATATTTTTTTCGGATCCATCGCCTCCCGTTTAGAAAGGCGGATCAATGGAGCTTTTTTAATCTCTTCACTCACAAGATGCCTCCTTTCTTCCTATAGATGTCATCATAAGGCCTATCTCCTCTTTTGTAGTTGTGCGAGCATCAACTATTCCGCTAACCTTGCCTCCACAAAGAACCAAGATTTTATCACAAAGTTCCAGCAATACATCAAGCTCTTCTCCGACATATAAGACAGCTACGCCTTTCATCTTCTGCTCGGTAAGCAAGTTATATATCGTATATGACGTATTTATATCCAATCCTCTTACAGCATATGCTGTCAAAAGTACATTCGGCTCTCCTGCAATCTCTCTGCCTACAAGTACTTTCTGTATATTGCCTCCAGACATCCTTCTTACAGGAAAGGCTGTACTAGGAGTAACCACTTCCAAGTCGTCCCAAACCTTCTTTGCAAGATTCTCAGGATTTTTCTTGTTGACGAAAACAGATTTTCCATTCTTCCATGACCTGAGCATCATATTGCTTGTCATTCCCATAGAGCCTACAAGTCCCATTCCCAGCCTGTCTTCTGGCACAAAAGCCATTCCAACACCGATTTCTCTTATCTTCATTGGAGTAAGGCCCACAAGCTCTTTCTCTTTTCCGTCCCTAGGATCGAAATACTTGATTGAGCCGGATTTTATTGGATACAAGCCAGTAAGGCATTCCAAGAGCTCTTTCTGTCCAGAGCCGGCAATGCCAGCAATACCCAAAATCTCGCCACCATATGCTTTGAATGAAACATTGTCGAGTTTTTTGATCCCCTCTTGGTCAACACAAGAAAGACCTTCCACTGAAATCCTAAGAATCGGATTCTCGTACCTCGGCCTATCGATATTCAATGTGACAGCATGCCCGACCATCATATCTGTAAGCTTTTGAGGATTCGTGTCACATGTATTAACAGTGCCTATATACTTTCCTTTTCTAAGAACAGCAACCTTGTCCGATATCTCCATGACTTCTGCAAGCTTGTGTGTGATTATGACAATGGCCTTGCCATCTTTTTTCATGTTTCTTAGAACAACAAAAAGCTTCTCTGTCTCTTGTGGTGTCAGAACAGCTGTAGGCTCATCAAGGATCAATATCTCAGCTCCACGATATAGTACTTTTACAATCTCTACAGTCTGTTTTTGCGATACAGACATATCGTAGACCTTCATCTCCGGATTCACGTCAAACCCGTACTTGTCGCAAATCTCCTTCACCTTCTTGTTGACAGACTTTATATCCATCTTCTCATCAAGGCCTAGGATTATATTTTGCGCTGCTGTAAATACATCCACAAGATGATAGTGCTGGTGAATCATTCCAATGCCATAAGAGAAAGCATCCTTTGGAGAGCGAATCGCAACAGGCTTGCCATCGACAAGAATCTCCCCTTCATCAGGTTGATAGATTCCCGACAGCATATTCATCAGAGTAGTCTTTCCACTACCATTTTCGCCAAGTAAGGAAAGGATCTCCCCTCGCCTTATTTCAAGGTTTATGCCATCATTGGCAACAACCTGTCCGAAACGTTTTGTAATACCCTTTAATTCGATAGCACAGCTGTTTTGCACATTCATCTCCTGCTCGGAATTTACAAGAATATTGTATGGAGTTAATGATATATTCCAAATCCGCGCTTTGCAACAAAAAACAACAAATTTTCATGATTTGGCATTAAATGAACAATGAAAAAAACAATTGTAAAAAAAATTGGGAAACCAAATCAGGTCTCCCATAAAGATATTTTTAAGCCTCGATTGGAAAAGCTACTTCTACTTTCGTCCCCTCTCCAATCTTACTTGTAAGTTTAATTGTTGCTTTATGGTACTCAGCAACATGCCTTACTATAGATAGCCCTAATCCGGTGCCACCATTTTCCCTGCTTCTGCTTTTATCAACACGATAAAAACGCTCAAAGACCCTATCAATATCTTGTTCTGGAATTCCAATTCCATTGTCTGTAACACAAAGATAAAGATACTTCTCATCACTTGTTATCGAAACAGAAGCAAATCCATTTGGCCTATTGTAGCGAATAGCGTTATCCAATAAGTTATAGATCATTTCCTCTAGCAGAGCCGGATTGCCTTTAATCTTCTTTTCATTCTCAACAGTCAAAGAGAGGTTTACATTGTTCTGTTCAGCTTTTGCCTCTAGGCTCCTCAAAGCACTGCTTGCTATAGTTGATACATCCAAGCTCTCCATTCCGCTCTTTATGTTCTTCTCATCCAATTCCGAAAGCTTGATTATATCATGCACAAGCGAAATAAGGCGTTGTACTTGATTGAAGATCTCAGAAGAGTACTCATGCACTTCATTTGGTTGCAGATTCTTATCTTTCATTATCTCTGCAAAACCAGATATAACAGTGAGAGGCGTCTTTAGTTCATGAGAAACATTTGCTGTAAACTCTCGTCTCATTGCTTCTCTTTTCTCTTTCTCTGTTATATCAATGAAGATCAGAACAGCACCAGCGCATACTCCATTGTTCACAACAGGGTTTGCGATAACCTCAAGTATCCTTCCACATTGCTCAATATGCACACTGTCGCTTTTGTTGTTAAGCACATTTGAGATAACGCTTGTAAAAACAACAGATCTAGATAGTTTTAGGATATCATCGCCCGGCTTTACCGAATTATTATGAAAAAGGGATTTCGTCGCATCATTTAGAGATAATACCATACCCATTTTATCGAGAACGACAAGCCCTTCTTGCATATTGTTTGTTATCAAACTAAACTCACTTGCTTTTCTCCTTGCATCCTCAAGCTGGCGCCTGATTATCTCCTGTTGCTTCGATATTCGCACCAATAAAGGTGTAAGCTCAGGATAACCTGTTATCTCAACTGGATCATCAAGATTAAGGTTGTTTATCGGAGTCGTGATCCTTCGTGCGATAAATGATGCAAGGAAAACAGAGAAAACAAGCAAAGCAAAAAGCGATAGGCACAGTGGCAACAAAACCGCCAAGACAAAATATGATAGCGTATTGGCAGGCGCTGAAAGCCTCAAGACATTGCCAGATGTAAGCAAGACAGCTTTGTATATATACTTTTGTCCTATTGTGGATGACGATCTAGAATCATATCCAGCACCATGCAAAAAAGCATCAGAGACCTCTTTTCTGTCCAAATGGTTTTCCAATTGGTTTGAATCAGCCTCTGAGTCATAAATCACGTTTCCGTCAGGACTTATCAATGTAATTCGTCTATCTTCGACATTTATGCTCTCAAGCTCTTTTAAGTCATTATCAGCAACAGACGACAAAAATCGAAGACCTATGTTCAAGTCCTCATCAAGCCTCTTTTCATATTCGTTATAGAACATTGCAATAGCTATTGCTGATGTGATTATCATTGCAAACAATAAAGTGAAGAAGATAGCACAGAAAATTCTTTTAGTCATATTATCCTTGTATTTTATATCCAACACCCTTAACGGTTTCTATCATATTGCCCTTTTCTCCAAGCTTTTCCCTTAAATGCCTTATATGCACATCGATCGTTCTTGTTTCCATGTCTGAGGAATAGCCCCAGACTTTGTCGAGGATCAACTCTCGAGAAAGTACACTGCCCGCATTTTCCATCAGGATTCTCAAAAGCTCAAACTCCTTCAAAGAAAGAGCAATCGAAGTTCCATCCACCGTTACAGTATGAGAGCTCTTTGAAAGCACAATCCCATCAATCGCAATAGAATCCGAATCCTTCTTGCCAGCTCGCCTTAAAACAGCTTTGACTCTAGACAGAAGCTCAAGCATTGAGAAAGGCTTCGAAATATAATCGTCAGCACCACACTCAAAACCCAAGACCTTGTCATATTCGCTATCTTTGGCTGTAACCATTATGACGGGGATAGAGGCATAATCCTTGCTTGAACGTATTTCATTGAGAATCGCGACCCCATCCTTGCCCGGGAGCATGATATCCAAGAGGATAAGCTCAGGATTCTTTGATCTAAGAGCAACAAGCATATCCTCGCCAGAAGAAAAGCCATCGACTTCATATCCATTTCCACTCAATGCAATCATCAATAGCTTTCTTATTCCCGGATCATCCTCTACAACATAAATCATAACTTTATTTTAAGCCCCTATTTGCATTTAGCCAATCCTCTTTGCCATCGACAGACCAGCCTACATAACGCGCAAGCGACACAGCATGGTCACCCATTCGCTCAAGATATTTCGCAATCATAAGCAAATCAGGAGCTTCGTCGGCATTCCTATCTGCGTTCTTTATTATTTGCGAGATCTTTGTCTTTGCGAACACAAACGCATCATCGACAACATCATCAAAGAGGATGATTTTCTTTGCTTTCTCCAAATCACCAGAGACAAATGAGTCAACAGCACCTGATACCATCTTCTTTACATTCTTTGCCATGTTGATAAGATCAAGCTCCTCAAAAAAGGCAGGGTCAAGAATGAACGGAATAATCTCTGCTATATCGCCAGCATTATCGCCTATTCTCTCAAGATCTGTAGAGATCTTGGTAGCTGCGCTTATTATTCTTAAATCCTTAGCAACTGGATGATGCCTCAAAAGCACCTTAAGACACTCAGATTCTATGTCCCTGCTACGAGCCTTTATCTCAGATGAGTAATTTGCAATTTTCTCAAGGCTACTGCCTTTGGGAGAGAATGCCTCCAAAAGAAGATCCAACTCCTCCTCAACAAGACCCCCAAGTTCTGCAAGTGCCCTATATACAATGCCTTGCTCTATATCCAAACCGTTTTTCATATCAACCAAACCTACCTGTTATATAATCTTCTGTTTTCTTATTAGACGGATTCGAGAACAATTTTTCAGTTTCATCGAATTCAATAACCTCTCCAAGCAAGAAAAAAGCTGTATAGTCAGATATTCTCAAAGCTTGTTGCATATTATGAGTCACAATGACAATCGTGTACTTGTCTTTCAACTTCAACGCAAGGTTCTCTATTGCCATCGTTGAGATAGGGTCGAGAGCTGAAGTCGGCTCATCCATTAAAAGAACCTCGGGCTCTACAGCCAATGCTCTAGCAATGCAAAGCCTTTGCATCTGTCCACCAGAAAGACCAAGTGCTGATTTATTCAGCCTGTCTTTCACTTCATCAAAGAGAGATGCATCCACAAGAGCTTTCTCTACAATCTCTTGCAACTTCACTCTGTTTCGTATGCCATGCGTTCTTGGGCCATATGCAACATTGTCGAAAACAGACATTGGAAATGGATTTGCCTTCTGGAATACCATCCCAACTTTCTTCCTCAGCAGAGGGATATCAACATTCTTATCATAGATATCCTCCCCCTCCAAAAGTACTTTACCTTCGATTTTGCAACCCGGAACCAAGTCGTTCATTCTGTTGAGAGTCTTCAAAAGAGTGGATTTTCCACAGCCTGAAGGTCCGATAAACGATGTAATTCCCTTTGCTGGAATCTCCATGTTTATATTCTTCAATGCTTTAAAATCGCCATACCAGAGATTCAAATCCTCTATTGAGAACTCAATTTTATTCGTTTCCATTTTTATCTATCCTTTTTGCAACAAAAGATGAAAGTGCATTCATCCCTAGAACAAGCGCCAAAAGCACAACAGCAACTCCCTTAGCTTGATCCATATGGAGCCCCTCTGACATCAGAACATACATATGAACCGACAAAGTCCTTCCTGAACCCATTACTGTAGATGGTATTCCAGCAACTGTTCCTGCTGTATATATCAAAGCTGCAGTCTCTCCTACTATCCTTCCTATAGATAGTATAACGCCAGCAAGAATTCCTGGCATCGCTGTTGGCAATATTATAGAAAAAATCGTCCTGACTTTTCCCGCACCCAAGCCATAGGACCCTTCTCTGTACATATCAGGAACAGAAAGAATCGCCTCCTCGGATGTTCTCATAATCAAAGGGAGAATCATGATCGAAAGAGTTAATGCACCAGAGAGGATGGAATATCCCCAATGCAAGGATACAGCAAACATCAAATATCCAAAAAGCCCGTATACAATAGAAGGAATTCCAGAGAGTGTGTCAGCAACTGTTCTTATGACTTTAACAAGCTTAGACTCCCTCCTTGCATACTCACATAGATACAAAGCAGAGAAAATACCAACAGGTAATGCTATCAAGAGCGATAGAAACACTATTGTAATCGTATTGATTATAGCTGGTGTCATCGAGCAATTCTCAGGAGTATACTTCCAAGCGAAAAGCGACGGTTTAAGCTGAGGAATTCCTGTAATTGTAACATAGAGGATTATTATTGCTACTATAGCGATTGTAATCACAGCAGAACCGTATATAAGAAGCTTCAATATAGCCGATCCAACATATTTCTTTTTTGTATTTATAACCTGTGTCATGAACTCCTCCTTCTAAGAATCGAGAAAGAAAGGTTGATTATCAATATGAATACAAAAAGCACAACAGCGGTTGCTATAAGCGCCCCTCTATGTAAATCTGCAGCATAACCCATCTCAAGAACGATATTTGCCGTCATCGTTCTTACACCCTTCAAGATTGAAGTTGGAATAACCGGCTGGTTTCCTGCAACCATAATAACAGCCATTGTCTCACCTATTGCTCTTCCAACACCCAAAATTATTGCCGAAACAACTCCAGAAGATGCGGCTGGAACAACAGCTCTCAAAACTGCGCTTTCCTTCGTGCATCCCAATGCCAAGGCACCATGATATATAGATTCAGGAACACTTCTTATAGAGCTTTCCGATACTGTTATTATGGTAGGCAAAATCATTATTCCCAATATTACAGAAGCTGTTAAAACACTTTTCCCGGAGGTGCCTGGAAAAAGCCTTTGTCCAAGTGGCACAATAACTACAAGCCCGAATAAACCATAAACAATTGATGGGATACCCGCAAGCAATTCCATGGCAGGCTTGACAATCTTGTAAACATGCTTCGGGCAAAAATATGAAAGATAAATTGCTGAGAAAACACCAATCGGAACACCAATCAATATGGCAATTGCTGTAACATACAACGATCCGATAATCATCGGAAAAATGCCAAACTCATTGCTGTTCGGTCTCCAAATCTTGCCAAAAAGGAATTTCCCAATGCCTATCTCATGCATTGCAGGAAAACCATTTCCAAACAAGAATATGGTTATTAACAGCACTGCTACAATAGAAAGCAAGGCTGCTATGAGGCAGCCTGCTTTCATCAAATTCTCGCGAATGACCATTTAGAACTCCCAGGTCTTTGTCTCGCCAAGGTAAATGCTCTTTATCTGATCCATTGTCAAGTTCGTAACAGGATTCTCTTTGTTGACGATAACAGCAATACCATCGATTGCAATCACCTTTGGTGTAAGTCCGCTCTCAAGCTCAGATGCCTTAAGCTCTCTTGAAGCCATTCCGATATCCGATACTCCGCTGATTGCATCCTTCATTCCTGTTGTTGAATCTGACTGTTGCAAAGAGATGTCAACATTTGGATTGAGAGCCTCATAAGCCTCTACCAATACTTCCATCACAGGATATACGCTTGATGAACCTGAGATTGTGAGCTTTCCAGATATCATCGAAGACTTGTAATCGCCATTAGCTGGAACTGAGACATAGCCCTTTGAGGAAATAACGCTCTGTCCCTGAGTCGAGAACAAATATGAGATGAAATCCTCTGCTACAGGTGTAAGTGTCTTGTATGCAATGTTGAAAGGTCTTTGGAGAGGATATGAACCATTGACGATATTCTCCTGTGTTGCCTCTACTCCGTTTACTGTCACAGCCTTTACGCTATCATTGAGCGAACCCAAGGAAATATAACCAATTGCGTTCTTGTTTCCCTGTACTGTTGTGATTACAACTGAAGTCGAGTTTGCAATCTCAGCATCGAAAGTTGTCTGATCAACTTTATTTGAGTCCAAAAGACCAACAATCTCTGTAAATGCGCCACGAGTTCCAGATCCATCCTCTCTAGAAATAACTGATATGTTTGACACTTCCTTGCCACCCTGTGCAAAGAGTGAAACAGCCAAAACCAATGTTAGTAAAACCATTAATGCTTTTTTCATTTTTTTACTCCTTGCCCAAAGAGTAGCCATTCAGTATTAAATCTGATTAACAGTTTTGTTAATTCAATGTAAAATCAAAAAAAGGCTTCATAGCTATAAGGAAATCAGAATCAAGAAGTTCGGGGAAAAACAATCAATCCAGACCAGATCAAATATAACGGAAATTGCTATTTCCTCCTTTCAAATAGCAATACCAGATTTTGCTATGAAGCCTCTCATATAACAAAAGAGAATATTTGCGCATTATGTTGATATTAACAACATTGATACTATTATATTCCTAATTTGGTATGATATTTAATAAAGTCCAATGGAAAAATCGTGTTGTTTATTCTTTCAGAATAATGAGTTAGAATAAATTGTTGATAAAAGTCGATAAAGGATGGAATCTATGAAAAAAAACTTGGCATTCCTTGTTGTTTTGGCCCTAAGTACTGTATCATTGCTTGCAAAACCTTTTTTAACAATCACAGATGGAAACCTGGATTCTGTAGATATATTCAATGAGCAAGGTGTAAAAGTCGACAACCTCTCTTATCTGGATAAGGAAGGCTACATGCTTCATACCAAAAATGAGGAAATTGAAGCAACTTCTGACTTAGGACGAATTTATCTAGCGCCACACTCTTTTATCGCACTAACAGACACAAGCGAAAAGCCAAGCTTGTATCTCGTATTTGGAAAAGCGAATTTGATTCTGGATGAAAACCTGTCGTATCCACTTTCAATTTACACACCAACAACAGTGACAGAGATACATGCAAAAGGCGAAAGCGTGTTTATATCAACAGATGAAGAGGAGAGATTCTACAATTTCACCGATTCAAATGCATCAAGTTACAATTCCATTAATGGCAAAAGTTATGATATCGAGAGCCTCGAGTTTGTTGATTTCATGACAAATGATGAAAATCCTTCTGCTGTTGAAAAAGATGACTACAAAACGCTCACAAAGCTAAACAAGCTATTCTCAACTCCAGACGCTCCACAGCTAGAGATGGCTTCGAGAACTCTCATACCAAATATACCAGCCATTTCAACCATTGATATCACAAGAACACTTATCCCAGAGAAAGTTGAGCTGGAAACAGATGAGCACTTGGTCGATGAATGTGTAGAAAGAACAATAGAGACAAAAGATGGAGAGATAAAAATAACAGCAAGTGATGGAAATGCAACCTTGAGCTACCCTACAAACATCCAAGACAAGGACATCATGAATTGGTTGCTATCGCTATCTGATAAAAACACCAAAATCTACAGCAATATATCTTTTTCAGTAGTCGAACCTGGTTTGATAGAAGCAAAATACCCTCAAGAGAAGAACATAAAAGAGCTTGAGGATACTCTTGATCTCATAGAAAAGGATATATTGGATTACTTCAATAAAGATACCTTAAACGACAGTTATGAACAAACAAGCAAAATCACACCTGAGACACGAATTGTCGCGACAGAGTTTGGAGAAATCAAAATAATATCAACAAAAACGCTTACGACTATATTATTTCCAACGACAATCAATGATGAAGATATCAATAACATCCTATCAAATCTCAAACCTATCGATGCATCGAGCGATTTTTACAAGAAGGAAAGTGGCGAGATAACAGCTGTTCCAAGGGAAGATACCGACACTTACGCATATGCCAATCTATTGGCTCAAGAAATATCAAAATACTTCAACAGCACAAAGGGAGATGAACTTGAAATCATTGATGATAGTACCGAACAGCAAAATAGAGATCAAATTCCAGAAGAGAATATACAAAGAGCAAAATCATCCATTGTCTCATCAAACAAAAACAGATCCTTTTCTTTTGATTTGAGGCTATCTACAAGAGCTTACACTTCAAGCAATCACAATCAAAGCTTGACAACTTCAATTATCCCATCATTTACATATGGGTCGTTGAATCTTGCATTAAACATTGATCCTATTGCAATGCTTGGATATAGCAAAAACGAGAATTGGCTTGATTGGCTTGGCTATAGCATTAACTTTCTAGAGACTCTTCAATACAGATCCTTAGATGAAGTATTCAAAATCACAATAGACAAGGACACAAACCTCAATGGCGATATGATCGGACTTTTTGATGGCGTAGATCACATCTGGGACAAAGAATACCAGCCTCTTACATTCAATATGGCAATCAATTCAAAGCATATCGAGATGAATGCATTCTTCAATGATCTTACATTTGGAAGATTCTCAAGCTCAAAAGATAAGAAAGGCATAGCAGGACTTGACTTCGGATATGTAGTATCAGATGACATACCTGTTAAGTTTGCACTAGCTTTGATGACAACTATGGACTACCAGCAAATGGGCAAAGCAAACATTTACCCTGAGCTTTTGCTCTATATTCCTTTGCATTCAAAAGGATACAACAAAGCTGGCTTCCAAGTTGGTTTTGCAAACATGATAGGGATCGGCAACAAAAACGGTAAGACAGCAAATGGTGGCTTTATGATATCTGGAGAGCTTCCGATTGAGTTTTACAACTTCAAATCCAATATCGGCATTTACTACACAAATTTTGGTAAGAATGTTGGAAAATCAAGTACACTTTTGCACTATAAAGCCATAGAAAATCCGAGATTTGTTCCTGCATATCAAGACGACAACCTCATAACACTTGCTGGCAAAATCGGGTACGAATCAAAGTTATTTGGTCTCGAAATCGCTATGCTTGGCGATATAACAACAACAGATATGAAGTTCGCACCAGAAAACAGTCTGTTGGAAGCATCAACATATCTTTCCTTTAGTAATGTCACACTCAGAGCTGGCCTTTCGATGCAAAACTTTACAAAAGCCGAAGAGTATGAAGAAAATGCAAAGCTGTATTCTCAGTTGGATTTAAATATCGGAGGTGTGTCAACATCGATAAAAGTCGGCATAGACAGCATAGCTAAAAAACAATTTTTCCTATCATATGGTGCAACAGCGTCTTTCATAGGCAAGAGCAAAGATAGTGCCGACAATCCTATCAAGATTCCATTCTCCTTCGAAATATCAACTGGCTATGAGTACCGATTCGATGATGGCGTATCTCGCTACTTGATAAAGCCTGCAATGACATTTGGCAACAATGACTACGCGCTCTCTCTAAGAGCTCCTTTATTGCTAACATTCGATGATGCTGGGACATTCAAACTTGCAAGCCCTTCAAACAATGGACGAAAATGGTGGAATTTCGGTTCAAGTGAGACAGGTGCAAAGAAGATCTTCTATGCTATTACAGACTCGTTGCAATTAGTAAACTTCATAAAGCTAGGAAATCCAGAAAGCAGTGTAGCTTACCTTGATGCAAACAGGGATTTCTTGATGAACGACACACTGTTTACAGCATTTGGCTCGCATGATTCGCTCTCAATACGAGCTGGATTCAATTTCTACAATCTCTCAATCGGAGTTTACGGAGGCAATATCGAGAGCCCTCATATCGCAGAATTGAAGATAGGCATCTACCCTATCAATCCAGATAGTCTTTCTATAGGATTCTCAATTCCTGCAGAGTTCTATATAAAGGACTTCAACAACTTTGAATTGTATTTTTACCCAGAAGTAAAGCTGGATATACCTCTGTTCTGGAATCATTTCAACATTGCGCTTTATGCTGTTGGATCGGTTTCAGCAAACTATGAAGACGGAAGTCCGACAACTACCAATGTATTCTACGATTTCAAGGAAAAGAAGCTATTCGCTGCCTTATTGGGTGGAGAGATGGGTTTCAAGTGGGCCAATTTCTCACTATCACTTCAAGGCGGATGGAGAACTGGGCCTCTAACTCCTGACATGTACAATATCTTTACATCAACATACAATCTCTTGCCTTCAAAAGATGGAGCCTATGACAATAGTTCGTTCTTTGCAAAGACTGTTGCAAATTTCGATTTCAAGCCTTTCGAGCTCGAGCTTGCATATTCGCTTCGTGATGTACAGCAGTTGATTACCAACTACAAATCAATCGACAACGATATTTTCTCAGCAAAGATGAAAGTTAATTTCAATGATAAGATAAGCCTTTATAGCTCATTCCATAGAAAGGGCTTCGTAAGTCTTTTCAAACGCGGAACAGATATTAAAAACGATATATTTACATCTCCGAATTCAATCTATTCGATTGGAATGGATTTCAACTATGGGATTGTATCTGTAAATGCTGAGTTCTCAAGCGTATTGAAGACAAGTGAATTTGCCTCATCGACAGAATATATCAACACAAATGCGCGCTACAATGCAACAAAAGATATATCGAGTGCATTTTCTGTAACAACAAGGATCAAGTTCTGATGGGAAGAATAAACCTGCTAAATCCGCTTTTGTCATCACGCATAGCGGCTGGAGAAGTAATAGAGCGACCTCAATCGATTCTAAGAGAATTGCTGGACAATGCCTTGGATGCTAATGCAAGCCAAATCGATGTCGAGATCGAAGGAGGAGGAATCGATTTGATCTCCGTATCCGACGATGGCTCAGGAATCAGAAGAGATGACCTGGCACTGCTTGGCTCAAGGCATGCTACATCCAAGTTGCATAATCCAGAGGATCTGTATGCAATAAACACATTGGGATTTAGAGGAGAAGCTCTATATTCGATCTCTGCTGTTACTCGAATGACTATCTCAACAAGGAGCAATGAGACAAATGAAGGCTCGACTTTGACAATAGACAATGGAATAAGAGAGCCGATTACAAGCCTTGCACCGGATTCAGGCACGATTGTAAAAACCGAGAATCTCTTTCGTGACATACCCGCAAGAAGAGCTTTTTTAAAGCGCGCATCGACAGAAGCGCAAGCTTGCAGAAACCTTCTTGTATCAAAAGCACTTCCATTTCCAGATGTCAGATTCACAATGAAAATAGATGGCGCACTAAGACTTGATTGGCCAAGAGTTGCGACATTGAAAGAAAGAGTAATGTATCTTTACAGGCAAATGGGTATAGCCGATGGAGATGTGAAGGAACTTGTAGACAAACAAGAAGATTTTTCGATCGTTGCAATATGCGCAAACTCAAGTGTCAAACGTTCAGACAGGAAAGAAATACGAATATATGTGAACAATAGACCTGTTGATGAATACTCCCTTGTTCAAGCTGTTTCATATGGCTATGGCGAGTTGCTTCCTGGGGGAAGCTTCCCATACTGTGCTGTATTCATAACTGACAAGGCTGAGCTTGTTGATTTCAATATCCATCCAGCAAAGAAGGAAGTAAAACTTCGCAATCTTGCTGACATCCATCACAGCTTGACAACTCTTTTGAAATCCGGTGTAGACAGGATAATACCAGAGATTAAAATACAAAACCAGTTCTACATCCCAGGCATTGAAGATAGCGAAGGAAAATCAAAAGAAACTATACAAGCCAAAAACATAGAGAGACAAGAGAAAGAAATCCCGAATAGCAATTTTGTTTCAGAGAAAGTGCAAAGAACTTACCAACAAAAAGACAAAGATTGGCTTGAGAAAGCAAAAGCATTGGAGAGAATGCACTCTGAAATAAAAGCCAAAAGCAATGCAAGGGATGTAGAGAGCACAACACAGTTCCAGCCCAAGGAAGAAATAATATACATAGGACAAGCATTCAAGCTTTTCTTGATTTGCCAAGTTGGCGATTGTCTATACCTTATTGACCAACACGCAGCACATGAGAGGATTCTCTATGATGAGATTCTAAGTCTGAAATCTGTACAACCATTGTTGGTGCCAATCAAGATTGAAGTCGATGACCTGACAGATGAATTTCTCTCAAAGATGAGCTATGTTTATACCAAAATGGGCGTGATGCTCTCAAAAAAAGCAAAAGGAGAATGGGAGATAGATGCGCTCCCAGCTGTTTGCAAATCAATAGAGAGCCAGATTGTCGATTTTATTACAACAGCCAAAGCCGATGAAGATGAGCTCGAATCAAAACTATTTGCAATAATTGCATGCAAAGCAGCTATAAAAGCTGGCGATGATATCGACAGATGGGCAGCTGTGGAACTTATAAAGAAAGTCTTCCAGCTCGACCAGCCTTGCTGTCCACATGGAAGAACATTCTTGATAAAGTTGAAAGAGAGCGAATTAAGGCAGATGGTAGGAAGGACGAAATAGCTAGACTTCTTGCACTATGAATATGTTATTCATAAGCCGATCAGTATAAGAGAGTTGGACTTTCGCTGTCCTAGGATCCAATTCATAGCCAGTTTTAGCATCCTCGACTCTATTTATCTCGTCTCCATTTGAATCAAGTTCAACTATTGAAACGCTTCGTCTTGATGATAGCATTCTCTTGCTATTTATATATGAGAAATCAAAATCTATTGGCGAGAGAGGGATATCTAGACTAGTTTCAGTACCACTATCAGAATAGAATATTGCATGATATGAACCCGATGGAAAACTTGCGCCTTTCGTTATGCCAAGCTCTGATATCCCAGCAATGTCAGATTCCCAACTTAGATTGTAATCTGGCGATTTTATTATAAAGGAATAGCCTTGATCACTTGGTGAGAAAGATACAGAAAGCACAAGCTTCTCATTGTATGAGGTAAGGGACCCATTTCTGTCCAAAGATATATCAACATCTCTTTTCAGAGAATAATCGTCAACAACAAAGCTCTTCTTTTCACAAGAAAAGAGAATTATAGCCATAAAGATCAGCAAAAAAAACTTACGCATCACCCTTTTCTCTAAGCATCGATCGAACAGGATTGGCATAAGAGTCGAGAACAGCTTGTCGCACTTCAGGCTTCAAATGGCTGTAGCGAGAGATGAAATCGTTTGCATCTAAGCCATCATACAAACTCGAGAACCTATCTGTACGCTCTAGATAGTCATATGCTATGTAGTTTGTATTGAATAGCTTGTATCTAAGGTGTATTTGTCTATCGATTTCCCGAGCTACTTCTTCTGCATTTGCATAATCACCAGTCAAAGGATTTCCAATTGCAACATTCACCATTCCTTTATTGCACCTTAAGCCTTTAACCATAGAGATGACATCCTCATACTTTTTCTTCTCATACTTGCCTTGGCTTTGGGTTATGAACTCTTCTCGGCCTTTATTAATATCATTCGGATCATATTGGTAGCTTATTGCTACAGGTACAATATTCACTTTCTTGATCAACTCTCCAAAAGTGATTCCACTCCCCTTCTTCGATAGATAAAGCATCTTGATTATTGCTGGTTGTGTATTATCTATTCCATCCTTGCTTCGACCGGATTTTTGTGCAACCCATATCGATGTATTATCCTGGGAAATAGTATCGACAAAGTATTCTGACAATCTAATAGTCTCAAGATACTTCTCCCTCATTGGCAATTCTCTTCTGACTATTACACCACCATTAATTCTAAAGAGATCCTCGACAAATTGGTTTGCGATCAAATTATCACCAAAAGCCATTTCACATGTAGGCTTTCCTGACTCTAGCAACGCATAGTCAAGAAGCATGCAATCAAGGATTATGTCTCTATGGTTCGAGATAAAAAGATAACCCTTATTGGGATCAAGATTCTCACCACCGGTAGTCGAAAATCCAGTTGTTGTTTTTTTCAAAATTGATGGGATAAATATCCCAGCTGTTATATATTTCTGGAAATCAAAATAGCTATGGACCTTATCCATCTGGCTTGAGATGAATCCCAATATGCCATTTATCTTCTCTACATCGTTTCCAGCAATGATACATGCAAAAGCCCCAAGATACTCTTTTTTCGAGAGGATCCTCTCCTTTGCGTTCTCAAAATCCTCTCCTTTGTAAGGAGCTATATCTTTGTATTTATCACTATCCATATTATTTTATCGTTCTCAAGAACTGTGTCCTCTCCCATTGGTATCCTTCATCGCTTCTTTCTTGAGCAAGTTTTCCGCAGAAGTCGAATATGCTTTCATAGCCTTTCGTTCGCATCCAAGATGCAATGCCTGCATTGATCTCTTCGATTGCTTTGTATCCCTTATCGATAACTACAGAGCAGACCTCGAATGAACGTGCACCTGCCAAGAGCATCTTGATAGCTGTATTTGCATCATGTATTCCTGTATTTGCAATAATATCCATCTTCACTTCACCGCTCATCAAAGCAACCCAGCGTAACGTTTCAACATAATCATTGGCATCTGAAAGCATTGGCCCCGGGACAAACTTAAGATTATCGATATCGATATCTGGGGCATAGAACTTGTTGAAAAGCACAACTCCATCAATCTTCAAGCTGTCCAATGTTGAAATGACATTGGCAAGTGACGAGTATTTCTTGCCAATCTTCAAAATAACAGGACACGAAATGTTCTTTCTAGCAAATTGAGCAAAATCAAAAAGCGCCTTGTCTACACTCTTTCCCTCTACTTTGGCATCGGATGCTATTGGATAGTAATCAAGTTCGATTGCATCAGCCCCGCATGAGACAAATCTCTGTGCATATTCAGCCCAAGAGTCCAAGCTTTTGCAACAAATGGAAGCAACTACTGGAATTTCAAGCTTCTTCTTTGCCTCTGACAAAAGCTTCATATACTTATCGATTATGAAATCGGCATGGTATGAGCCAAACGACTCAGAGCCAGCACCATTGAGAAACTCCCTGTTCTCCTCATATGCGCTTTCGACTTCCTTCTCTATTTGCTCTTGAAAAAGCGATTTCAGAACAACAGCGCCAGCACCAGCTTCCTCACACTTGAGCAAGTGATCTATATCCGCAGTATTTGGTCCTGCTGCTACTATAACAGGGCTTTTTATATCCAAGCCGACAAATTTTGTTTTGATTGAAGCCATTTGACACTCCTTACCCTCATTGTACTACAGTTGATTGTGCTTTAAAACAAGCTTTTATATTGAAGAGAAACAATCAATCCTGGACAAAGAGCTTATGATAATCGCAATCTATCTCGATAGCTTTTGATGGCCTTTGCATTATTTTGTACAAATTCAATGGAATCGCGATTGTTTTTCCAATCAAAGGCTCAACTATCGTATTGAACTTTGCTGGATGTGCTGTAGCAACAACAACAGTTGGTTCATCTGGAAAATGATCCCGCCTTACTCTCTCAGCACAAGCTGTATGTGGACAAAGAATGTATCCATTCTCATCATACATTTCCTTGATTGTCATCTTGATCTCATCATCAGAAACACTAAATGAAGATACATTTTCCTTGAATGAACCATAGTTTGGAAACAAATCAAAGAGTCGTTCCATATTCGATGGAGCTCCAACGTCCATTGCATTTGCAAGTGTTTTCACTGAAGCTCTTGGCTCATATTTTCCACTCTCAAGATAGTCTGGTATAGTCCTGTTTGCATTGACAGCAAGAACAATCTTTGCTATTGGAGCACCCATAGCCTTTGCCCAATAAGCTCCAGTGGAATTTCCAACATTCCCTGATGGAATTATAAGGTTCATCTTTGTCTTGTACTTTGCTTCAAAAAGCAAAGAAGCATAAACATAGTAAGCCATTTGAGGCAAGAGTCGACCAAGGTTTATCGAATTAGCAGAGGAAAGGCCATCTATGCTTTTATCCATGAATGCCTTTTTAACCATTCTTTGACAATCGTCAAAAGATCCATCAACCTCATATGACTCGACATTATCGCCCCATGAAGTAAGTTGAGCTCTTTGCCTATCAGCTACGCGCCCTTTTGGAAAAAGAACCTTTACTTTCAGGTTTTTCCTTCCATGGAATGCTGAGGCAACAGCACCACCTGTATCGCCAGACGTTGCAACAAGAATAGTCAATTCCTTGCCTCTTTTCTCAAGAAGCTTTTCCATAGTAAAGGCCAAGAAGCGAGCGCCATAGTCCTTGAAAGCACTTGTTGGACCATATATGAGTTCCATTATCTCTTTTGCATCCCCTTCCTTGAAAAAAGGCAAAGGAAAATCGAATGCGTTTTTACAAATCTCTTCCAGCTCAAACTCAAGCTCATCACCTTTGAAAAAAGGCTTTATTGCTTGGTACATTGCATACCAAAGACCCTTTGAAAGTGTAAAATCAGAAGGAAGAGTTGGCATTGTTTTTGGAACAAACAATCCTCCATCTGGAGCAAGCCCCTTCAATATCGCACCGGATGCACTAAAGCCATTTTCATCTCTATTTCTTGTGGATACAAATTCCATAAACACCTCCAATTAAATCTTAGAGCCAAGATAAGCACTAAGTCGTAAGATATCAGCAAATACACCTGCAGCTGTTACCTCTGGTCCAGCTCCAGGCCCCTTTATGACCAATGGCTGCTTATTGTAACGTGCCGTTGTGAAAGCAATCACATTGTCTGTACCATATGCCTCTGAAAATGGATGATCAGATGGATATTCGGCAAGAGATACTGAACATACTCCATTATCTACTTTACCGACATATCTTAGGCACATCCCCTTCTCCTTTGCTTTCTTGTAAAGATCAAGCATATAGCTATCAACTGTTTCAAGCTTGTCCAGAAATTCCTCTCTTGAGCATTGCTTCAGTTCATCAGGAACAAGAGACTCTACATTTATATCGCTGACTTCGACTTTGTAGCCAAGCTCTCTAGCTAGAATTACAGTCTTTCGTGCAACATCCATTCCTGAAAGGTCATCACGAGGATCAGGCTCTGTGTAGCCAAGCTCCTTCGCTTTCTTTACCAATGACGAAAATGGAGTCGTCCCATCGAAGTTCGAAAAGAGCCATGCAAGTGTTCCCGATACCATGCCTTCTACTTTCTCTATAGTATCTCCAGTCTCTCTTAGGTCCTTAAGCGTGACAATGATTGGCAAACCAGCTCCTACAGTTGTCTCATAAAGATACTTTTTACCAGTTTTCTTTGTTGCCAAGATCAAGTCTTTGTAATACTCATAAGGCCCTGATGATGCCTTCTTGTTCGGAGTTATAATGTGAAATCCATCATTGATAAACGACTTATATTGCATTGCTCTTTCTTCTGATGATGTGCAATCCACAAGTACCCAATGAGGATAGTAGGCTGCCCTTATATGTGAAAGAAAAACCTTTTCATTGTATGCAACACCATTCTTCTCTAGCTCTTCTCGCCACTTTGCAAGATCGATTCCATCCTCCGAAAGAAGCATCCTCTTGGATGTTGCAATACCTCTTACGCGGATATCCAAATCGAAATCCTTTTTCAATCTTTCCGATTCTTCTGAAATCTGATCCAAAAGAGTTCCGCCAATATTACCTGGACCGAATAGTCCAATTGAGAGTGTCTGCTGTGACATAAAGAACACTGAATGGAGAGCTCTCAAAGCTTTTGTCGCATCGCTTGACGCGATTACAGCAGATATGTTCCTCTCTGATGAACCTTGCGCAATAGCCCTGATGTTTATACCAGCACGAGCTAATGAGGAGAAGAACTTTCCAGCAACACCGATTCGTCCAGGCATTGCCTCTCCAACAGCAGCCAATATAGAAAGCTCTGTCTCGCTATCGATGCTTGTTATGCTTTGGCTTTCAAGTTCTTTTGCAAACTCATGCCTCAATGTCCTAGACGCTTTATTCGCTTGATGCTGTGGAACAGCAAAACATATAGAGTATTCAGAGGATGCTTGCGATATGAATATCACAGAGATGCCTTCGTTCCTCAATGCTGTGAATAAGCGCGAAGAAACACCTGGGACACCGGACATTCCCGATCCTTCGACATTTATCAATGAAACATTTCTGACAACAGAAAATGCTTTTACACTATCTTTATCTGTCGGATATATCTTTCCAGATATCACCGTTCCTCTTTCATCTATAGCACCCCAATACCTTAGTGTTATTGGAAGTCCTTGGCTTGCACATGGCTGGAAAAAGCCCGGATGAACTATAGGAGCTCCGAAAAACGATAATTCGGTAGCCTCTGCATAAGTAAGATAATCGATAGGACTTGCCGATGGCACATCTCGCTTGGCAGCAGTGCATAGGATCGATTTTGTATTCCAGAAAGTAACAGGAGACGAATATGACGCAGCAATCAACGACGCTGTATACTCAGCTTCGCCTTCCTCTCTTATGCGTCCAGATGCATCGACATTGTCATCTGCATGCAACAGTTCGCCCGATACAAAAACAGCACAATCCTCAAAAGTCGGACGGCGCTCAAGAATATCCTTGGGAGAAAAGCACTTTGCATCTATTCCTTCAGCTCTAAATCTTGCAGAAAGAATATCAGCAATGAATGTTGATGTAAGGGACTCAAAGTGCTCCTTTGCAGCTCCAGAGCCATCCTCAAGGATCCAGATAGCCTTCAAAATATCCTCGATATCAGAAAATGCAGCATTTATCCGTTGAGCAACTTTATCAAAGTTAGGGCCAGAGACAGCGCTCTCTAGAAACTCAATCCAATTCGACTGGCTGTTTTCAAGTCTTGCCCAAAGGCGCTCATCCTTGTTTGCTGCATCGTTCAAAAGGCTCTCAAAGCTAAGCTCTGGACTTCTTACTGGGCTTATAACAAAAATCTGACTCCTTTCTTCGCTCTTGTTGTAAATATCGAGAAGCTTTTCAACTCCAGATGCTGTTGAAACCATTGCTCCCTCTAAAGCATGTATGCGAGCATTATTCACTGTTTCCTCCATTTACAAAAAAAGCCCCCACCACGGGAGCCCCTCTTTGCGTCAAGGTAAAAATCAAACAATCTTTTCGACTTTACCACTTCTAAGACAGCGAGTACAAACCTTGATTGTCTTATGAGTGCCATTGATGTTTGCTTTGACTTCTACTAGATTTGGTCTGAATTCGCGCTTTGTTGTCACGCCGATGTGCTGACCAACACCACCATACTTCTTGGCTTGGCCCTTTCTTGTTACTACAGAGCCTGAAATTGTTCCCTTGCCACAGATATCGCATCTTCTAGCCATGATTTATTCCACCTTCCAATGAGTTCAGCTTTATGGTCTTGGCACCTTTGTCGGAAAACAACCGAGAGCATGGTCAAAGTTATGCCTAAGACAACAGATAGACTATAACGCAAACTCAAATGGAGTGTAAAGTCTTTTATTAATCTTTTTGCCCAGCTAACTAAAAAGCGAATGCAAAACCAGTCTATTCGACAGGCTTTTAAAACAATAACAAAATTTGCAATTTGCTATTGACCTCATTTTCTTTTTCACATATACTCGCTTTTGTTGATTCGGGACGTCGCCTAGCGGCTATGGCGCCTGCTTTGGGAGCAGGATATCGATGGTTCGAGTCCATTCGTCCCGACTTGAAGCCAGAATTGAATGATTCAGTTCTGGTTTTTTTTATGACAAGACAACCATTTAGAATTTTGCAACTCTTCAATAACATTATTAATTTCGATGGAAATTTGACTTGCAATTGGATTTTTCTTGACAATATATTTTTACAAAATTAAAATATACTAAATTCAAATTAAGTAAAGATAAATTAAGTATAAATATGTTTGTAGGAAGACACAAAGAAATACAACAAATACAACAATCATTAAAAGACGATAAGTCCTCTGCCATATTGATTTACGGCAGAAGAAGAATAGGAAAGACGAGCCTGATCAATGAGGCTCTGAAACAATACACAGGAACAAAGATTATCTATGCCGCGATACCTGATGAAATAGAAAAAAACACATCGAATTTATCAAAGCTAACAGGTTCCATCCTAAATGAGCCTTGGATGGGTTTTACTAACCTCCAGCACTATTTATCCTACCTAGCAAAAAGGGAAGAGGAGATAGTCATTGTTATTGATGAATACCAAGACATGAGAGGAAAAGATGAAAAACAAGCAATAATTATTGATGCATTGTTAAGAGATTTCATTGATTACAAGAAAAGCAATATAAAACTTATAATATCAGGAAGTGCTATACGCATATTGCAAAACCTCGCAGAAAATAACAGCAATCCCCTATTCGGACGTTTTTCCTCTATCATCAATTTACAAGAGTTGAATTACTTAGAGGCAAGCGAGTTTTATAAAAACTCAAGCATAAAAGACAAAATAGGATACTATGCTGTCTTTGGAGGATTGCCGAATATCCTATGCTTGATAGATGAAGAAAAAGGATTAAAAGCAAATATAGAATCGCTAATACTGCAACCAGAGGGTCTTGCACGATATTATATTGACACTGTCACATCTACAGAAGTTTCTGCTATCAATAATGGCAATATGATCATCCGCAGAATTGGAAACGGGAAAAAGCACTATAGCGAAATTGAAAGCGCCATACAAGAAGAGAAAGCAAGAAAGCAGCTATCGAAAACACTAAACGAATTGATAGAGTCACAGCTGATAGAAAAACAATACCCAATCAATAGGCAAAATGACAAAAAGAAAAGCTTTTATATTATAAAGAGCAATCTTCTTCGCTTTTGGTTTACATATCTAGATGGTTTTTCTGGAATTATCAGCCCACATGCATTTTTGGAGAAATACATAATGCCAAGCCTGAACACATTCATTAGCTACAGGTTTGAAACAATTGTCAAACAGTATTTTGCAACTATAAATAGGCACGATGTTATTTCAATAGGTTCTTATTGGTATGACAATAAAGAAACAAAGAGAAATGGAGAATTTGACATTGCATTGGAAACAATAGACGGATATGAAGTCTATGAAGCAAAATACTATGAAAAACCTATGACTTTGGATGCAATTAAAGAAGAGATTGGAAAAGCTTTGAAAATCGATGGGATAAGACTAAATGATTTTGGAATTGTCTCCTCATCTGGATTTGAAAATATCGATTTTCCAATAAAGACCATATCTGGAATTGATTTATACTCGCTCTAAGCCAGTATCTTAGCATGAGAGCATGCAATATTTCCTGCCGTTTGCAAAGCACACTTATCGTGCATAAAATGCAAAAGCTTCATTGATTTGATGTCTTATTGCTAGCCGAAGAGGAATCAGTATTATCGTTTTCATTCATTAGCATCTTTTCCAAACGCGCCTGCTTTTCCAAAATAGCGTTAACTTTATCATACAAATCCCCTATCATTATCTCTGTCTTAAGGTTCACCTTGTAGTCATTCTGGGCCCTTCTTCTATCTTTTTCCTCCTGCCTGTTTTGGCTCATCATGATCAATGGAGCTTGTATTGCTGCAACGCAAGAAAGCACAAGATTAAGCAGAATAAAAGGATATGGATCGAACTGCCCTACAAGCGCAAATATATTGAACAACATCCAAGCAAGAAGAACACCAACGAAAGAAAAGATAAAAGCCCAGCTACCAGCAAACTTTGCAATTCTATCAGCGGCTTTATCTCCAAAAGACTCTTTCGAATCCTCCTTGGATGGGTCAACAGCGACTGTGCTACTAGCCAGAAGGTCCAATACCTCTTTGTCTGTCATATCATGACGAATGTCCTTGACAACTTCCTTAAGCAGTTTTCTATTTTCCTTCATAAAACAACTCCCCCTTTAGACAAATCATTGAGCTTTGGCATATGCAATAAACTGAAGCCATTTTTATTCACACGTAGTGTATTTTATGTTGATATGCCTGTCTATAATGACATCAAAAGTGTCTGTATTATTGGTTAGGAAACAGCTTTAGCATTTAAAATGGCTCCAACAATTAGCTAGAGCCAGTAAATATTGACCAATATGCAATACTGTTATTTGCAGGTATTGTCTTTTACTCTTAATTCAGGATTCTTAATATCTGTTCCATTAGCATCGCACACTCTTCCACATGCCTGCCCTAGATACTTGTTATCTTTATTACCAATCTCAATTTTTGCGCCTTCTTTACCTACATACACTTTTGTTGAAACTATTGTATTGTTTTCTACATAAGGCTCAGACTCTGTCAATACGCGGCCTACCAGTCCTCCAGCTTCCTCTTTATCTGCTTTTATTGTGCACCCAGAGACAGTACAACCAGAAAGCTTGCCATCTTTATAAATACCTACCAAGCCTCCAACCTCCTTTGTGGTTGTCAATATTGTACAGTTTTCAACTGCACAATTGGTTATATCACAATAGGCCTGGCCAGCAATTCCTCCTGTATATTTTGTCCCTTTTATTATTGAGTCCCTAACTGTTATATTTTCAAGCTTTCCTTTTTCGAAATACCCAGCCAATGCTCCCACAGATGAATCTTTTCCAGATGCTTCAATATAAGCTTTCTCTATTATGAGGTTTGAAACAGAGTTCGCCTTTGCAAATAAACCAAGATAGATATCGCTTTTGTCACTGACTGATCTAATGTTCTTCACAATATGGCCTTGGAAATCTATAGTTGCTTCAATTGATTTTTGCATTGGAACATAATCCTTATTTGCAAAATCGATATCAATATCGACAACGACATCAAAACCATCTGCCATGTAGTAATAACAATAGCCGATGTTAAAATAGCTTCCGTTATTACCGTATTTTTCACACTCGATTAGACAACGTGCGTAGAAATAGTCCTTTACCAAAGGAAGAACTGTCAGGCCATCAGCACTTGAAACAACAACTTGGGCTCTAGAATTTCCATAATTATCTACGTCTCTCTTTTCATTTATTGTCAAATATTTTGTATCAAGGAAATTAGTTGAAAACCAAGAAACAAAAGCATTTGCATTTGTGAGTACTCCTGTCTTGTACTTATCTAGGGACGTATTCGTATCCAAGTTACCTTTATCATCAAAGATCTCAAACCCTTTTTCTGTGTTCTTATTATACTCAGTTTCATATTCATAAACTTTTCCACTCCATACAGAAACTGGTCTAACAACTTTATTGTAGGGCTCTGTGCTACAACTGATAAATAAAACAACAACAATTATGAGAAACAATATATTCTTTTTCATCTCTCCTCCTTTTGTGGCGGGCATGACGAAAAACATACCCTTGATTCCGTAATAGTTTACCCCCCCCCTGTATGTTGTCAATACAATTGTAGATTCAATATTTATTTGAAATTACTCTTTTTATGCGGAAAAAAATCAGGATCTAATTGGACGGAAAAATAGCAAAGAAATAATTTTTTCAACTAACCTTTTATTTCATTGCGAATTATTTAGAAACATACTATGTTGAAATACAAGTTCAATTCATACTGAAAAAATTTTATTACCAAATCTTTCATGTTATACTTTTGTTAAATCGTTTACTCAGAGTCAGAGGAGGACAGAGTATGAGAGAGAGAGAGAGAGAAACTCTAGTCACATTTTTCTATTTTTAGCAATTTTGCTAATTTTCACTTTAACGCTTTCAATATCTTGCGATAACAATGCCTACGAAACAACATTTACAGTAACATTCGACACAGATGATGGAAGCTATGTAAATGCAATAGATGTCTTGGAAGGCGAAAAAGTAAAAGCTCCAACAAATCCTACTAAAGAAGGATATAAATTTGTAGAATGGCAACTTGACGGAAAGACCTTTGACTTCAATACTCCTATTACAAAGAACATCACATTAAAAGCAAAATGGCTTGAGATAAAGCATGTTAAGAACTTATCAGAAGTCAACAACAACAATGCTGATTTTGGATTTAAACCCGAAGTGAGCCAAAAAGCAGATGCTATCACAATAGACGGAAAAGATGCATATTATATTGTTGATGAATGGCAAGATCTTTGGTTCAGAGGAGATGTCACAATAAGGAACATTGAATTTGCTAAAGGTGTAAGCTTTTATGGACAAGGAACTTTCAATAAAAAGATAATTATCGAAGATTGCATAATTAAGTGGTGTAATCAACAAGAGCTTATTGAAAAATATGAAAAAAACAATAATTTCCCTTTTGGAAACTCTGGCAATGGTCTTTGCCTAAGCATCGTTGGCTTCGATAATAGCACTCAGAATATAGATGCAGAAGTACGAAATTGCACTTTGATTGGCGATAATAACAGAGAGACTCCAAGAAAGGATTCATTTCCTTCAGTGAAAGAATATGAAAAGTATAAATCTAATAAAGATAATTACAAAGATTATCAAGGTCGTGGCATGGGAATTGGTCTTGGAACAGGGCCCGGAAATGCATTGGCGTTTGCTAGTGTTCTAATTGAAGGATGCTCTTTTGAAGGACTAAAGAATGCTGCTGTTCAACTCTTCACTTTCAATTGCCCTATCACAATCAGCAATTGCGACTTCAAGAGTTGGGGTATAAACAAGGATGATCTTGCTCAAGAATATACATATGCAATAAGGGGAAATGTTGGTGACAAAGACCATAGAGATAAAGCATCTCTTACAATAAAAAATTGCACATTCGATCCGAACAAGCCTGAGAAAAAGTGCTTAATTGACAATCTGGAACCAACCATAGAATAAAACTGTTTGAATATTAGTACTGGAGTTGCTTCAAGCGAGGCAACTCCTTTTTTGTCCAATGATCCTTTTAAAGCTTACTCAGCATATTTCAAAGCATCCCGCCTACTTGATATCACATGATACTTTACTGTAGCTTCTATTGCTTCTGGGTCCCCTAGCTCGATAGCATCCAGAATGGCTAGATGTTGATAAACAGATTTCTCGTACTCTTCGTTTTTCATGGAAGAGAACTTTCTGATCCTTGCGCTATGACCATTGACTCGTGTCATAAGGTCACTGAAAAAGGAATTTGTGCATGAAGAAAGAATCATATCGTGTATCTTTGTATCAGCATCTATGAAGTATTGTCTATCAAAGCTATTGTCATAAAAAGACTGGATTATCTTTCTGTTTTCCTCTAGTTCGGCCATATCGATATTGGAGAAAAACGTCTTTGCTATATAAGGCTCTACAAGATACCTCACATCAAAGACATCGATTATCAACTCTCTTGTGATTGGCGAAACTAGTGTATTCTTTCTCGAATTTATAATAACAAAGCCTTCACGCTCAAGCTGTTGCAAGGCCTCTCTTGCAGGAGTTCTGCTCAGATGAAGATCATCTAGCAAGCTACTTGTTATTTCACAGCCAGGAAAGAGTTCCAGAGTAATAATTCGTGATTTTATTATGTTATATGCTTCTTCTGTTTTTCCTACCATAAAACTCTCTTTCACCTTTTAATAATTTATTTGTGATATATCAACAATCAACTTTATTATACATTTTACCTAATATATGGCAAGTTTTTTAAATAAATATCATTTCTGATATATCAGAGTTAAAATTTTATTGCATATTTGAAAGTAAAGAGCAATAATGGACTCACATTGAAAGCAGTGTTCAACTTCTATTTGAGGGAGGAAATATATGGTTTATGTTGACAGAAACGTATTAACAGATTTTTGCTATGACGTCTTTCGCTCGCTTGGTCTGAATGATGATGAAGCTAAAGATAGTGCTCTGATTCTTGTCTCTGCAGACTCCAGAGGAATATCAAGCCACGGAGTAAGTCGCCTCAAGAGATATGTCAATGGCATCAAAAAAGGTGTGATGCTATCAGGTGTAGAACCAACAGTTTTAAGAGATAGCACTCTCTCCTTTGCTCTGGATGCCAATGGTGCAATGGGCCTGAGCCTTTCAAGAAAAACAATGGATAAAGTCATCCAAAGAGCAAAAGAACATGGAATGTGCTTTGCATCTGTGCGAAATTCAAACCATTTCGGCATTGCTGGCTATTATGCTGAGATGGCCGCAAGGAATGATATGATAGGAATAACAATGACCAATACAGCAGCTCTTGGCGTGCCGACATTTGCTCGAGATGCATATTTTGGAACAAACCCGCTTGCTTTTGCAGTACCTTCTCTTGATGAGAGGATTTTCTGCTTGGATATGGCAACAACTTGCGTTACAAGAGGAAAAATAGAAACATACAACAGAGAAGGCAAGAAAATACCACTTGGATGGGCTGTAGATACAACTGGCCATTCCACAGACAATCCAGGCAAACTTCTAGAGGATATGCTATACCAAAGAGGAGGCGGAATCTTACCTCTTGGAGGAGAAGGAGAAGAGCATGCAGGCTATAAAGGATATGGACTGGCAACAGTTGTCGACATATTGACAGCCCTGCTCTCGGGAGGTTTGTTTGGACGAGATGTTATGGATAGCAAAGCCACAAGCGCAAGAGTATGCCATTTCTTTGGTGCGATCAGACTCGATATGTTCAGAGATCCAAATGACTTCAAAAAAGACATATCGACAATGATGGATGAGCTAAATAGCCTTAAGCCTGCCGAAGGTTGTGAAAGAGTATTCTATGCAGGACAAAAGGAACATGAAGCAGAGAAGAGATCTTGGATAGACGGTGTCCCTATTACAGATAAGTTGTACGATGAACTTTGCACAATAGGCGAAGATACTATAAAACATACACTAGAGAGGAAAAATTAACCATGGATGAAGACAAAGCTCTAAAATACCATAGCGAAGGAAAGAGAGGCAAAATCGAAGTTATACCGACAAAGCCATGCAAGACAGCTGATGATTTGTCTCTTGCATATACACCAGGAGTTGGCAAAGTTGTTCTAAAAATAGCAGAAAACAGCGATGATGCATACAAATACACAGCAAAGGGAAACCTAGTTGCTGTAATATCAAACGGAACAGCTATCCTAGGTCTGGGAGACAGAGGCGCACTTGCATCCAAGCCTGTGATGGAAGGCAAAGGTGTTCTCTTCAAAAGATTTGCTGATATCGATGTCTTCGATATCGAAGTCAACGAGAAGGACCCTGATAAGTTCATCTCTATTGTCCAAGCAATATCACCAACATTTGGAGGCATCAATCTTGAAGATATAAAGGGCCCTGAATGCTTTTACATTGAAACCGAATTGAAGAAGCGTTGCGACATTCCAGTATTCCATGATGATCAGCATGGAACAGCGATTATTGCCTCCAGCGCTCTTATAAATGCTGCAGAAATTGCAAATAAAAAACTTGATGAGTTGCAAGTCGTATTCTCTGGAGCAGGAGCTGCTGGCATATCGATTGCAAGAATGCTAATCCAACTTGGTGTAAAGAGAGAAAACATAGTAATGACAGATATCGATGGAGTCATTTACAAAGGCCGAGAAAACATGAACCCAGTGCACGAGGAATTTGCAACTGAAAGGAGCGTAAGAACTCTCAAAGAAGCAATAAATGGCGCTGATGTCTTTATTGGAGTATCGGCAAAAGGTGTATTGAAAAAAGACATGCTTCTATCTATGGCTAAGGACCCTATCGTCTTTGCATTGGCTAATCCCGATCCAGAGATAACATATGAAGAAGCTACAGCGACAAGAAGCGATGTCATAATGGGTACTGGACGAAGCGACTATCCAAACCAGATCAACAATATCCTTGGCTTCCCATTCATCTTCAGAGGCGCACTGGATGTTAGAGCAAGCGAAATAACCGAGAACATGAAAAAAGCTGCAATCTTTGCTCTGGCTGACCTTGCTAAAGAGAAAGTTCCAGAAGAAGTCAAGAAAGCATACGGAGGAAAGGATTTCTCATTTGGACGCAACTACATAGTTCCTAAACCATTTGACCCAAGAGTCATAGAATGGGAAGCTGTAGCTGTTGCAAAACAAGCTGTAGACGACGGAGTTGCACTCAAGAGGATAAAGGATTGGGAGGAGTATAGACTATCATTAAGAGAAAGAATGAAAAAGTATTGGGATGATGGTACTTCTTCTGAAAAAAGATAAGCAACAAAATCAAGAACCAATAAAATTAAAGAGAAAATAAAAGCTTCTCATTGATGCGATAAAGGATGGAATAGAATGGATAAACAATATGACATGCTTCTGTTTGCAGGACAATCCAATATGGCAGGCAGAGGGATCACATCCGAGAGATGGAAAGAAAAAGCTCCGATTTCAATAGACGGTTCAGGATTTGAATACAGAGCTGTCTCTGATCCTGGTACACTCCATAAAATAGAAGAGCCATTTGGAGCCAATGAAAACAAGGAAGGCGGAATATACGAGCCCGGAATGAAGACCGGGTCCTTGGTTACATCCTTTATCAACTCATATTACAAAGAGACTGGGACTGCTGTGATTGCTGTCTCTGCTAGCAAGGGTGGCTCATCCATCCTTGAATGGCAAGATAACAATGATTATCTGACAGATGCCTTGGAGCGCCTCTCTGATGCTAAGGATTTTGCAATGGAAAATGCAATTGATATTCGCCATTGCTATCTTGTCTGGTGCCAAGGCGAGACCGATGGGGATCGAAGAACATCTCCACAATTATATGCCAAATGTTTCGAGAACTTGCTTTCAAAGTTCAAAAAAGCCGGCGTAGATCTTTGCTTTATGATAGCTATAGGACAATACAATGGAACAAAGGGCTATGACTATGAGCCAATAAGAAAGATGCAACTTGAAATTGCAAGCAAAGATAGCTTTGTTGCTCTTGTTTCTGACGACTTTTCCAAAATGAAGGAAAGAGGTTTGATGAAGGATGACTTCCATTACTACCAAAAAGCATACAACGAAGTTGGAGAGATTGCTGGCAAAAGAGCTGGGCAAATTGCAAATATGTAAAAAAACTTATGCAAAACCCCTTGCCTCTCTACATAGAAACAACAAAAAGCACTATAGTTTCCTTTGACAATTGGGAAACACAATGAAGAGAATAACAGAAAAGAAAAAAAGTACGACATTGATGATTGAAGGCAATATTGGAAAGTGCCTTATTACATTTGCAATACCACTTATAATCGGGAACCTATTGCAACAGATGTATAACACAGTCGATTCAATCGTCGTTGGAAATTATATAGATAGCTATGCTCTTGCTGCAGTCGGCTCCAGCACATCACTCATTAGCCTTCTTATCGGATTCAGCCAAGGCATATCTGTCGGAGCGGGTGTTGTAGTATCACTCTTTTTAGGTGCAAAAGACAGAGACGGCGTTCAAACAGCTGTGCATACAGCAGTTGCTTTGTCTTTGATTGTAGGTGCATTTCTTTCTGCAATTGGAGTAATACTCACGCCCCACACTTTTAAGATGGATGAAAACACCGAGTGAAGTAATGGATCTATCTGTAAAATACCTGAGATACTACTCTTTCGGACTTGTCTTCAGCATAATGTACAATATGACAGCTGGCATTTTGAACGCAGCTGGAAACTCCAAGAGATCGCTATTTTATCTAGCAATTGCATCGGTTACTAATATCATGCTTGATATAGTGTTCATAAAGATATTTGGGTTCGGAGTTGAGGGAGCTGCGATTGCGACTGATATAAGCCAAGCACTTTCATCAACACTTGCTCTTTTGTATCTTGCAAGATCGAAAGACGAATACCATCTGTCATTTAGGAAGATAAGAGCCGACAAAAACATGTCTATCAGGATAACGAAGGTTGGACTCCCTGCCGGAGTGCAAAACATGGTTATATCGTTTTCGAATGTTTTGATCCAGTCGAGTGTAAATGCATTCGGTTCATTTGCAATGGCAGGATTCGCATCTTATATGAAGATTGATGGGTTTAATATCCTTCCTGTCTCAAGCTTGAGCATGGCCATAACAACATTTGTAGGACAAAACTATGGTGCTAATCGAATCGACAGAGTAAAAAAAGGCATATGGGTTACACTCTTTATGGCACTTATCTACACAGCGTTGACAGGATTTTTCATATATTTCTTTGCAAGAGATATGGTAAGCCTCTTCTCTGATAACAAGGAAGTCATTGATTATGGAGTTTTGGTATCGAGATACTTTGCACCTTTTTATTTTCTATTGGGAATCATGCATCCTCTTGCGGGGAGTGTCAGGGGAACAGGAAGATCTGTTCCCCCTACGATAATAATCTTGTTCGCTCTATGCATCTTCAGGATTCTGTGGATACAGTTCATCATCCCTTTATTCAACACATTGGATGCTGTTTTCATTCAATACCCTATCTCATGGGCACTAGGTGCGATTATGATGGTCGTATATACATTGAAAGCCAAGTGGCTTGTCCCAGCGAACAATGCTGAATAGCAGAGCTCTACTTCTCTGATATATCGATCCCGAAGTACTTTTCTGAGAGTCTTGTCAATTCACCATCTTCTCGCAATTCAGATATTGCTTTATCTATGGATTCTCTTAATGTCTTCGTATAGGCTCCTTTCTTCATTGGGATTGCGACCTCTGTTTGCTCATCAAGCAATGTTGCAATCTTTATCTTCGCATCGGGATGGGCCTTCATGTAATCGTAGAATGTGACCTCAGCATTCAGCGTTGCATCTATTCTCCCGCTAAAGAGAAGTTCGAATGTCTGGTTAAGGTCATCTACGCCTGTGACATTTGCGCCATAGGCCTCTGCAACCTCAGCATATGTGCTTGAGATGGTATTTGCTGTACGCTTTCCTTTCAAATCGCTCATTGTTTTTATCGAATCATTGTCGCTTTTAACAATCACAGCTGTGCGATTATATGCGTATGGGATAGAAAAATCATACTTCTTGCTTCTCTCTTCTGTAATATCTACGCCATTTATCATTATGTCGTATCTTCCAGCATCTATGCCAGCCAAAAGTCCATCCCACTCTCCTTCGACAAAATGAGCCTCAACACCTAGTTTTTTTGCAATTTGCTTGCCGACTTCAACATCATAGCCAACGAGATTGCCATTCTCATCGTGGTATGTCCATGGAGCCCATGTACCTTCCATTGCAATTATAATCTCGCCTCGCTCTTTTATCTTCGAAAGCAAGTCTCCATCAAAATTGCCTTCCTTGCTTCCAGATGCGAAGACTAAAGAGATAGATATGATTAAAAACAAGATAAATAAAATGCCCTTTTTCATGAATAACTCCTCAAATCAGTCCAATGATTTTATATCGATTTTTTGCAAGAATTCCAATGTTCTCTTTTCCTTCGGATTTTCAAAGAAGGTTCTCGCATCACCCTCTTCGACTACAATTCCGTCTTCCATGAATATGACTTTGTTTGCAACGCTCTGCGCAAAGCCCATCTCATGCGTAACTACAATCATAGTTCTTCCTTCTTTTGCAAGATCCTTCATTACAGACAAAACCTCGCCCCTTAGCTCTGGATCAAGAGCAGATGTTGGCTCGTCAAAATAAATGACATCGGGCTCAGTAACAATCGATCTAGCAATAGCGACTCTTTGCATCTGTCCGCCTGAAAGCTGTACAGGATAGTAGTTTTCCTTATCCAATAAGCCAACTTTATCAAGAGCTTTTCGGGCTCTATCGATAGCTTCTTTTTTGCTTATGTGCCTTGCAACTATAAGACCTTCTGTGATGTTTTCAAGAGCTGTCTTGTTGGCAAAGAGATTGTAATTCTGGAATACAAATCCAGTATGCTTTCTTACTTCCATTATCTCTTTTCTGCTTATTGTTGCCAGATTATATTCCTTTCCTTCAAAGACAAGGCTTCCACTATCGGCTCTCTCCAAAAAGTTCAAGCACCTTAGAAGTGTCGTCTTTCCCGAGCCTGATGGGCCTATTATTGAAACAACCTCACCTTTATCAACCTCGAGGTCTATGCCTCTCAAAACCATATTGCCTGAAAATGATTTCTCTATATCATGCGCTTTTAATATCATAGGCATCACCTTTGAACTCCGCGTGCATTCAACTTCCTCTCGCCTATGTATTGCAACTTTGTCAGCACAGTGCAAAACATAAGGTAAATCAAGCCAACTTCTATGTATAGCACAAGAGGCTCATACGTCCTTGCTACTATCCTCTGGGTTTGCATAAACATCTCAGCAACTGTTATGTTTGCAGCTAGCGATGTATCCTTGACCATTGCAATAAGAGAGTTTGACAATGTAGGAAATGCTGTGCGCAAAGCTTGAGGAAGAATTATCCTACGCATTATTTGCATATAGCTCATTGCCACACATTCACCTGCCTCCATTTGCCCAACTGGAACAGACTCCAATGCGGCTCTTATAGTCTCTGCACAATACGCTCCCTCATTTATCGAGAAAACAAGAACTGCAGCAGGAAAAGGATCTATAAGAATGCCAATATTAGGCAATCCGTAGAAAACTACAAAAAGCTGTACAAGGACAGGCGTTCCCCTAACAACCCAAATATAAAAACGCGCAAGACTCCTCAAGAATGGCACTTTTGCAAATTGCACAAGCGCTGTTATTGTCGCAATCACCAATGCAAAAGCAAATGACAATGCAGTAAGAGGAATCGTCATCAAGAGCCCCGGTTTCAAAATCTTCCAAAAAGAGTCCAAAACCAAAGAGACAAGCCCACTATTCACGAATATTACCCCTAGCTATCAATAATTGTTATCAATTAAATATAACGAAATAAGCAGAAAAGGAAAATAGAATTATCTTTTCTCTGTTGTCGATTCTCTGATTATAAGCTCGGTATTCAGATGAATTGTATTTAGAAAATCGCAATCCTTGTTGATAAGCTTTACAAGCATCTCCAACGCAATCGATCCAATCTGGCTTGTAGGTTGATGGACTGTTGTTATAGTAGGATTCATGATCTGGCTTATAATGATATTGTCAAATCCAACAACAGCAATATCAGATGGAATCTTGTATCCTCTTTCCAAAGAGGCCTTGATTGCAGCTGCCGCAAGAACATCTGAGATACAAAAGAAAGCATCTGGAGGATTTGAGCTGTTAAGCATATGGATAGCAAGCGCCTTTGCCGCCTCGAAGTCCATATCAGCACCAACAGATGATACAATCGAGCTGTCAAACGCTATATTCTCATCCTCCAAGGCCTTAAGATAGCCTTTAAACCTTTCTCGCGCATATTTGAAGCTCTCAGGACCATTTATCATAGCAATACGCTTTTTGCCAATAGATGCTATATATCTTACAGCATTGTAAGATGCATTCTCATCGTCTATCGAAACAAAAGGCACCAATGAACTATACTCAGCTTCACAACACGTGACAGTAGGAATTGAATCAGCAAGTTTCTTCAAATTCTTTTGGCTTATCGAATTGCAACAAATAAGCCCGACAGCTCTACTTTTCTTTAAAAGTCTCAAAAAAGACTCTATCGTATCATCATCAAGAGGATCCTCGTTGATCAAAAGCGAGTAACCATGTATATAAGCCGAGTTTCGAGCAGCCTCGACTATAGGTAGATAAAACGGATTTTTCAACGATGGCACATTAAATATTATAAGGTTATCAGAGGGAGACAATGCCAAGTTATACTCTGCTACATCAACACCAAAGGAGGCCAAGGAATCTAGAACCTTTCGCCTTGTATCTTCCTTGACCAGTGGAGACTTGTTAAGAACTCTGGAAATTGTAGAGATGGATATTCCACTGATTTTAGAAAGCTCTTGATATGTGAATTTCTTGCTCATTTCATCTCCTTAGAGTTTTTCCAGGATTTCAAGTTCCTCAATTATCTCCTTTTCATCTATCAATGTACATGATTTTTCAGAAAGTTTTGAAAAGATAGTTTTCAACTCTTCATAGTACCATCCTGTAGCTGGAACGTTTATTCCCGTTGAAACAACTGTATCATAATGGGTATCAAGATGTATTGGACCTTGATCTTTTGGATATACAACAACTTCCTTTCCATCATATATGGCAACAGCATTTTCAAAGATTACTCTCCAAGTAGCTGTAAACGGAATCGAGGACTCAAGCCAGCCAGCCTCTGCTCTTGCTACAAACCCATCATAGATATAATCCATGTGGTAATACAAATCTATGTCGCTATCATCCGGCCTTGAGCAATAAGATGACATTGATCTTGGTTTGCCAAACAGAGAAATGATCATATCGAGATCATGTATATGAAGGTCAAATGGGATAAGTCCCGACTTTTTGCGGTCAAATAGCCATGAGCCTTGCACCCATTTGGGCTTTTCTGAAAGTCTAGTAAATGACGCGTCCATAACGCGCCCATATCTTTTGTCCTCGACAAGCTTTTTCAAAGCATTGAACTCATGTGTATAGCGCATCACATGTGCAACATTCAACGAGACGCCCATCTCTCTTGCCTTAGCAAAGAGCTCTTTTGCATCGGAGACTGAAAGAGCGAGAGGTTTTTCGCTCAATACATCTCTTCCCGCCTCCAGAGCCTCCATTATGTTCTCCTTGTGGAGAAAACTCGGCGTTGTGATATCCACATAGTTGATTTCAGGATAGTGCAAAATTGCATCCTTGATTGAATCGAAGAAATCAAGATTATGTGATTTTGCAACGCTTTTGTCCGTCTCGCCTTTGCCTACGACAGCAACAACATCCACATTGTCCAAATGCTCGATATTGCAAAGATGAACCTTGCCCATTCCACCAAGGCCTACAAGAAGCAGTTTGATTCGTCTCATAATGTGTACCCAAGCTTCTCAAGATAGATAGCGCTCTTTTCTACAGCTTCATCAACTTCTCTAAGATTACTTGCACCTTTTTGAGTGAACTCTATTTCCAATGAAAGTGGAGCTGGATTGTCGGCTTTATCAAGATCCGAAAGAAGCAAAGGAAAATCGACATATCCCTCGCCTAATGCAGGGAAGTCCCACTCATTCCTTTTTCCAGCTTTGTCTTTTATATGCACATAGTCGATGAAATCAATAGCAGAAAGCAAATCCTCATCGCTTTTCACATCGCCATAGAAGATTGCATTTGCTGTATCGTAGCAAATTCCGAATCTTTCTCTTGGAAGCCTTGATACGATCTTCTCGAGCCTTGACGCCGTTCCATGTTCTCCATGCGTCTCTAAGACAAGCTTCATGTTGCATTTTTCCAAGACAGGAAGAATATAGATAAAGAGATTGTCTATAAGCTCATCGTCACCAGATAGCGCATTGTCCTTCAAATGCGCTTCCCCAACCGATGAGACGATTATCCCAGCACCAAAGAAATGACCGAGCTCAATATTATCCTTGAAATCAGCAAGCCTATCCCTATCCATCAAGTTACAATGGCCACTAATAGATGGAACATCAAGATTGTTTCTCTCAAGCAAATGGCTTATTCTCAAAAGTTGAGAGAAAGAGTTTGTCGGAAAAACATGCTCAGTCCAGCCTTTTGTTGCTGTCAGCTCGATATTCTTGAATCCTGCTTTCCTTGTGCCAACTATCGCATCCTCAATCGAATATCCATGGTAGCAGTTGGAGTTTACAATCAACTTTCTCTCTTTCATGACACACCTCAATTAATAAATTGCTTAAGATATCTATGGGCAAGGACCATCGAATCTACAATCCTTTCTCTCGAGTCCTCAAACGCTCTGTCCTCAAGCTCTATGGCTGTATAGCCTTTGTAGCCTACATCTGTCAAAGCGGAGATGAACTTGCTCCAGTTGACATCTCCCAGCCCAGGGATTTTAGGTATCATATAATCCAGTGGATATGCCATCACTCCGCACTGAGCAAGCAAATCCTCCCTTATCTTTATATCTTTGAAGTGCACATGGAAGATCTTGTCACCAAAATCATAGATAGCCTTTACATAATCCATTCGTTGCCAAACAAAATGGGATGGGTCAAAGTTTATTCCAAGATTGTCAAATGGAAGAATTTCAAAGACTTTTCGCCAATTTGCAGGAGATGTGAAGATATTTTGCCCTCCTGGCCATTGATCTGGACCAAAAAGCATAGGGCAATTTTCAATTGCAATACGCACATTCCTTTCTTTTGCATAAGAAAGAATTGGTGTCCATATCTCCTTTGCAAGAATAAGGTTATCCTCGATTGTCTTGTATTGGTCTCGCCCGATGAATGTTGTCACAAGATCCACGCCCAAGAAGTGTGATGCATCGATAACAGAGTAAAGATGCTTTATGTTCCTCTCTCTTTTCTCGATGTCGCTATCCATTGTATTAGGATAGTATGCAAGAGATGATATCTCTATCTTATGATCCTTAGCATATGAAAGAATATGATCTTTATACTCTTTGGTCATATTCTCTGTATCGATATGGCTTACTCCACCATATCGTCTCTCGCTCTTGCCTTGAGGCCAGCATGCGACCTCAACACTATCGTATCCAAGGCGGGAGATCTCATCTATCATCTCCTCATAGCTCCAGCCATCCATGATGGAGCTTATAATACCTATTTTCATATAAAGCCTCCTATTATCCTATTTCCACTGTTTTTCCTTTGCTGTTTGACTCTATGGCTGCAAACACAGCCTTCATTGCAGGAAGAACAGATTCCGATGAGATATCGGCATAGCCTCTATCCAGTGATTTGACAAATTCATCAATCACGCCTGAGGATGTTTGGCTTTCATTTGTTTGGATCTTATCTATATCGTAAGATATAATTTCTCCATTTCTCTTTTCGATCACAATCGAATGCGATGGATCGAAGTAAATCTTCATGCATCCATCGCTCCCGTATATAACAGTCGAATTATCCTCTTGGCCGTAATATGTCCAGCTTGCAACCATGGTTCCTACAGCACCATTTTTCATTTCATATATGCAAAATGCATTGTCATCAACAGCAATTGGATTGCCATTTGCATCCTTTTTGTCCAGTGTGACAAGCCTTGCTGTGACTTTGACAGGAACGTCATCCAACAGAAAATCAATCAAATCTGTCTTATGTATCCCAAGATCGGCCATTGCGCCCATGCCAGCCTTGCTCTTATCAAAAAACCAAGTGTTCTTCCCTGGATCCACAGACCATGTCTCCGGACCTTGGTGGCCAAATGTAGTGCGAAAGCTGATGACTCTGCCTATCTCACCATTCTTGATCAGCTCATGCGCCTTAACATGTGCTTTAGCAAGTCTCTGGTTTTGACCAATCATCAAGATCTTTTTTGTTTCCTGGGCAACAGCATCCATTTCAATGCACTCTTCCAATGTTATGGCCATTGGCTTTTCACATAGGACATTCTTTCCTGATTTCAAAGCATCTATAGCTATCTTGGCATGTGTGGAATTAGCTGTGCATATAGAGACAGCATCCAGATCCGATGACAAAAGAGCATCTATGCTGTCATAAGCCATGCCACCAAACTTGTCTGCAAGAGATTTTGCTCTTTCATGATTTATGTCATAGTATGCAACAATCTCGGTTTTCCCATTCGCAATATATTCTGGGATATGTCTGACCTGTGCAATCTTCCCGCAACCAATTATACCAATTCTATACATCAGATTTTCTCCTTTTTTTGCAAGAGGACAGCTCCAATTACGATGACACCTTTGAAAGCTTCTCGCAAAAATGGAGGAACACCAATCAAGTTCAAAAGGTTGTTCATGACAGCTATGATAAGAACTCCTAGAACTGTTCCTGCAATACTACCTTTGCCTCCAGCCATGCTTGTACCACCGACTATTACAGCTGCGATTGCATCCATCTCGTAGCCAGATCCAGCATTAGCGTAATCCATAGCTCCGATTCGCGATACTTGCAATATAGCCGCAATCGATACCATAATGCCCATGATCATATAAACAAGGCGCTTCACTCGTTGAGTGTCGATTCCAGAGAGCTTTGCAGCCCTTTCGTTGGAACCTACAGCGAATATATGACGTCCGAATGCTGTTTTCTTGGAAATCACATACATGATGTAAGCTATTAAAAGCCAATAGATTATTGGCATAAACATCTGTCTTCCAATCGAAAGATTCGCGATTTTCGTAAAGCCCAGAGGAACAGATGGATTCAGCTGTTGCATGAATTGCTGTGTCACAGACCTGCAAATCTTCATCATTCCCAATGTGGCGATAAATGGTGGAAGTTTGCCAAATGTCACAAGAACACCAGTGAACTCGCCAAGCGCTACACCCACCAAAAGACCTACCAACATTCCGATAATATATGCTGGAACGCCTGTGATTCCTGCCTTTGCAAGAAGCCCTGTGTTCGATCCATCAATGAAAATCATAACAATTGCACCGATTGCAACGAGCGTCGAGCCTACAGCCAAGTCGATTCCGCCTGTTATAATGACAAACGTCATTCCCAATGCAATTATTCCTATCGTCGCATTGTTCCTAAGAATATTAATCCAGTTTCTGGACCACATTGCGAACCATGCACCAAATGATCCTTGGCTGAAGCCAAGTGCCAATGTCTGAAGTATAATCATAACAAAAAGAGCACAAGCCGTGGAAAACAGCGGATGATCCACCCACATATGCCTAAACCACGCTATAAAGCTTTTGTTCTTTCCACTCTTATCCATTTCATTTTACTCCTGTAGCTAATTTCATAATCTCGTGCTCATCCATATGCTCTTGGTCCAGCTCGCCAACGATGCTCCCATGGTACATTACATAACAACGCGATGAGACTCGAATTATCTCTTGCGCCTCTGACGAGAGGACAATGACAGCGACTCCATTCTTTGCAAGGTCCAGTATTATGTCATAAATCTCTTCCTTGGCACCAACGTCGACACCTTGCGTTGGATTGTCAAGAATCAGGATCTTTGGAGAAAGTGAAAGCCACTTTGCAAGAACAACTTTTTGCTGGTTTCCACCAGAGAGAGATGTGATCATATCATCGTTTGAACCCATCTTTATCCTCAAAGCATTCTTCTGCTTCTCGAATTCATTCTCCAGCCGAGATCTATCCAACAAAATGCCTTTCTTGCATTTTCTCATTGTTACTAATGAGCCATTCTCCAGAATCGACAAGTCCTTTACTATTCCGTTTTCTTTTCTGTTACGAGGAACATACGCAATACCCATCTCTACAGCTTGCATAGTGGACTTTATCCTCGCTTTCTTTCCATTGACAAGAAGCGTTCCAGTATATTGGCTTCCTGCTCCGAAGATGCTTTGGAAAAGCTCGCTTCGACCATCTCCGAGAAGGCCTGTGAACCCTACAACCTCACCTTCGTGGATCTTGAATGAGATATTCTTAAAATGCTCTCCATCACAAAGATCTTTAGCCTCAAGCACAACTTTTCCACATGCCATTATGTCTGATCTCTTGTTTTGTTTTATATCATGGCCGACCATCATCCTTGCCAAGTCCGAGCTTGAAACAGAGCAAATTTCGCCTGTTGAAACCATATGCCCATCCCTAAGGACTGTATAGCTGTCACATATTGCCATGACTTCATTCAGCTTATGTGATATGAAGATTATTCCTACCGATTCGTTTTTCAGCCTTTTCATGAAAGAGAACACTCTCTCTATCTCTGGGTCGGTAAGGCTTGTTGTAGGCTCATCCATGATAACAAGGCGAGCATTCATCAACATAGCCCTTGATATCTCCACAATCTGCTTATAGGAAGCGTCAAGATCCCTGACCATAGTCTCTGGATTCAGCTCCAGATCCATGCGCTCGAATACTTTCCTGGTTTCATCGATCATCTTCTCTTTATCAAGAAAGCCATTCTTTTTCCTTAATTCCCTTCCTATAAACAAATTCTCATATATAGCCAAATCATTAATCAAATTGAGTTCTTGGTGGATAAATGCAATACCCTTATCAAGCGATTCCTTTGGCGAGGAAAAGACAACTTCTTCCCCATCGATGATTATTTTTCCAGAATCACATAAAATCACTCCGCCAAGTATATTCATCAATGTACTTTTTCCAGCACCGTTTTCGCCCAATAAAGCTTTGATCTCTCCGCCTTGCAATGAAAAATCCACTTTATCAAGAACAAGATTGGAACCAAACGACTTGGAAATCTCTTTCATCTCTAATTTCATATTGTACCTAAAAATAAGGGCTGTAGCATAAGCCACAGCCCATGCCCATTAATATGGTGATGTAGGATCTAGGAAATCCTGGTAATTTGTTCTGTCAACAATTGTTGTTGGAATAATCTTTACAGCATCTACTTTCTCGCCCTTGAGAATTGCGATTGCCATATCGACAGCATCCTCAACCATTGTTGGGCTGTAAAGCGCACTTTCAATCCAAAGATCATCATATTTTGGCATCATATTGAAATATTCTTGGCATCCACCGCCACCTGTGATGACCTTGACATCTTTTCTTCCTGCTTCCTCGATTGCCTGGATTGCGCCGATAGAAGTCTCATCATCCATCGAGAATACAGCATCGATCTTTGCATTTGCTGTAAGGATATCAGCCATGTCAGCAAGACCAGCTTCTCTTGTAAACTGTGTTGCGTAAGTAAGGATGTTCAAGTTTGGAGCAATCTCCTTGACTGTATCCAAGAATCCACCCTTTCTCAAAGCAGCAACAGAACCTGATGTTGGTACATCGAGGATAACAACAGTTCCCTCTGTTCCAATCTTGTCGACAATGTACTTTGCACCTTGTACTCCCATGTCGTAGTTGTCACCAGATACTCTGTAAACACCCTCGGCTGCAATTTCGATATCGAAGTTTACAACTGTCACGCCCTGATTGATTGCATTCTGGATTGGAACTTCCATTCCTGTCCATTGTGGGAATGCGATAATTGCATCTGCTCCCCAGAGAATCAAATCATCAAGTTGTGCTGTCATTTCTTCAGCGCTATTTGAAGTTGCGACTTTGTAATCGACTGTATCAGAGAGTTCTTTACAGCGCTGCTCTGCACAATATGCAACACCAGCAACCCATCCATGTGTTACAGCTGGAGCAAGAACTCCAATCTTATACTTTCCACTATCTGCTTGAGCCACTGTCGCCTCTTTTGCCCCTTGTGCAAAAACAGAAGAGAATCCTATCAGAAGAACCAAAAGAATCACAAATGCTTTTTTCATCAAAAGCCTCCTTTCATATATTTAGTTGAAAGCGAAAAAGTTCAATTGTCAATTTTTTTCTGAAAAATATTGCTTTTTTTCATAAATTTATGAAAAATTGCTTTTTCTTTCAATTATAATCATCAATTGTAAGCATTTACCATTTCACACAAAGAAAACATTTATTGATAAAAGAATATTGATTAAAAAACAATGAGAATTGTTTAGCTTAAATTTTATTAAGTACTTTATTGATAAACCTGCTTTAAGATAAAGCAACAATTCGAATGTGTATCGAAATCCAAAGCAATAGTAGCCAAAGAAAACGAAATATCCTATCATAGTCAATACGCCAAAGTAGCTCAGTGGTAGAGCAGCTCTCTCGTAAAGAGCAGGTCGCGGGTTCGATTCCCATCTTTGGCTTGTTTTTATGATTTTCCAATTGAAAAAACAACTCTCGATAATTATTTCGAACAATAGTAAAATAGAAAAGAAATGGACAAAGAAAACCAACAAAAAAACCAAACACTGAAGGAAATGGTCTACAACAGGCTTTTTGATGACATCCTAAGCGGAAAGTACCCAGCTGAAAGCGTTATTACAGAAAAGGAGCTTGTAGAAAAATTCGGGATCTCAAAGTCACCTATTCGAGAAGCTCTCATTGAGCTATGCAATGAAGGAATAACCAGATCAATTCCTCGCTACGGCTATGAGGTAAAAAGAATAACCGAAAGCGACATCTCCGATGCAAAGAATGCAAGAGTCATATTGGAAACTGGCGCACTTGGTGCATATTTCGAGAAAATAACATCAAACGATATAGAGCGGTTGCAAAATATACTTGAAAATGATTTAGATGGCGAAATTGGTCTATTGCAACATTGGGACAAGAACAGCAAATTCCATCTTGCTCTTATGGATATCTATGGTAACAAGTTCATCTCCGAGATGCTAAAATCGACTTTGACTTTCATGACGAGGGCCTATGTACAATACCAATATAATAAATACAGGCAAATGAAGTTCCACGGAACATCATCCCATCACAAAGATGTGCTTGAGGCAATAAAAAACGGTGACAAGGAAAAAGCAATAAAGCTTCTTGCCACCGACATAGGAGCATTTGAAACAACATTTTAGTTTGAAAGCATGAGATGCAAAATCTCGATATCAGTCTCCTTCATTCCATCCTTTCCAACTTTGCCAAAGGCCTTGATAGTTTTCTCAACATTATCGTGCACAAGGCCATCTCCGCCAGAGAACGATTTTCTCTCATCCATAGCCATCTCGTAGCCAAGTATTGCAGAATCGAGAGCTGTCGCAATCTTTGCAGCGCAACTTGCTTTTGCTCCATCGCACACGATTCCAGCAACCATCGCAAGAGTATTTGATATTGATTCTGATATCTCTTTCTCTCTTCCACCATGAAGATATGCAATAGCAGCAGAGGCCCCTGCCGCAGCTGAAACAGCACCGCAATATGCAGAAAGAGGACCAATGAAGTATTTTTGGTGGATAGCTGCAAGATTCGAAAGCGCGAGTGCCCTTAATAGCTTTTCGTGGGAAACAGAGAGATAAGTTGCATACTCTATAACAGGCATCGACACTGTCAGCCCTTGATTCCCGCTTCCAGAATTGATCACTACAGGAAGTGCGCAACCCGACATTCTCGCATCAGAGCCTGCTGCGGCAGTGGCCCTAGCCCTTATTCTTACATCATTCTTGTCATAGTAACGCAAAAGCATCTTTCCAATTGAAGAGCCATAGTTGTTCTTCAGCCCTTCTTCTGATATAGCTGTATTAAATTGAATCTGACGCTCAAGTATATCCTTTATCAAATCGATATCAACATTATCGCAATAGTCGATTATATCTTTTATCGTAAGTCTTTCTTTAAGACTATCAAGATAGTTTTTTTCATTCTTTGAATCTGCTGACGCGGCACTCGAGAGAACTACTTTGCCGTTTTTCATTTTTTCAGTTATCTGGTCATGACAGTTTTGAAGTGTTGCTTCAGCACTCTCTTTGCCAGATATCGCAATCACTTTTATATAGAGGCCTGGAATATCCTCTGCAAGGACAACAGTAGCAAAACCTGTAGCAAGGAGTTTCTTTGTCTTTTCTATATCTTCTTTTGTGACAGAAGAGAGAACCTCAAGCTTCAAATCGGCATTGCCACCAATTGCTCCTAAAATAGCAGCACTTTCAACACCTTTCATTCCATCCGAATTTGGAACAGAAACACCCTTTACGTTTTTTACAACGTTTCCCGAGCAAATTACTTTTATACTATCAGGTTCATGCCCAAGAAGCTGAACGCTGGATGCTGCTGTAAAAGCAATTGCAACAGGCTCAGTGCATCCAAGAGCTGGCTTCAGCTCCTCTTTAAGTATAGTTGAATAAGCATCATAAAGTTCCATTAAAGTATTTCTCCATAAACAACAAAGCCTTCACATAGATTGCAAAGCCTTTTTTCATTCTATCAATCGCTACAGATTCGTTAATCTGGTGAGCGCGTCCCTGCCCTGGGGGGAAGGGAGGGACAACGTTACCAGAAGGAGATCCCATTCCAAATGCAACAGAGGGTTGCATAACACGTGCATAAGTACCACCAGACATCACATAAGGCTTTTTTTCAAAGTTATATTCATCGCACGCTATTTTATTCAAATTCATCAGAAAATCGTCAAGCTCAACACAGTAGCCATTGCTTTTGCTTTCAAGCTTGCAATTTGGAAGTATTTTCGCAAGTTTCTTTTGTATTTCATCCATATTTGCTTTCAATGGCAATCGCATGTTCAGAGTAAAGAAAGAATTGTCAGCTTTAGTCACTACAGCTGTCAGAGACCCCGAGGCACTATCTGAACAATTAATCTTTAGACCTGTGCCATAGAAGTCGCTAAAGAAAGAGATGTAGCTATTAACTCCTTCATCTTCTATATAATTGCTAATGTACTTGAATAAAACAAGAAAAGCATCAACTCCACCATCTGGAGTTGCGCTATGGCGCCCCTTACCTTTTGCCTCTACTCGAGTCCATCCATCATCTAAAACTTCAAATGAAATATCCGTTGCTTCCTTTAAATTTGTTGCAAGGATTTCAGCATAAGCAAAATCAGCAACACCAACACCGCTGCCACCTCTAACAGCTCTGATCTTATTTCCAAAAGGAAGAGAGAATGTGTATTTAAGGCTTGCTTTTTCGCCATATGCAACAGGAAAACCAGAGTCTGGAACAAGAGTAAAATCCGCAACGCTCTTATTCTTGAATGCAATTTGACAATCTGGCATGCCTATCTCTTCTGCAGAGCCAAAAAGAAGCTTTACTGTCATATTAGGCTTCCATCCCTTTGACATAAGGTATCTTAAGCTGTAAAGCACAGCAATGCCCGCACCTTTATTGTCTGTTGTTCCCCTGCCTACCAGATGTCCTTCCTTCTCAAAAAGCTCAAATGGATCTCTCTCCCATTCTCCGCTTACAGGAACAACATCACCATGACAAGCAATTGCAACGCTATGGCAATTATCTTGCCCTCGAAGCACTCCTTGAGCAAAAACATTCTCTATCAGATTTGCATCAAGGCCGTACTCTTTCATAAGGCTTTTTATAAACAAAAGCATATCATAGCAAGGTTTGCCAAATGGATAGCCATCTTCTTCTTTTACAGCAATGCTTGGGATGGCAACATAGTCAGCCAAATCCTTTTTGTATTGATCAAAATGATTATCCCACCAAAGATAAAGATCCGAAATATCAAACATCCCAAGCTCCTTTTTATTCAATTAGTAAAGTATTCCAAGTTCAGTTGCTGTCTTGACGCCATCGTCGTTCCATTTCTGGCCACCGAGCGCTTTGAACTGCTCGATGAACTTTGCCCAAGACTCTGGAGTTAGAACTTTATTGCCAGATGCGAACTCAGCAACAGATTGCTCATAGAATCTCTTTAAATCCGCACTTGGAAGAGGCAAAAGATCAACTCCTGCTTGCTTTATCCAAGGCTTGGATTGCATCTCTCTAAGAGTCGTGAGTGCAGACATAGGTTTTTTCGATACAGCTGTAACATATGATGGATATCTCGATGCAAGCTCAGCATCCCCCCAATAGAAAGCAAGTCCCTTGAGCTGTTGAAGCGGTTGCATCTCAGGCTTTGTAAAACCTTTTGATGGATCAGGAATGCCATTGACTGTTGGGACTCCGTTTTCATCCAAGACGAAGTTAACTCCTTCTTCTCCCCATCCGATTGCATAGTATCCTGGGCCAGACATCCACTCAAGAAGTCTTGCAATTGCATCCATCTTACCAGCCTCTTGAGCTTTCTTTGAAACAGCAATCACTCCATCGTTTATGTTTGTGTAAACACCGACAGCGCTGTCACCATTAGGGCCAACTGGAGGGTCTATTACAATCCACTCTCCATTTGGGAAGTTCTTATCGAATGGAGCATAGTTCGATTCCGATGCATATGATGAGTGCTGCTCGCGCATCATACCATATTTGCCTTGCTTCCAGTTTGCTTTGAAGTCATCCTTCTTCTGGCTAAGCCAGTTAGGATCGATTACTCCCTCTTTGGACATCTCGATTACAAATGAAAGAGCATCATAGTACTCAGGCTTCAAGATGTTCAAGCCAGGATGGTCTTTTGACAGATCCCATGTCCCAGCAACTCCAAAAGCGCCAAAGAATGGATCAAGCCTTCTTCCGAGTCCTTCTTCATAGCTTGTTATCTCGATAAATGTTCCATAGCCATATGTATCATTTTTTCCATTTCCATCTGGATCGTCATATGTGAATGCTCTCATCACATCCATATACTCATCAAGAGTCTTTGGGATATCAAGACCAAGATTATCAAGCCAATCCTTTCTAATGAGGATTCCTTCATTTTTCTTTATGTCTCCAGTAGATGGTGCAAAACCATACACATGTCCATCGACTGTTGCATATGCCAGAGAATCTGCTGTGTACATCTTTGCTGTTCTCTCAGGCATCTTCGCAAACATATCATCAACAGGCGCAAGAAGACCTTGCTTTGCAAGATTTACCATAACAGGTCTTCTAAGGCTCATCATGTCAGGAAGCGCATCTGCTGCTCCTGCCGCATTCATCTTCACATCCCTGTCAGTTGCGCTAGATGGAAGTGGTGATAGAACCAAATTAATCCCAAGCTCATTTCTGATTCTGTCATAGACAAACCAGTCATCAGGTGGCGATCCAGCTTCGACAATGGCTGGATTGTACCAGAATGTGATCGTTACTAACCCATCATCATCGGCTTTCTTCTCAACATCTCCTTTAGCGAATGCAAAAGAAAATACCGAAAGCATCACTAACAAAATAGCAATAACTCTTTTCATAATGTACTCCTTTTAGATTATATCTCTGGCAGCATCTACTGCCGCCTTAATTCGTTTTCTGTCGACATTTGTCGCAAGCGTACAATCAGCACCCAGGATAAAAGGTTTTCCCTTCATCTCCTTTCTTAGCCTATGAACCTCGGCTTTGATATCATCCAAGCTTCCATCCATGATTATTCCGCTTCTATGCTCCAAGCCACCGAGTGCGACTTTGCCAGGAAAATGCCTCATCCCTTCTTCCAAGCTTATATTGTTTTCATAGATGCCCCAGTTGACCGCATCAGAGAACTCTCCATAACTCTCGAATCTATCGATCGCAAGGTCCTTCTTGCATAGATGCAAAATAACTGATGCGCCCTTATCCTTGGCACATTTCATGACAGCTTTGTCAAAAGGTGCCTGTATATTCTCGAACTCCTCTTTTGTCCAAAGGCTTCTTTCACCACCCAACACAGCATAAAAGATGCCTTTGCATCCTGCGTCAATCACAGCTTCCACCAGATTAATCAATGATTCTGTTATTCTCTTTACAGCATCCTCAACGCTTTTTTTATCCTCTCGGTAAAAATCGACTTGCATGCGTCTCAAATCCGAAAGAGCTTGGTATTGTGGTCTCATAGTGTGACCAAGGGATGCAATCACACCTTGGATTGTGCAAATAGGATATCCATCTGGATCCGCTTTATCGAGAACTCTTTTTACAAGCTCAACTTGGTCCTTTATAAATCCTTCACTCTTTTTATAGCTTTTGATTCTTTCATAATCCGAAGGCTTGAACAGCCCTGGATTCGATGGATACAGGTTCTCATTCATAATCTTCTGGATGTCTGTATCTGTATCGCTAAAGAAATCAAGATGCGCCTTCACAGCATTCTCGCCCTTTTTCATCTCTTCTGGAAAATGAAGAGAAAAACACGATGGCGTTATATCAAAAGCCTCTCCACTTAGTGTTCTTTCTACTAATTCACGCTTAGTCATATCATCAACCTTTTACTAATATCTTACTAATATCTTAGCAGTATGGAGACCATAGTTCAACATATTTTTACTGTTAATGAAACCATTAATCCTTATTACTACTCTTTTTTAATATCATCGAATGAACTAGAATCGTGATAGAATTTAAATACAGAGGAATTTTATGATAGATCCAGTGATCCTAAAAGGCTTTCGAGACAGCCTGCCGAACGAAGAGATACCAAAGAAGAAGATAATAAGAGTGCTTGAGGATGGCTTTTCATCTTATGGCTTTGTACCAATTGATACTCCTGTTCTGGAATACACATCGGTTCTGCTTGGAAAAGGCGGAGGTGAGACAGACAAGCAAGTTTTCCATTTTGAAGACAACGGCGGAAGAGAAGTTGCTATGCGCTTCGATCTTACTGTTCCTTTCGCTCGCTTTCTTGCGATGCACTCATCCGAGCTTGCTTTGCCATTCAAGCGCTACCATATAAATAAGGTATGGCGTGGAGAAAAGCCTCAAAAAGGAAGGTACAGGGAATTCATACAATGTGATTTCGATATTGTTGGAGTAGACAATGCAGAATCGGATCTAGAAATACTCTCGATGATGCATAACTCATTCAAGCTTTTGAAAATAGATGACTACACTTTCCATTTGTCACATAGAGGACTATTTAATACATTTTTGGAGAAACAAGATCTCTTAGACCGTTCTGTCGATATTCTTCGAGCTGTAGACAAGCTAAGGAAAATCGGCAAAGAGGAAGTTCTAAAACAACTTTGTGAGATTACAAAAGACGAGGATAAAGCTGGCAAGATAATCGAGTATATTACGGCAGGCGAAGGCAATGACTTCGAGACAACGCTTTCAAAGCTAACAGATCTTGCGTGTGGTGCATGCCCTGGCTCTGAAAGACTTTGGGAGATTTATGCCCTTTTGAAAGAGATGGAAATTGCTGACAAATTCACGCTGGACCCATCGATTACAAGAGGCTTAGACTACTACACAGGAATCGTATATGAGACATTTCTTGACAAGTTGCCAAATCTTGGCTCTGTATGCTCAGGAGGACGATACAACAACCTTGCATCTCTCTATACTAAGGAAAACCTTCCTGGAGTAGGATCATCGATTGGCCTTGACAGGCTTCTTGCTGGGCTTGAGGAACTCAAAAGCCCAATACTTGGAAATACTTCTTCTGCTGACATCTTGATAATACACAAGCAAGACCAAGTAGCCATGGCCATGAAAACAGCATCTGTACTAAGGAATGCTGGCCTGAAAATAGATGTATTTCTATCTCCAGAGAAGAAGATGAAGCAAATCTTCGACTATGCTAGCAAGAACAATATTCCATATTCGCTTACATTCAAAGATGGAAGTTATGTGTTGAAGAGTCATAGCTCGAGAGAAAGTTTTGAGACAGAGAGCATTGATAACATAATAAAGGAAGTTACTATTTGATTGATTTTCTGAATCTACCTGTATACCAACATAAGAGCGATATCCTTAAGGCTTTGGATTCAAACCAGACGATCATCGTAGAAAGCCCAACAGGCTCTGGCAAGACAACGCAAATTCCTCTAATTTTAAAGGAAGCTGGATATGACAAGGCTGGAATAATCGGAATAACGCAACCGAGGAGGATTGCAACTCTCTCTGTATGCGAATTTATCAAGAATCAAATTGGTGATACAGGCTCTTATTGCGCCTACAAAATGCGTTTTGTAGACACATCCTCCCCTGATACCAGAATCAAGATAATGACAGATGGCATTCTTCTACAAGAAGTAAAGGCTGATCCTATTTTATCAAAATACTCTGTGATCATGGTCGACGAGGCCCATGAGAGGAGTCTTAACATAGACTTCATCCTTGGGCTTCTTAAAGAGATAGCAGAAGAAAGAAAAGACCTGAAGATAATAATCTCGTCCGCGACAATCAACACAAAAGTATTCTCCGATTTCTTCTCTTCAGCTCCTATAATCTCGATAAGCGGAAAGCCATACCCAGTTGATGTAAGCTATATTCCGATGGAGCTTTCACGCGACAAGGAAGATGAGTATTTTGGCAAGATCATCTCGATTATAAAAAATGCGCATGAAAGCAAAGACGGAGGAGATGTGCTTCTATTCCTGCCAGGAGAGGGAGAGATCAAGGATTGCATTTCTTCTCTATATTGCTCAAATATAGCAAACTCGTTGCAAATATATCCATTGTATGGAAGGCTATCGAAAGAGGAACAAGAGAGAGTATTCTTGCCTACAGAAGAAGAAAAGACAAAAGTCGTAGTATCGACAAATATAGCCGAGACATCATTGACAATCGATGGGATAAGGACAGTAATAGACTCAGGACTTGCAAAGATAAACTTCTACAATCAGCAGAATTTCACATCAGCACTTGTTGCAATGCAAATATCGAAAGCATCTGCAGACCAAAGAAAAGGAAGAGCTGGTCGAACAGCTCCTGGAGTGTGCTACAGGATGTACAGCGAAAAAAGCTACAATATGCGCCCCGCTTTCTCCGAAGAAGAGATCTTGCATTCAGATTTGGCTGAAGTTGTTCTGAGAATGAGCGAGCTTGGAATCTACAACACCTCTACATTTCCATTCATTACGATGCCGAAAAAAGATGCCTTGAGATCTGCAGAGGAAACACTAATAACAATAGGGGCTATAGAATCAAACCATCATTTGACTAAAATCGGTGAAATGATGATCAAGTTCCCTCTCTTGCCAAGACTGTCGAGAGTAATTGTAGAATCGATTCTAAACTACCCTTCTGTCATTGCAAATGTAATCACAGCTGTTGCGTTCTTATCAACAAAATCACCTTATATACTTCCTCCAGGAGAGGAACTTGTTGCAAGAGATGTGCACCATGCAATGTGCGACAAAGTTTATGGCGATTTTGTCTCTATGCTTACTCTATACAGGAAATACAAAGCTCTCACAGCAAAAAAAGAGAAGGAGAGTTTTTGCAAAAGCCGTTTTCTGGATATGCAAACAATGGATGAAATTGTGCATATAAAAGAGCAACTGGAGGCAATTGTATCACAAGAGGGGATACCAATTTCAGAAGGAGGAAGCGTTTCCGACTATTTTTGCTGCCTTGCTTCTGGATTAAGGCAATATGTTTGCAAGCGTGTCGACAAATACTCTTTTAGATCTCTCACAGCTGACAGAATAATGATTCATCCCGGCTCAAGCTGGTTCAGGAATATGCCAGAATACATACTAGCAGGAGAGATTGTGCAAACATCCAAGATGTATGCTCGAACAGTCTCCCCTCTAAGGCCAGAATGGCTAAACAGGATAGACCCATTGCTTCTGAAGGCGCTTTCTCAAAAAGGCTTCTCCAGAAAAGCGCTTTCCAGAATAAACAAAAATGACAAGAATGAGCTTGAAAAATACAAAATCAAATACAAAGGAAAAGATGCATACCTCATTCCTTTAAAAAGCTTGAAGGCAATTCAAAATAGATCTGATACAAAGTTCTTCTTGCAAATCGACAAGTACCGATCCAGAGTACAATTCAAGACTAGCCGGATAGACAAGGAGCTTTCTTTGATAAAGAGTGTAAAAAAGCCACTTTTCAAGAAGCCAAAAGGCTACGCATCTATTGATAAAAAGGAGTTCTTGTCAATAGAAGAGTACATCGACTATGCCTTGATGCCATTTGTATCTGGCGCTGGCGAGTTCTCATTTCTATGCCTGAAGGAAAAAAACAGGCGCTATGCCCTTGTTCCATCTCCATCTCTTGATAATGCAATAAAGGATACTATCTACTCTCTTTCTTCGCTAATTGATGATTTGCCAAAGAATGAAATAAAGGCAAGAGAAAAAGCAGAAAAAGCACTTATAAGAATAGAAAAAGCAATGGGGCTTTACAATTCATAATACGATAGATTTGACAATTTGTTCCTCAAGAGGCATCAATACAGGCTCTCCTTGCCCCTTCATAAGAACGAATTTGACAGAACCATTGCTCTTTTTCTTATCTTTGGATATTGCTTTAAGAAAATCCTCTATCATATCTGAAGGGACTTTCAAGGAAGTATCAAAAGGATATAGCGAGAGAAGAGCAAAAGCCTTTGATTTGTACTCATCAGATGTGATAGAGACAATCTCTCCCGCTTCAAGGGCTTTAGCAACTCCCCATGCAACGCCCTCGCCATGGCTTATCTTATAGTTTGTAATCGATTCAAGGGCATGGCCAAACGTATGTCCAAGATTCAAAAACGATCTTATGCCCTTCTTCTCCTCAGGATCAATCTCGATATAGTGTTTCTTTACTTCCAATGACAGCTTTATCATCTCAAGCAGAGTTGCAAGATCTCGATTGAGAATCATATTGCTATTTTTGCAAAGAAAATCATAAAGCTTCCAGCTCGGAGACAAGAATGCATGCTTCACGACTTCCCCTAGCCCGCAAATGTACTCCTTCTCACTCAAGCTCTTCAGGCTCTCTGTGCAAATCAAAATCTCCTCTGCAGGATAAAAAGAACCAATCAGGTTCTTATAGCCGCAATAGTCGATTCCAGTCTTTCCACCAAGTGATGCATCGACAATCGAGAGAAGAGTCGTCGGGACAAGAGACAATCGAGCGCCACGCATGTAAATAGATGATGCAAAAGCTGTCATATCACAAACAACTCCACCTCCAATTGCGACAAAGATACTGTCTCTGGCAAGTGACAACGAAAGTGCTTTATCTATGATCTTGGCAATGCTTTTATAGTTTTTCGCGCTCTCTCCAGAAGGCAAGACAACACATCGATCCTTGTCCAATGAGACAATGTCTTTTGTGTTTTCATCGAAAACATACATCGCGTTCTTGCCATAGCTTTCTATCTTCTTTTCAACAGATGAAAGAGTCGTAGAAGAATACACAGATGAGACAAATCCGCCTTTAAGTTTTACACTAAGCATCTTATCCATATTGCATAGTATTATAGCTAGCGAAGAAAGTGCTGTGAAGATAATAGTACAAAAGACTAGAGCATTATCGTTTTTTTTAGTTTAATAGTGTCCATGTACTCTTACTTTGACAATGCAGCTACAACCAAGATCTCGGAAAAAGCGCTGAAGACATATATAGATACAGCAAACAGATTCTTTGCAAATCCATCTTCCATACACAAAGCAGGAAGGGAGGCAAAGGAGGAACTTGAAAGAAGAAGAGAAGAATGCGCATCGCTTTTGCATGTAAATGCGAACCAAATCATCTTCACATCAGGCGCCACTGATTCAATCAGCGTGTTCTTCTCTTCCCTACTATGGCATGATCCGGGCGAGATCCTTATCTCCAGGATAGAACATGAGGCTGTATCTTCATGGCTCAAAATCCTTTTGCACTACGGCTGGAAAGTCACATATCTCAAAGCCAAAAAGGGCTTTGTATCAGCAGAGGAAGTCAAACAAAAGCTCTCAGAAGAGACAAAAGTGGTCGCCGTTATGGCTGTCAATAATGCAATAGGAACTATACAACCCATAAAGCAAATAAGCAAAACAATAAGGGAATTCGAAAAAGAAAGAAGACGAAAGATACTTTTCTTTTCGGACTCTGTGCAAGCATTAGGCAAGACAGAATTGGATCTCAACGCTTTCGATGTTGATGGAGCCTCTTTTTCTGCACACAAAATAAATGGACCAAGGGGAATTGGGATGCTTTATTTGAAAAACCCAAGCAGCATTAGGTCAATCGCTCCCGCAGGAGGTCAGGAAAGAGGCATAAGAGGCGGGACAGAGAACCTTGCTGCAATAGCATCCATGACAGAAGCGATGCGCCAGTGGCACGAGAAAAAGGATGAAAGCATAGATAGAATCAAGAAATACAATCAAGAGATACGGGATGCTCTGACAAATCTAGGCATAAAAATACTCTCACCAGAAGAGAATACATCCAGTTACATCCTTTCAGTTCGCTCAACGCTTCCCTCTGAAGTATTTACTCGCATGCTCTTCGATAGAGGAATTTGCGTCTCGTCTGGCTCTGCATGCTCAAACAATGCAAAGGGAAAGGCCGAAGCTCAGCTTGAAGCCATGGGAATCAGCCATGATGATGCATCTAAAGCTATCAGGATATCGTTCTCTATGGACACAAGAGAGGAAGATGTCGATTTTTTGATAAAATCATTTGAAGAAATTGTAAAGAACAAATAAGGGAAAAGATGGACAGAAAGCTCTATTTGATAAAAGAAGGTGAAATATCACTCAAAGGTGGCAACAGGGATTTTTTCGAGAAGAAATTGAGGAACAACCTCAAATTGAAACTCCGCCCATACCATTCATTGATACAGAAGCAAAAAGGTAGGATATTTGCCTACATAGACACAGAGTGTCCTGACGACTATATAGACAATGTCCTTTCGACGACTTTTGGGATCACAGGATATGCAAGAGCATATACGACTGAGAAAAAACTGGAAGCAATCGTTGACGAAGCGCGAAGGATATTGCCAAACTCGACATTCAAGCAAACTGGGTCATTCAAAGTCAATGCAAAGCGCGAAGACAAGTCATTTGCATTGACATCCCACGAGATCTCGATTGTCCTTGCAGATGTCGTACATGAAATATTCCCAGACCTTACTGTTGATTTGGATAACCCGGACTATATTTTGCATTGCGAGATTAGATCAGATGCTTACCTATATACATCAGAGAAAAAGGGCCTTGGAGGGTTGCCTGTGGGAACAGCTGGAAAGGGAATGCTATTGCTTTCAGGAGGAATCGACAGCCCTGTAGCTGGCGTTGAGATGTCAAAGCGTGGTGTAAAGCTGGACTCGATCTACTTCCACGCCTATCCCTATACATCTGATATGGCTTTAGAGAAGGTGAAAAAGCTCGCAAAGAAGATTGCTCCATATCTTCAAGGAACAAACCTTTATGTGGTCCCTTTTACGAAAGGACAGGAATTCATACGAGACAATGGCTACGAAGATGAAGCAACGTTGATGTTCAGAGCTGCAATGATGCAAACAGCAACAAAGATTGCAAAGCAAAACGATGCAAAAGCGATTGTCACAGGAGAAGCGCTATCACAAGTCGCAAGCCAAACATTGGATGCAATGAACTTCACGAACTCGATGACCGATTTGGTTGTTTTGAGACCGCTTGTTGCAATGGACAAGGAAGAGATAATCGAAAAAGCAAGAAAAATCGACACTTATGATACCTCTATCCTGCCATACGAGGATTGTTGCGTGGTCTTTTCGCCTAAGCACCCTGTCACAAGACCGATAAAAGAAGTTGCAAGAAAACACTATGATGCGCTTTCAATAGAGGAAATCATAGATGAAGCAATCTCAAATGCTACAGTATTCACATTCGATTCTATGGGGAACGAGGTCAAAGAGGATGAATAAGAACAATGTTTTTTCAAAAGCTTTCTGTTTCTTGAAAAATGAGGCACTATTCACAATCGCGCTTGTCCTTGCGTTAGCATCTATGGCCGCAACAGCCCCATCACTTGATCTAATCAAAGGCATAAACTGGAAAACACTTATCCTATTGTTAATGCTTTTCGTTGTCTTGGAAGGATTCAAGAAAGAGAAGATACTTGTCCCTATATTATCGCTATCAAAAAGGATAAGATCCCCTTTCCTTCTATCGGCATTTTTGACTTTTGCTATATTCTTCCTATCATCATTCATAACAAATGATGTATCTCTTCTGGCTTTTGTTCCAATTACAATTGCTCTATTTACAGAAACAGAAAGGGAAAGATACATAATCGATGTCGTTGCATTAGAGACAATAAGTGCAAACCTCGGCTCTCTTCTTACTCCATTCGGGAATCCCCAAAACCTTTTCCTGTTCGACAAGATGGAAATAAGTGGCAAGGACTTTGTTCTCACAATGCTCCCAATCTATATAACATCGCTTATTCTATTGGCGCTTTCTCTTCTATTTGTCTTTAGAAAAGACCTAAGAGATGAGCTTGTGATAAAAGTCGAAAATGAAGAAAACGTTGAAAAGAACAAAGGCATGATGATGTTCTATTTTTGTCTTTTGATCTTCACATTGTTTGCTGTCCTTGGATATGCAAACTGGCTAACAGTATTCATCTTCTTCATGGCAATGATCTTGCTTTTCGACAGAAGCATATTGAAGAGAGTCGATTGGATGCTTTTGCTGACATTCCTATGCTTCTTCATCTTCTCAACAAATCTTTCCCAAAACAAAAGCGTCAATGGATATCTCTCGAAAATCGTAAATGGCCATGAGTTCATCTCCTCGCTTGTGCTTTCGCAAGTTATATCGAATGTCCCAAGCGCAATACTCCTAGAGCCGTTTTCTACCAATCTCAAAGCATTGCTATATGGAGTTGATGTCGGTGGACTTGGGACTCTTGTTGCATCTCTTTCCTCATTGATTGCATTCAGGCTTTATTCGAAGAGCAAAGATGCTCGAAAAATGCATTTTTTTGCTGTATTTACACTATGGAATGTTGTTTTCCTTATCTTCCTTGTGCCTATTTCATGCTTGATCCTATCAAAATAAACACAGAGTCGAAGCTATGTTTTCTTTTTCAATTCAACGCCATAATATGTACAGGCACAAGAGGCTGCTTGATCTAAAGTATATATCAACACTTGTGCCTTTTTGATTATTTTATTACATTCATAACATGGTGAAAATTGGGATCGATGTAGGCTCTACGACGATGAAGGTCGTAGCGTTGGATGAAAATAATAGCCTTATTTATTCAGACTACCAGCGTCATTTCTCTCAAGTAATAGAAAAAAGCAAAGAGATGCTTTCCTCTTTGGAGGATGCAATTGGCGATCAAGAAATAGAGATATCGCTATCCGGATCTGCTGGCATGGGACTTGCAGAAGCAACAGGCATTCCTTTTGTTCAAGAGGTCTATGCGACAAGAAACGCAGCAAAGGAGTTCATTCCGGATGCAGATGCAATAATAGAGCTCGGAGGAGAGGATGCTAAAATCCTCTTTCTAACTGGTGGCCTTGAAGTCAGGATGAATGGAACATGTGCCGGTGGAACTGGTGCTTTCATTGACCAGATGGCAACACTCTTGGGTATCGAAAGAGACGATATAGACAAGCTTTCCGAGAAAGCGACTGTGCTATATACAATAGCATCCAGATGTGGAGTATTTGCCAAATCCGATATCCAGCCATTGATTAACCAAGGCGCAAAAACAGAGGATATTGCAGCATCGATCCTGGTTGCTGTCGTAAACCAAACAATTGCGGGACTTGCGCAAGGAAGGAAAATCGAGGGAAAAGTAATCTACTTGGGTGGTCCTTTGACATTCATCCCCCGCCTCAGGTACTACTTCGACAAAGAACTGAACACGCATGGCATATGTCCCAAGAATTCACTCTACTATGTTGCTATGGGAGCTGCACTAACTGCCGGAAGCGCAAAGATGAAATTGTCGGATGTCCAAAATAAGCTTTCCAACTACAAAAACAAAAGCTCGTTCATAAAACTCGCCCCACTATTCAAGGATGAAGAAGAATACAAAGAATTTTCATCTCGCCATAGCAAAGCAACAGTCAAAACAGCCGACGTATCGAGCTACAAAGGAAAGGCATATCTAGGGATAGATGCTGGATCAACTACGATAAAGACATGCCTTTTAACAGAAGACGGACGCTTATTGCTATCGCGTTACCAAACGAACAACGGCAACCCAGTTGCTGTCATCGTCGACTTTCTAAAGCAACTATACAATGACTATCCAGATATAGAAATCGCATCATCTGCATCCACAGGCTACGGAGAGGATCTACTAAAGGCAGCACTCTCTCTGGACTACTCTCTTGTCGAGACTCAAGCCCATTTCAAAGGTGCTCGTTTCTTCCTGCCAGATGTAGATTTCATAATCGACATCGGTGGCCAAGATATAAAATGCTTCAAGATAAGAGATGGTGCCATTGATGATATATTTCTAAATGAAGCTTGCTCATCCGGATGCGGATCGTTTTTGCAAACATTTGCAAATGCATTAGGCAAAACAAGCGAAGAATTTGCAAAACTTGCCATATATGCAAAGAATCCTGTCGACCTGGGCTCTAGATGCACTGTATTCATGAATTCATCTGTAAAGCAAGCACAGAAAGATGGAGCCTCAATAAACGATATATCAGCAGGCCTTGCGATCTCTGTTGTGAAGAATGCGCTTTACAAAGTAATAAGGACAGCCAATGCAAGCGAGCTGGGAAAGAATATAGTTGTGCAAGGTGGAACGTTTTTGAACGATGCTGTGCTTCGTGCCTTCGAGCTAGAGCTTGGACATAATGTCATCAGGCCAACGATTGCAGGTCTTATGGGTGCATATGGCGCTGCCTTGTATGCAAAAGACAAAGCAGTAAAAAACAAACTGGATAGGAGCTCTATTATACGCTTGGACGACCTTGTGAAGATGGAACACAAGGTTTCTACGACTCGTTGCAATGGTTGCACAAACCATTGTCTATTGACAATCAACAGCTTTGGTTCCGGCAGAAGGCTAATCAGTGGAAACAAATGCGAGAAACCTATTACCGGGAAAAGCCAAAAAGAAAGCCAAAGTTGCAATCTCTATGCTTATAAGCAAGAACTTTTAAGCGAGTATCAAAAGCCAAGAGAGAACAAAGGCAAAAGAGGCTCAATGGGCCTTCCATTAGCCCTTGGCATGTATGAGTTGTTGCCATTTTACCACACTGTCTTCACAGAGCTCGGTTATGATGTTGTCGTCTCACCATTTTCAACAAGAGAGCTCTATATAAAAGGACAGAGCTCGATTCCTTCTGACACTATTTGCTTTCCTGCAAAATTGATGCACGGACACATTGCATATCTAGTCGAGAAAGATGTTGAGAATATCTTTATCCCATGCTCTTCATACAATATAGATGAGGAACATGGCACAAACCACTTCAATTGCCCTGTGGTTGCATACTATGGAGAAGTCATAAAGGGAAACCAAGATCTAGGTAATTCGAACTTGATTCTTGCATATCTATCGCTAGATAACGAGAGACATATAGTAAAACGTTTGTCCGAGACTCTTTCGATTGAAAAACGAGAAGTGAAGAAAGCTGTAAGGAGAGGTTACCAAGAACTTGCAAAATACAGACTCGAAGTTGCAAACAAAGGTGCTGAGATTCTGAGAAAATCAAGAGAGGAAGGAAAAAGAATCATCGTCCTTGCTGGCAGGCCTTACCATGCGGATCCAGAAGTAAACCACTCAATCGATAGGCTTATAGTACAGCTTGGGGCAAGCGTAATCACAGAAGACTCCGTATCACCACTGGTACAAAAACACCCAGTCAACGTCCTGAACCAATGGACTTATCATGCAAGGATCTATGATGCTGCAACCTATATTGCGCAGCAAAAAGATATAGAGCTTGTACAGCTCGTGTCATTTGGATGCGGGCTTGATGCTGTGACGACAGATGAAGTAAGAGAAATCCTAAGAAGAGAGGACAAGATATATACCGAGTTGAAGATCGATGAAATCACAAATGTAGGAGCTGTAAAGATAAGGCTTAGATCCCTCTTTGCTGCCTTGGAGGAAAAAGAATGAGTATTCCGTTTACAAAAGAGATGAAGAAGAGTTATACAATCGTTGTTCCAAACATGTCACCTATTCATTTCTCAATCATGCAAAAAATATTCGTAAACCATGGATACAAGGTACTTCTTCTCGAGAATTATGATAGCGATATAATCCAGCTCGGACTCAAGTATGTACACAATGACATGTGCTATCCATGCCTGTTGGTAGTTGGCCAGATTCTGGATGCAATCGAAAAGGGCTTGATTGACAAAGACAAGTGTGCTGTCGCAATGAGCCAAACAGGTGGAGGTTGCAGAGCATCCAACTACTACTTTCTTCTTATAAAAGCATTGGATAGAGCTGGGCTTGGAAATATCCCTGTAATCTCTCTCAATCTTAAAGGTATGAACAAGAACCCAGGCTTCAAGATTACACCGATTATGATGTGCCAAGGTGCAGCAGCGTTAGTGTATGGCGATTTGATTATGCTCATGGCAAATCAAACAAGGCCATATGAAATAAACAAGGGAGATACAGACAAGCTTGTTGCAAAATGGGTCGATATACTTGCAGAGAAATTCAAGAACAACAAAGGCTATTTCTGGAAGAACCTTAAGATAAACATGAACAGAATCTCTGATGATTTCGCTGCAATCAAAGTAAACAGGGTTCCCAAAGTAAAAGTTGGAGTCGTCGGAGAGATCTACATGAAGTTCTCAAAGCTTGGAAATTCAAATCTTGAAGGCTTTCTTGAGAAAGAGGATTGCGAAGTAATGCTCCCTCCGATGATGGGTTTTGTTTTTTATGGACTCGAGAACTCGATCATGGACAGAAAATACTATGGGCACTCGATCCTGTTCTCCAAGTTCGTGGAAAAGATAGCAATTCCATCGCTCGAGAAAATCGAAAAATGGTCTATGCAAGCAATCGAAAGGCATAAAGAATACCACAGAGCAGCCACTTTCGAAGAGCTAAAGAAATACAGAGAGGATTTCATCGACATGGGTTGCAAGATGGGAGAAGGATGGCTTTTGACAGCAGAGATGGTTGAGCTGATAAAAAAAGGCTATGAGAATATTGTATGCACACAACCTTTTGGATGCCTTCCAAACCATATAGTTGGAAAAGGGATGGTAAGACCATTGAAGAAGGCATTCCCTGAGTCTAACATCGTTCCAATAGACTATGATCCTTCTGCTACAAAAGTAAACCAGGAAAACAGGATAAAACTAATGCTTTCTGTTGCTAGGGAGAATCTTAACAAGCAGTAGCACTACTCTACTTTGAAAACAGATGCTCAAGGCCAAGTTCATGTATTGTATTGACTACATCCTTGGATCTCGATACGCCAAACTTATGCAAGAGAGTCCTGATCTGGCTTTTGACAGTAGCTATCTCGACACCTCTTTTGCTTGCAATCTCCCGAACTTTCATTCCATCAAGGAAGAATGCTATCAACTCTTTCTCTGTAGTGGTCAAATCGCTTAGGTTCTGGATAAAGAAGATCAAGTTCTCTTCACTCTTTCGAAGCCTTTTGTACTCTCCCATCAGAACTCTTTGAATTGCCGGATCCAAGCTAGGCTTGCCTTCTATTACATCGTGAACTTTGCTTATAAGGACTTCATTTGAGCATCCTTTCACAATATAATCCTGGCTACCATTTGATAAGGCTTTCACTATAGTATCATCACCATCGTGACTTGTCAGATATATGACTTTTGCATCACTATGCTCCCTGATAATCGCATCTGCAGCCTTTATCCCAGAATCTGCCTCTTCCATCTCTATATCCATCAAAACGACATCTGGATGTATTTGCTCGTACAACAATTGGGCACCTATTCCTGTTGCTGTCTCTCCAACAACTTGCAATGAAGGATCCTTTTGCAACGTCCTTTTGATGTGCTCTCTTATTATGTCATTATCCTCTGCCAACAAGATCTTTAACATGGAAACCTCCTATACGTGGTAGCACTATTGAAAAACAAGTCCCTTTTCCAATTTGCGATTCGAAATTAATAGAACCAAGGTGGTTTTTTATTATTGATTTTGCAAAATACATTCCTATTCCCCAATTCGTAGAACTATTCTTCGATGTATGAAAAGGCTCCCATATCCTCTTTGCATCTTCTCTTGAGATGCCACTTGCTCTATCCTCTATTGTTATTACAATCCATAAGCGATCATAGAATGCTTTGACTACTACCGGCAAATTGCATCCACACGTATCCATTGCCTCAATCCCGTTTTGCACTATATTAGCAATTGCCTCTGCTAAGAATATCCTATCAGCAAGCACAACCATATCATCATCCTCAATTTGGACAAACACACGGCTTTGATCACTGACTTTGCATTTTGCATCCTCGAGAATATCCGAAAGAAGATGCGGCTTGAGTTTTGTTGTATTTGCCTTGCTTGCTCTATTAAGGCGATCGAGCCTTGTCTTTAGTCCATTGTTGATCTCTATAAGCTTTGTCACATCATTGTCATATGGGTATTTCTCTTTCAAGGAATCAAGAAGAATAGATGTTGAGAGAAGGTCATTCTTTGTGCCATGGACAAGCATGCTAACACCTCTCATTGCATCCTGCCCCATCCTCTTCAGGTGCTTGACTTCCGTTATCTCTCCAAATGTTACATAAAAATAGCGCATGAACGATATTATTCCAACAATTGCAAGCACAGTTGTTCCAAGCATCATGAAATAGTATAGGCCTGATGTGAATCCCCAATGGAGATACCAAAGTCCCATCGATCCCATGTACTCGTTCTTGTAGAAAAGATATACCTGTGCCGGGTCCTGTGGAATGAAAAAAACATACAAAAGCCCAAGCGATAGGACCATTGACATCTTCACAAAGGCTCTTCTCTTATAGAAAGAAAAGTAAATTGAAATATATTCCTTTATAGAAATCAACATGGAAGCAAGTACGTATAAAACAATCCAGAGTTTGGAAGTTGTTACAACCATTTGCAACAGTTTTGTATTTACAGCAAGCCTTATGAACATCGATGGATAATATATGACAATAAAGGCAATCGGTAACAAAGACAAGAGAATAGAAACAAGTGAGGATTTTATCTTCTGTTTGAAGTGTGCCATTGAAAGCGATGAGAGAAGCAAAAAATATGGAAACATGAATTTAGATATTGCCATCGTAAAGCCAAGCGTTTGCAAAGTCAGGACCATAAATTGCAACTTTTGTCGAAAATGATATGAAAAGAACAGCATGAATGTAGTGGCTTTCGATATCCCACCCTTCTTTGCAATATAGATAATCATTGTGAAATAGAAGATGGAAAAAGAAATTGACGCAAGCGACAGAAAAAGACTTCTTCTATCATGCCGCAACAAAAACAGGGCAAATGAAAGTATTGCAGTCATTATGACAAGTACACTCAGCATGCAAGAAATTATAATATACTTGGTCAGTCATTGACAGAAAAAAAACTCCTAGACAAGAAGCCTAGGAGCCGTATTTATCTTTTTGTTTTTTATTTTCCAGCTTCGAGCATGATATCAAAGAGGACATAGTTATCGACAGGAGTCATTGGATCGACACTTGAGCCGAAAGCAACCTTTTGAACTTCATACAGTTCTTTTATGGATCCATTATTGCATCCCTCGATGATTTCAGCCTTAGTGTACCACTTAGCACAATGAATCTGCTGATATTGAACATCAAAGTCGCCTGCAACCTGTTTTGCAACCCACTGAGCAACCTGTTTCATGTTCTCTTCCTCTGCTCTGTAGTCATCACCTACATAAAGTGCTCTTGTGAATTTTACGAGAGTATCGTGATTCTCTTCAGCCCACTTTGGCATAACGATCCATGATGCAATGTTGACTGTCTCATCGGAGAATGTCTCGTTTCTTGCAATAACTGTTGCATCATCCCCAATCTGGTTGACAATTGTCTCGGTAGATGGAGTCCATGTTGCACATGCATCCAATGCTCCTGATGTCATAGCTGATGTGATTGCTGATGCATCCATCTCGTATGCTTTGATATCATCCATTGTAAGACCAGCCCTTGCAAGTCCAAGCTGCAAGATGTTCTCGGATGATGTTCCTGATGCATATCCGACTTTCTTGCCCTTCAGGTCTGCAAGAGATGAAACGCCATGGCTCTTCAGACCAATAATTGCATCTCCATTTCCAAGATGTGATATTGCAAAGATGGATGCTCGACCATTGATGCAAAGCTTATGTGCACCGTGCCCGATATATCCAATATCGATTGAGCCTGATTCCATAGCTGCAATGATTGTTGGGCCGTCGGCAAATTCGACCAAATTGATCTTTAGTCCTTCCTTTTCGAATGCTCCCAGCTCTATTGCTGAAACTACAGAGCAAAGCGAGGAATAGTTAGGCATATAAGCAACATTCAAAGTCTTAAGCTCTGTCTTTGATCCAGAATTGGCATCCGAAGCACCTTGTGCAAACACAGCCGATGCTGCAAGAAGCATTACAAGCATGACAGTCATTACTTTCTTCATTTTTATTTCTCCTTTTTTTATTTTCTTACTTCAAGATATTCCTGGTATACTTGTGCCCAAATTTGGTTCTTCAACTCAAGAAAGCGGGGACTCATTTTTGTCTCTTGATCTCTAGGATACGGAATGTCAACAGTAACTATATCCTTGATCCTTCCGGGGCGTGCCGACATGATAACAACACGCTGTCCCAAGATAAGAGCCTCATCGACATCATGTGTGATGAAAAAACATGTCTTTCTTTCTTTTTCCCATGTTTCCAATAGCTCTTGCTGAAGCTGTGTCCTTGTCTGTGCATCAAGAGCACCAAATGGCTCATCCATCAAAAGAACCTCAGGATTGGCAGCATAAGCTCGCGCAATTGCAACCCTTTGCTTCATTCCTCCAGAAAGCTCCTTGGGATAGTGATTGCAAAATTTCTCAAGATCAACCATTTTTATGTACTTCATGGCTATATCATCGGCCTCTTTTCCCTTTATTCCTTTCATTTGGAGAGGGAAAAGAACATTCTTCTTTACAGTGAGCCAAGGGAAAAGCGCATATTGCTGGAACACAACACCTCTGTCGGGCCCAGTTCCATGGATTTCCTTTCCATCGCAAAGTATCTTCCCACTCGTTGGCTCCAAAAGGCCTGCCATTATATTCAGGATTGTGGATTTGCCACACCCAGACGGTCCAACTACAGTTATGAATTCATTGTCCATAATGTCAAGATTGACACCATTGAGCGCAACAACTTCCCCGTTTCGTCCTTGGTAAGTCTTCTTCACATTATCGATCTTGACTTTTATATCTCTCTTTTCTCCTGCCATCCTGTTAGCTTCCTTTCAAGTAATGTGATCAGCTTCTCAACTGTAACTCCGATTATTCCTATCAAAATGATATACAGGAGCATCGGAGCTGTCTCGAAGTTGTTGTTAAGGGATCTTATCCTCATGCCAAGACCAGCAAACGCTCCTGTCGACTCTGCCGCAATAAGAGTTGTTAATGCGCATGACGCTCCAAGGCGCACAGCTGTGAGTATGAATGGTAGCGATGCCGGTGCAAGAACGCGTAGGAATATATCCTTGTCTTTTGCCCCAAGAACTCTTGCAGCCTTTATCAAAGTCTCATCGATATTCACTATTCCTTGGTACATTGTTATGCACATTAGAAGGCATGTTGCAATCGTAATAACTATGATTTGTGGTTTTCTGCCTACTCCTGCAGCAATTACGATAAGAGGAACATATGCAAGAGGTGGGATGTTCCTTATAAACTGGATCCAAGGTTGTATTATTCTCCTGAATGGATTGTACCATGCCATCAAAATAGCAAGTGGCAATGCAATGCAAAAGCCAAGAGCATACCCTGCTGTTACAGAAATCAATGATGACTGTATGTCCTTCAAGAGAACTCCTCGCTTGAACATAACTCCTATTTGCTTGAAAGTCACGATGATATTTGGAAATGATCGTGATGTTGCTGGTAATATGGAAAGAATAGTCCAAAGACCAATTGCACATAAAAGCGAAATTAAAAGCCAAAGCTTGTTCTTCACTTTGTCGCTGAGCATCCTTCCCTCTTTTTTTCCTCTGTCAGCCATTATAGCCTCCATCTATATGTTGGCTAGAGTATAAAGCAGCTTTTCCAAAATGGTAGGTTGAATTTTTTTAAGCCCTTTCAAGATGTATGCTCATACTATATCTTGGCGATTTGCAATTAACCATCGATATATTATATATTTAACCAAAAACAGCAGTCTCATGAAATGGACTGAAAAAAGGATGGATTTCGTTGAATAGGATTAGTAATAATTTTGAGAAAGAACTAAAAAATAGCGGTTTATATGATGAAGTTTCATCTCTAAATGCCTATGTTGGTGATATACACAACCACTCTGGCATAAGCTATGGGTATGGAAAGATCGAAGATGCAATCTCTTTTGCACGTGAGCAACTCGATTTCTTCTCTGTCACAGGGCATTTTGCTTGGCCAGATATGGATGAAGAGGGAAAGAACATTCCTGAAGATGTAAAGGAATACCACCGAAAAGGATTTGAGAAGCTTAGAAAAAACTGGCCTCATTATCTTGAGTGCATGAATGAAGCTGAAGACAGCACCTTCATTCCATTCCCTTCTTATGAATTTCATAGCTTCATCTATGGTGACTACACAATACTATGCAAGAATCCAATCGAAGAGCTCCCAGCTCCTGTCGAAAAAGGACAAGCTGACATGCGACTTATAAATCTTGTAAATGCAAATGAAGATCAAAGAGAGAAATACCTTTGCACTCCTCACCATATTGGATACAAGGAAGGCTGGAGAGGAATAAGCTGGAGCCACTACAGGGAAGAGCCATCTCCTCTTATCGAGATAATATCCATGCATGGATGCTCTGAAAGCTATGAAGCAACTCCCAAGTATCTTCATACTATGGGACCAAGATCTGAGATGAACACATACCAAGGTGGCCTCCAACTTGGAAAGCACTTTGGTGTAGTTGGTTCTACAGATCACCACAACTCAGCGCCGGGAAGCTACGGCTTCGGTCGAACAGTGCTGTATGCAAAAGCTCTCTCGAGAGATAGCGTATGGAGCGCTCTAGTAGACAGAGCCACCTCTGCTGCTTCTGGAGACCCAATAGAGACAGTATTGTATGTAAATGGTGTACGATCTGGCCATATAGCACCAAAGCACAATGGCAAGATCCATGCAATTGCTTTTGTCTCAGCCTATGACAAGCTTGAGAAAGTCGAGCTTATACAAGATGGAAATGTTATTGCGGGAAAATACAACTTCCAAGCAAAAGACGAAGATGAAAACATAGGCTTTGTCTCATTTATGTTTGGATGGGGGAAGAAGCACAAGAGCGCAAGCTGGGATGTCAACATCGATGTCAAGAATGGGAAAGTTCTCTGTGCAACACCAAGACTTAGAGGGATAGACATGGTTGACCCTTTGGATGTTCCAGAAGATAGCAATAGTGTTCTTCCCCATTTTAGCATTGATGGAAACAATATCTCTTTGCATGTAGTCACAGATGGAAATGCTACAGCCCAGACAGATAGCACCAATGGATTTGTAATCGAATTGGATGGCAATGATAAAACAGAAATAATCGTCAAAGCAAAAATAACATGGAACAATGAAACCTTTGATCGGGAGTACAAATACAGCCTTTCCGATCTCAAGAAAGAACAAACATCAGAATATATCGACGGCTTTGTATCTCCAGCAATTGAAATTGGAAGATTCGTACCAAAGTCAGAGACACTTGCCCATATCGATGTTGAGATCGATAGTGAGAGCCAAGGTGCAATTTACATGCGCGCTTATGAAAAACATGGTGATGCTGTATTCACATCACCTGTCTCATTTAGATAAAATGCACCAGAAAAAAATCCATTGTTTCTTGTAGCAATGGATTGTTTTTCTCATTATTTAAGAATCAGATGCATCTTATCTTCAAGCTTTTTCAGGTTTTCGTTGCCTATTTCATTGGCTTTCTTTGTACCTTCTGAGATTATCTCCCTAACATATTCAGGATGGTCTTCGTAAAAATGCCTCTTTTCTCTTATTGGCTCAAGTATGGCATTCATTTTCTCTAGAAGAATCTTCTTGCAAGCAACACATCCCATTTTTGCGCCTTTGCAATCAGCGCAAATTGCATCAACTCCATCTGGATTGAATGCCTTGTGATATTGGAATACTGTGCACACATCTGGGTTTCCTGGAATCTTGACAGCAATCCTATTTGTATCTGTAACAGCGTTTCTTATCTTTTCCCAAAGCACATCTGGACCATCTGAGAGGTAGATTGCATTTCCAAGGCTCTTACCCATCTTTGTGTTGCCATCTAATCCGCCTAGCCTAGATACAACTGATAGCTTGTACTCAGGCTCAACAATGGATGTACCATATTGCGCATTGAATTTTCTTACAATCTTTCTGGCAAACTCGATATGTGGAATCTGGTCCTCCCCTACTGGCACCAAATCAGCATTGCAAAATGTTATATCTGCAGCCTGGGACACAGGATAGCCCAAGAATCCATATGACATCTCAGTATAACCGTAGTTTTTTGCTTCTGTCTTGATTGTTGGATTGTGGCTTAATTGGTTAACTGTCACAAACATCGAATAATACATTGTAAGCACATGGATTGAAGGAACTTGCGACTGTTGCACGAAAGTAACTTTTTCCGGATCCAACCCCACAGCAAGATTATCCATCGTGACTTGGTAGATGGAATCATTGATCAACTCTGGATGCTCGAAATGCGTTGTCAATGCTTGCACATCAGCAACAAGGATAAACTCTTCATATTCATCTTGAAGCTCAACTCTCGATTTCAATGACCCAACATAGTGCCCAAGATGCAAATGCCCTGTAGGTCTGTCGCCTGTAAGGATTCTCTTCTTCATAATCATTTTTCCTTGTGGCAAGGACAACCCTCATGTGGATGATCCTTGCAATAGTAGCCAGATCCTTTATAGATCACAGCACCAACATCTGCTACTTCTCTGTAGGCCAAGGCGCCACAATTTGGGCATTTTGCCGGCTCATCGGATTCAGAAAAGTCTCTCAATTGATCGAACTCCTTCCCGCAGGAAGGACACTTGTATTCATATAGTGGCATATTACATTAAACCTTCTAATGTCTTATCTATCATCGAAAGAGCTTTTTGACGCATTTCTCCCTCGAGTTTGAATGAATCGATTGTGACAACATTGTCATCAAATGTAAAGTATTTTGAGATTGCTTTGACGTCAAGTTTCTCACCAGAACGCCGAATGCTTTGTATCAATTGATTCCTCAAGATAGTATTCATTGTCTTAGCCCCGCTTTTGTCATACATCATAAGCTTTCCATTCATCACCAAGTTGCCATCTATTTCATCAATCATGAAATAAGAAGTGTAAATCTGTTTCAAGACAGTATCAGGCAACTCAAAGCCAAGATCTAGAAGAGTTTGTGGTGTTCTTACGAAAAAAGCTGTTGTTGATGAAGCCATCTCTTTCGCAATTTCATCCTCTATGAGCTTCACTCTCTCTGAGAATGTCTTTTCATATGCTTTTTTGTAGCTGTCTGTGGAAAAGAGAAGCAATCCAGACTTAGGTACAGCGGCCTTGATATTGCCATTTGTATAGTACTTTATTCCATCTTCCTTCTCTTTCACGAATTCCTTGGACCAGGAAAGTGCTGTATTTGTAACAAAAGATCCATAGTTGCCTTCAAAACCGCCATAGATATCATAATCAGATATCTCTAGCGGATACTTCTCTAGCGTTTTAGGCATCAAAGCAACAGAAAGCCTTTCGGCACGATCGAAGAGTGTTTTTGCATTTCCATTGCTATCAATATTTGCACCAAGCGAACTTCCCTTCAATTTCTTGACATCTGTTGTGACAACTATCTCAGAGCTATCACCCATAGCTTGGAAATAATACTCATCTTCAAATGGCGTATGATGCACACATGAAGAAAATATGAGAGCAACAAACAGAATAGAAAAAACACATCTTCTCATTGTCTTACATCCATTACTTCGCTTTTTTCACATCAACTTTGAACTTATCATCACCGATCTCGCCTTCGCTTCCATTGTTTTCACTTATTGAAAGCTCATTGGCAAGAGTCTCTGACTTGATGTAGCTCGAGTACATCTCGACAGCTTCTTTGATAGTATCTGAGCCATCTATTGTAAGGACAATATGATCAGAGACATCGAAGCCACTGTCTTTTCGTACTGTTTGCACGAATCTTATCAAATCTCTAGCAACACCTTCCAAGAGAAGCTCTTTAGTAATCTCGGTATCAAAGCCAACTGTGATCTCTCCATCATTAAGAACCTTCACATGCTCTTTCTCTGTCCTTTGGATTACTAGGTCATTCTCATCGATATCAATCTCTCCTGCCGAGTAGACGATCTTGGCTTTTTCTCCCTCCAAAAGTTTTTCGATCTTGTTGTTATCGAAATCCTGGATAATCGATGCAACTTCCTTCATGCTCTTGCCAAGCTTTGATCCCAAGACCTTGAAGTTTGCTTTTGCTGAATAGGAAACAAGGGAAGATTCATCGCTTTGTATATCGACTTGCTTGACATTCAACTCCTCTGCAATTATTTCCTTGTTCTTTTCCAGAATAGCTCTATCAAAGCTATTTCTGTCGACAATGATATAGCTCTTCAATGGCTGTCTTATCTTGAGGTTTGATGCAGAGCGCAATGATCTACCCATCTCGATTGTCTTGACAATCAAGCGCATCTCTTTCTCAAGATTCTCATCTCTCTCTTTTGCGTTGTACACAGGATAGTCGCAAAGATGGACGGATTCTGGCATATCTGATGTTTTCAAATTCTGGTAGATTGTCTCTGTGATAAAAGGAACAATAGGACATGCAAGCTTAACGAATGTAAGCAATACCCGATATAGAGTATCATATGCTTCCTTCTTGTCGCTATCATTCTCTGAGCGCCAGAATCTACGTCTTGATCTTCTTATATACCAGTTGTTCAAGTCATCAAGGAAAGAAACAAGAGCAGATGCTGTTTTTTGCATATCATAGGATTCATAGCCATCAGTTTCGTCTTTGACAAGCTTTTCCAAATCAGAGATTATCCATCTATCAAGTGGATTTTTCAAATCATTAAAGTTTGTCTTGTCTGGATTGTACCCGTCGATATTCGCATATGTGATGAAGAATGAATATGCATTCCAAAGAGGAAGCAACAACTCCTTTATCACATCCTTCACGATGTCTTCTGAGAACTTCAAGTCATCTGCTTTGACAAGAGGAGAATTAAGAAGAGCAAACCTCAGTGCATCAGCGCCATACTTTTCTACGACAAGCATAGGGTCTGTATAGTTTCTAAGCGATTTACTCATCTTCCTTCCATCTTCAGCAAGCACTATTCCAGAAACTATACAATGCTCGAAAGCCGGCTTGTCAAATAAAGCTGCGGAAAGAACAGTCAAAGAATAGAACCATCCTCTAGTTTGGTCCAATCCTTCATTGATGAAATCAGCAGGGAAAAGCTCCTTCTCGAATTTCTCTTTGTTCTCAAATGGATAATGTTGCTGAGCATATGGCATAGATCCTGACTCAAACCAGCAATCAAGAATGTCTGGAACACGTCTCATTGTCCCCTTTCCATCAGGGCTTGGCCATGTAAGCTCATCAACAAAATGCTTATGCAAATCCTCAACTTTATGTCCGCACTTTTCTTCAAGCTCAGCAACAGAACCTATGACCTCTATATAATCCGAGCCATCGCATTTCCATACAGGAATTGGATTTCCCCAGAACCTGTTTCTCGAGATTGCCCACTCTCGCGCGCCCTCAAGCCACTTTCCGAAGCGACCGTACTTTATATGCTCAGGCACCCAAGTGATTTGATCATTTGCCTTAAGCATAGCTTCTTTGATCTTTGGCACATCGACAAACCAGCAACTCATCGCTCTATAGATAAGAGGCATTCCAGTCCTGTAGCAAAATGGATAAGAGTGCAAGTAGTTCTCTTTCTTTACAAGTTTCCCTTGCTCTTTGAGCATTTGGATGATTGGCTTATCGGCATCCTTTACAAACATGCCAGCAAAATCAGATACCTCTGATGTGAACTTGCACTCCTCGTCGATAGGACAAACGACAGGAACAGAAGGCAGTTTTGTCTTCATTGTGTTATAGTCATCTACGCCAAAGCCAGATGCTGTATGGACAATGCCGCAGCCATCTTCAGTTGTAACATAGTCAGCTGTAACAACCTGGAATGCTCCGACTTTCTTCAAATCAGCAAAGTATGGGAATAGAGGCTCATAGCTCTTACCAACAAGGTCGTTGCCTTTTACTCTCTCTACGACCTTCATTCCTTTGCCATCTTTGTAGTATTTGTTCAAAAGCTTCTCTGCAAGATAGTAATACTCACCACCCTCTTCATCTTGGACTTTGACATAATCGATGTCTGCTCCCACAGCAAGTGCAAGGTTTGATGGAAGAGTCCAAGGAGTAGTTGTCCATGCCAAGAAATATGTATTTTCCTCGCCATCGGCCTTGAATCTTACAGTAACAGCAGGATCTGTCACATCCTTGTATCCTCCAAGATTGACCTCCATATTAGACAGTGGCGATGCAAGCTTTGGAGAGTATGGAAGAACATTATAGCCCTCATAGATCAAGCCTTTGTCATACAAAGTCTTAAAAGCCCACCACACGGATTCCATGTATTTTTTATCCATAGTTCTGTAGCCATTGTCGAAATCGACCCATCTACCCATTCTTGTGATGGCCTTCTTCCACTCAGCTGTATATCTTAGAACGATTGACCTGCACTCTTCATTGAATTTTGCAACGCCATAGTTGATTATATTCGCATGCCCAGAGACACCTATCGTCTTCTCCATCTCAGACTCTACAGGAAGCCCATGGCAATCCCACCCGAAGCGTCTTATGACTCTTTTGCCCTTCATTGATTGATAGCGCGGGATTGCGTCTTTTATCGTTCCTGGGACAAAATGGCCAAAATGAGGTAGGCCTGTTGCAAACGGAGGCCCGTCGTAAAATACATATTCATTATCAGCAGGACGCTGCTCTATTGATTTTTCATAAATATCCTTCTCTTGCCAAAGCTTAAGGACATCCTCTTCCATCTTTGGGAATTCGACCTTATTGTTTACAGGTTTGAACATATTATTCTCCTAGTCTTTTTGATTCTAAAGAAATAAATGATACACTTCAAGGATAGCTAGCTTTTATCCAAGTGCATTTTCATGATTCAGATAGCATTGAAAACATGAGCATCATCTGAAAGCTTGGGAAAGACTACATACAAAGTTCCATTAACAGTGAAATAGTCTATTTCGCTATAGTAATCCTGGCTATCAATAAAAAGCTTGTTATCTACTGCTTTCTCGATTTTAAAAGCAATAGGCGTTCCATCTTTATCCTCTATTACAATCTTACCATCGCCTATCTCTACTTGTCCAAATTCATCCGAATACCAAGATCCATCAATATCGAGCGAAATACTTGGCTCATCAATAGAGATGCATCTCTTGAATGTGTACTTTTTTGTCAATGTTGGCACAAGCTCTAGAATATCCTCGCCATCGCTCGACTCCTTCATTGAAATCGAGAACACATAGAATCTATCGCCATCATTGTCATCAAGTCCTTTCAAAATCAAGCGAGTCGGACTTAAAGAGAACTTCCCACTGTTTTCATATAGGATCTTTCCATATGATGAGATTTCTTGATAGAAGTAAGTGCCATCTTTACGGAGGGAAAGCTTTATTTCAAACCCACTGTCCTTTTGATAAAGCCAATCACCATAGACACGCTCTACATCTGTCGATGTACCAAATATATTCTGGCACGAGATCGAAAGAGCAACTGTTAGCAATACAAGCACCAATATAAGCACTGTTTTTCCAATTTTCTTCATATCTCTTGATTTTAACAACAAAGAAAGGAAATGGCTACTTTCAAAGCTTCACATAAATTATCTTCCTTATGCCCATAGAACATCAGGAGTAAGCACGATATGCTCCTTGAAGAGTATCCTCTTCTGCTCGTTCTCCAGCTCTAATCACACAACAAAAGAAAAGAGATGGCTTTTTCAATTAAGTGCCATCTCCCAAAACTTATATCTTTATCAAGTCTTACCCACAACTATGCATGAAGCCTCGATTCTTTCGATATTTATTTTGCTCAAAGTATACTCTTCCGCATGAATAATGCTACCATTAATAACAATGCTTATAGATTGATTTCTTTGCTCATTATCCGAAAAAAAAATCTGCAAGCAAATGTGAACTAGCACAGAGAGGTATAGATGGAGGTAATAAACAACATATCAAAAAAACTGGGAGATGACCTTAAAAAGGAAATCAGCCCAGATAGCAAACTCTCCATCGCAGCTGCATGTTTCTCAATCTATGCTTTTGAAGAACTTCAAAAAGAACTCGAAGGAATCGATGAACTAAGATTCATTTTCACATCTCCTTCCTTCACAACCGAGAAAACAAGCAAAGAAAAGAAGGAATTCTATATTCCACGACTTAACAGAGAACGCAGTCTCACAGGCACTGAATTTGAAATCAGGCTGAGAAATGAATTGTCGCAGAAAGCTATTGCAAGAGAATGTGCTGACTGGATAAAAAAGAAAGTACGATTCAAATCAAACACAACAGATGAGGCAATGATGGGCTTCATGAATATCGATGATATTTCATATATGCCAATCACAGGTTTCACCACAGCAGAACTTGGAAGCGAGAAGGGCAATAATGCATATAGCATGATCAACAAGTTTGAATCACCATTCTCAAGTGAATACATCAAGCTATTTAATTCTCTCTGGAACTCAGACAAGCTTGAAGATGTCACAGACAAGGTCATTGAAAACATCTCTGCTGCATATAACGAGAATTCTCCAGCTTTCATTTACTTCGTAACTCTCTACAATATCTTCCACGAATTTCTGGAAGATATCTCTGAAGATACATTGCCAAACGAAGCAACCGGTTTCAAGAACAGCAAAATCTGGAACATGCTCTATAATTTCCAGAAGGATGCGGCTCTTGGCATCATCAACAAGCTGGAGAAATACAACGGCTGTATCCTTGCTGATAGTGTTGGACTTGGAAAAACATTCACAGCTCTTGCTGTCATCAAGTATTATGAGAACAGGAACAAGAATGTTCTGGTTCTATGCCCAAAGAAACTTGGAAACAACTGGGTGACATTCAAAGGAAACTACCTTAACAACACAATAGCCGAAGACAGGCTCCGCTATGATGTTTTATTCCATACTGATTTGACAAGAACTCATGGATTCTCAAATGGAATAGATCTGTCACGTCTTAACTGGAGCAATTATGATCTTGTTGTAATTGACGAGTCACACAATTTCCGCAACGGTGGTCAAATCTATGGCGATGAGAAAAAAGAAAACCGCTATGCAAGACTGATGAACCAAGTCATCAGAAAAGGTGTCAAGACAAAAGTCCTAATGCTTTCAGCAACACCTGTAAATACGAAATTCCTGGATCTGAAGTGCCAACTTGAGCTTGCATATGAAGGCAATGCCGCAAACATAGATCCACTACTCAATACAAGTCGTTCGATCAACGATATATTCATTGCGGCTCAAAAAGCATTCAACAAGTGGAGCAAATTGCCTGCAGAGGAAAGGACAATTGATTCACTCCAGAAGTCTTTGGATTTCGATTTTTTTGAACTTCTGGATTCTGTTACGATTGCAAGGTCGAGAAAACATATCCAGACATATTACAATACAAAGGACATTGGGAATTTTCCCAGAAGGCTCACTCCCCTATCTTTGCGCCCTCCACTTACAAATCTGAACAAAGCAATCACATATAACGAGATTTTCGATATTCTTATGATGCTGAACCTCTCAGTATATAAACCATCATTCTTCATTCTCCCCAGCAAGAGAGAAAAGTATGACAAGCTCTACGATAGCAATAAGCCTAATGCAAATCTAAACCAAATTGGACGAGAACAAGGTATCAGCTATCTTATGGCTATGAACCTCATGAAAAGAATGGAAAGCTCTATCTATTCATTTCGTCTTACACTTGAGAGGATTCAATCTTATATATCATCGATAGTCGATGTCATAAAGAAGTTCGAGAAACACAAGGATGAGATGCTAAGCCTTACCGATATCTCAAATATGACAGAACTGGATAGTGAGGACGAAAATGCCGAGGATTTACTAAAAGTCGGACGCAAAATGCAAATCAACCTTGCCGACATGGATACTATCAGCTGGAAAAGAGATCTAGAAAGGGATCTTGATAATCTTGCAATTCTTGACTCGATGGTCAGGGATATCACGCCCGAATATGACACAAAACTACAAACACTCATCAATATTGTCGAAACCAAAATCAACAATCCGATAAACCCTGGCAACAGGAAGATCCTCATCTTCACAGCCTTTGTAGATACAGCCGAGTATCTTTACAACAACATTGCACCTAAGATGAAGGCAAAGTATGGAATAGATACAGCTCTAATCTCAGGCTCAGTAGACGGAAAATCGACCATAAAAGGACTAAAATGCGATCTTAATACTGTCCTGACATGTTTTTCTCCAATCTCAAAAGACAAAGAAATGCTCATGCCCCAAAATACAGCCAATATCGACATTCTTATCGCTACAGACTGTATCTCTGAAGGACAAAATCTCCAAGATTGTGATTACCTTATCAACTATGATATTCATTGGAACCCTGTAAGAATAATTCAAAGGTTTGGTAGAATCGACAGAATTGGAAGCCTTAATCAAGTCATACAACTTGTCAATTTCTGGCCTGATATCACACTTGATGAGTACATCAACCTCAAGAGCCGAGTTGAAACAAGGATGAAGATTGTAGATCTCACATCTACAGGAGATGATGATATTCTTTCTCCTGCAGAAAAGGCAGATCTTGATTACAGAAAAGAGCAGCTAAAAAGGCTCCAAGAGGAAGTAGTAGACATTGAAGAGATGAGCACTGGAATCTCAATCATGGATCTGGGCTTAAATGATTTTCGCATGGATCTTGTGGAATACATCAAAACCCATCCAGAGATTGAAAGAGCGCCATTCGGCCTAAATGCTGTAACAAGATGCAAGGAGAATACACCCCCAGGTGTCATTTTTGTCCTTAAGAACAGAACAAACAATGTCAACATCGACAACCAGAACAGATTGCATCCCTTCTACATGGTCTATGTAGATATGGATGGAAATGTAATCACAGACCATCTCTCTCCCAAAAAGCTTTTGGATAAGATGAGATATCTTGCTAGAAATGAGGAAGAACCAATTCCCTCCATATACAAGCCATTCAACAAGGAGACAAGGGACGGACGCAATATGAAAATCTATTCCGCTCTTCTCGGCAAGGCCATTGATTCCATTATCGAGAAGAAGAGCGAAAGTGATGCGAAAACGTTCCTTTCAGGTGGGCAGATTTCATTCATCAATACAATGATGAAAGACCTTGATGACTTTGAACTCATCTGCTTTCTAGTCGTAAGGAAGGAAGAATGCTAGGACTACCTAAAAACACAGAGGTCTCACTTCCACTCTACAAGAAAGATATCCTTTCCAATTTCGATGGAACATCAAAACAAAAAGAGATGTTCAATAATGAAATTTCATCTCTTAAGATTGTAAATGAACTGTCAACAAGATCTTTGCCTGTAGAAGCTAGCCCAACGATAAACGGAATATTTATCATAGAAGTAATTCCCAAGTATCGAGAGATACACCAAGATTCAATCGAGATGATTTTCCGACTAATTCCACAGCACATAGTTATCGTTCTCCACTACAATGAGAGCATCCGGCTTGCAATACATCAAAGCAAAACATTCATGACAGAGTGGAAAGAATTCGGATACACTTTGAATATCGAGGGGCTATCAATAGATGAAATATGGAAGCACATTGTCGAATCAATCGGGAACTTTCAAGTTGCTCAAGGGAAAAACCTTGATGAACAAATCGAGCATGATTCTGAAATCCAAGTTATTCTATCCAATATAGAGAAACTTGAAATCAAAAAACGAAATACCAAGACTCCAAGAATGAAGTATGAGCTACATCAGCAAATACAGACTCTTAAAAATGAATTGAAGGAATTGGAAAGGAACTAATATGGAAAAGAAAATGAATTCGGCAGACGCGTCTGCCGAATTGATGACAACTCAAATTCAGATATACAAAGCAATACGAATACAGATAATAAAAGCAAAGCATCAGATCTATGCTTCCGTCAATGCTTCTATGCTAGCAGTATATTGGAACACTGGAAAAGAGATTTATAAAGCTTGTGGAGATAGTGACCGAGCCACTTATGGCAGGCAGATACTACAGTATATTTCAAAAAAACTCTCTTTTGAGTTCGGGAAGGGATTCAGTGTTCGCAACCTCCGTAACATGCGCCAATTCTATTTAAGTTTTCCTGATTTCAAATCTATACACTCAGGGCTTAGTTGGTCTCACTATCTGCTTCTGATGAATGTTGTTGATACAAAAATCCGAACATTCTATCTTGATGAAGCAGTAAAATCAGGATGGAGCGTTCGTCAGTTGGAAAGGCAGATCAATACTATGTATTATCAACGTCTTCTTGCAAGTCGTGATAAGAAAAGTGTTTCGGAAGAAATCCAAAAGACAGAAGCAAGGGCTGAATACACAAATATTATAAAAGATCCATATGTACTTGAGTTTCTTGATCTCCCGCCTAATGAACATTACTACGAATCTGACCTTGAAGAAGCTCTTATAACTCATCTTCAGAAGTTCCTTCTTGAACTGGGGAGAGGATTCTCATTTGTTGCACGACAAAAGCATTTCAATATAGATGGTAGGCATTTTTATATTGATCTTGTCTTCTACAATTACATAACAAAATGCTTTGTCTTAATCGACCTGAAAACAGGAGATCTGACTCACCAAGATATTGGACAGATGCAGATGTATGTAAACTATTATACAAGGCATATGATGAACGAAGGTGATAATCCTCCAATAGGTATTTTGCTATGTGCTCAAAAGAGCGATACTTTAGTCAACCTTACATTACCTGAAGACAATAAACAGATATATGCTGCAAAATATATGCCATATATGCCTACTGAAGAAGAATTGAAACGCGAATTGAATCTAAATGATTTTGAAAAAATGGAGAATAACTATGGAAAAGATGAAGATGCACTCGATGAGTAAAGTCGATGAAAATGTAAAGAAAATAGCAACACTGTTTCCAGAATGTGTAACAGAAGTTCTTCGTGAAAAGCACACTGGACTTAACCTAGATTATACAACACCCCCCCCCATAATAATTACTGTGACACCAAAGAATTAGCTAAGGTTATAGATTTTGATATCCTTAAAAGCCTTCTTTCAGACAATATAGTAGAAGGCAATCAGGAACGATACCAGTTCACATGGCCTGACAAACGAAAAGCCAGAGCTATTGTAAATCAAGAAGTCACCTCCACTCTTCGCCCTTGCAGAGAAGAATCAGTAAACTTCGACACAACAGAAAACCTCTACATCGAAGGTGATAACCTAGAAGTTCTCAAGCTCCTCCAAGAAACCTATCTTAGCAAAATCAAGATGATCTACATTGATCCTCCATACAACACAGGTAATGATTTCGTTTATGAAGATGATTTTTCTCAGAATGCAACTGAATACACATCAAATAGTGGACAATATGATGATCAAGGGAACAGACTTGTAGCCAACACAGAATCAAAGGGAAGATTCCATACAAATTGGCTTAATATGATTTATCCCCGACTTAGACTTGCCAAGGATTTGCTTTCGGATGATGGTGTTATATTTATTTCTATTGATGATAATGAGCAAGCTAATCTCAAGAAGATATGTGATGAAATATTTGGTGAGAAATCTTTTATAGGTGAGATAATTAGAAAAACAAAAACAATGACCGCTGATAACAGAAACGGTTTTAATTTTCAACACGAAATGCTTGTTATATATGCAAGAAACAAAAACAATGTTTGGTTAGAAGGTGAAGAGAAAAGTTTCAAAAATTATACAAATAGTGACAATGATCCCAATGGGGATTGGTGTTCAGGAGACCCTAGTGCAAAAAGTGGTGGCGAGTCACTGAGATATCCAATTGAAAATCCATACACGCATAAGATAGATTATCCTCCAAAAGGAAGATTTTGGGCTTTCTCAAAAAAAACTCTTCAGGAATATATACAAAATGGGAGAATAAAATTTAAGAAAGATTATAAAGAAGGTGAACGCGGTTTTATTTTTAAAAGATACAAAAATACAATGGAAAATGATAAAGATCCTTTATCAAGTCTACTTGGAATTAGTAATGAATTTATGAATCAAAATGCGACAAATGAAACAAAAGAACTCTTTGGAAACATTATTTTCGATTACCCGAAGCCGATAGTTTTTTTGGAAAAAATTATTAATTCTTCAATAAGAGACAATTCCATCATCCTCGACTTCTTCTCAGGCTCAGCAACCACAGCACATGCTGTTATGAAACTTAATGCTGAGGATGGAGGACACAGAAAGTTCATCATGGTTCAGATTCCAGAGAAATGTGATGAGAAGTCTGAAGCTTATAAAGCTGGATACAAGAATATCTGTGAGATTGGCAAAGAGAGAATCAGAAGAGCTGGCAAGCAGATTCTTGATGAGATGAAGAATAGAAAAGGAGACTTGTTCTCTGGTGAAGTCTCTCTTGATATCGGATTCAGGGATTTGAAGCTCGATTCATCCAACATGAATGATGTCTATTATACTCCTGAAGAAACAGATCAGAGAATGCTCAATGGTCTTGAATCAAACATAAAAGCTGATAGATCCGCTGAAGATCTTCTATTCCAAGTCATGCTTGATCTTGGTGTTCTACTATCAGCGAAGATTGTAGAGGAAACAATCAGCGGTAAAAAGATATTCAATGTTGATGATAACTACCTCATCGCATGTTTTGATGAAGATGTTGATGAAGCTGTCATCATGGAAGTTGCCAATAAAAAACCAACCTACTTTGTCATGAGAGATTCTTCTCTTGCCAATGATTCTGTATCTGTTAACTTTGACCAGATTTTCATGCGTTACAGCCCTGATACTGTAAGGAAGGTACTCTGATGGAATTCAAGTTTAAAGTACAAGATTATCAAACAGAAGCTGTTCAGGCCGTTGTTGATGTCTTTAAAGGGCAACCTTACAATAATGGTCTTACATATAAAAGAGATATGGGAAAAGACGTTTTACCACTTTGGGAAGACAGTCTTGGGTATGGTAACAACCCAGTTGCACTCGATAGTCAAGAGCTTTTCCATAACATCACAGAGGTACAAAGAAACAACAATATTCCTCTATCTGAATCACTTTCAAAAGAACTCGGAGCTTGTTCTCTTGATGTAGAGATGGAGACAGGAACTGGAAAGACTTATGTCTACATCAAGACGATGTTCGAGCTGAATAAGAAGTATGGCTGGAGCAAATTCATTGTTGTTGTTCCATCAATCGCTATCAGAGAAGGTGTGAAGAAATCCTTCGAGATAACAGCTACGCATTTCATGGAGTATTACAAGAAGAAAGCAAGATTCTTCGTCTACGATAGTGACAATCTCAACCAGATTGATAGTTTCTCATCAAGCATTGATCTCAATGTGATGATTATCAACATGCAAGCTTTCAACACGTCGTTGAAGGAAGGTTCATCAAGCAAAGCTGCAAGAATCATCTACACAGAGCGTGATGAGTTCGGCTCAAGGAAACCAATTGATGTTATCAAGGCAAACAGACCAATTTTGATTCTTGATGAGCCACAGAAGATGACAGGAGCAAAGACCCAAGGTGCGTTAAAAGATTTCAATCCTCTCTTTTGCCTTAACTACTCTGCAACACATAGAAAGAAACATAATGCTGTCTATGTCCTTGATGCTCTTGATGCCTACAATAAGCGACTTGTGAAGAAGATTGAAGTCAAAGGTTTTGAGATCAAGAATATTCCAGGAACTGATGGTTATTTGTTTCTCCATGAGATTGTACTTTCAAAAAGCAACCCTCCTATGGCGAGGATTGAGTTTGAAAAGCGCCAGAAAAATGGAGTAAAGCGAGTTGTGAAGAACTTCCAGCAAGGCGAGAGCATCTATGCTGAATCTGGGGAGATGGAGCAATATAGGAAGGATTATTTCATAAGCTCGATCGATCCGAGATATAACAGCATAACACTTGGAAATGGTACTACCCTATATGCAGGAGATGCTGTCGGAGATGTCTCTGAAGATGATATTAGAAGAATCCAGATAAGGGAGACAATTACATCACACTTCGATAAGGAAGAAGAACTTTTCAATAAAGGTATCAAGACACTTTCACTCTTCTTCATAGATGAAGTAGCAAAGTATAGGCAATATGATGAGAATGGAGAGACGTCTTTAGGAGAATATGGAAAAGTCTTTGAGGAAGAGTATCAGTCAGAGCTCAATAGAAGGCTATCACTCTTCACAGAATCTCCTTATCAGAAGTATCTCAGAAAGATGTGCTCCGATGTCCATCTTGTTCATAATGGCTATTTCAGCATCGACAAGAAAGGCCATTTTGTAGATAGCAAGCTTGAGAGAGGTTCTGATGAGGCTAATGATATCTCAGCATTTGATCTTATTATGAAGAACAAAGAAAGGCTCCTCAGCTTTGAAGAACCCACTCGCTTCATCTTCTCTCATTCAGCGCTCCGAGAAGGATGGGACAACCCTAACATCTTTCAGATTTGCACACTCAAGCATTCAAACAATGATGTTGCACAGCGTCAGGAAGTAGGAAGAGGCTTAAGAATCTGTGTTGATAAAGATGGCAACAGGATGGACAAGGATCTTCTGGGAGATGATGTCTTTGATATCAACATGCTCACTGTCATCGCTAGCGACAGCTATGCCTCTTTTGTCAGCAATCTCCAGAACGAGATGAAGGAGAACATGGCAGAGCGCCCAAGAAAAGCAGATTATGACTACTTCAAAGGAAAGACAATCGTTGTTGATGGAAAGAATACAGTCATTACTGAACAGATTGCAAAGGGTATATACAAATATCTTATCAAGAATGATTATCTAAAAGATGATGATACCGTTTCAGATCTCTTTAAGGATGCTGAGAAGCAAGGGACTCTTGCACCGCTTCCTGAAGAGCTAAGACCATTGCAAGAAGGCATAGTCAAGCTTGTCAAAGCTGTATTCGATCCTAGTGTTCTCAATGAGCTCTTCAAGGATGCACGAGATACAAAGATTCATGACAACCCTCTTAATGAGAACTTCTACAAGAAGGAATTCCAGGAACTTTGGAAAGCAATCAGTCCTAAGTATGTCTACAAGGTCGATTTCGACAGCAATGAACTGATTCAGAAAGCAACTGATTATATCAACGACCATCTTAATGTAAGGGAACTTCAATATGTCATTCGAAAAGGTGAACAGAAAGATATTATGACGCAGGATGGAATTGAGTCGAAAGACAGCTTCATAACCACTGCTTCAGAGAACAGAAAACTCGGACTCAAAGCCTCATCGACTACCTATGATCTTGTAGGAAAGATATCGAAAGCTACAAGTCTTACAAGAAAAACTGTCGTTGCTATCTTAAAAGGCTTACGAGTCGATGTTTTTGATATGTTCAAGCTCAATCCAGAGGACTTTATTGCTCAAGTTTCAAAGTTCATCAACTACCAGAAAGCAACGATGATTGTCGAACATATCTCCTACTCTGAAGCAAAAAATGCTGCTCCATATAATTCATCAATCTTCACAGCTGAGAAAGTTGATCGAGATTTTGTAAAAGCATATGACGGAAAAAAGAGCATTCAGGAATACATGTTTCTTGATGGGACTGTGGAAAGAAAGTTTGCAGAGGATTTGGATATTCCAGATAACGAGGTCTATATCTATGCAAAACTTCCAAGAGGATTTCAGATTCCAACACCAATGGGAAACTATGCCCCAGACTGGGCAATTGTATTTCATCAAGATAAAGTAAAGCATATCTTCTTTGTTGCAGAGACAAAGGGAACTCTTGATTCTGAAGAGTTAAGAGGAATCGAAAATGGAAAAATCTCTTGTGCAAAAAAACTGTTTAGCAGCATTCGAACAAGAGATATTCATTATGAGCATGTAAGCACATATCAAGATCTTATGGACAAAGTCACAAGATGAATCAGATGAATGATATTCCTATTGCCAAGGAATATCGTCATCCTTGCTTTAAAAATGCACACAACCAGGAATAAGAGATATATGCAATAATGAGATTATCTAATTGGGAATCAATATTATCTTCCTTAAATCTTCAACATCGGCCTTTACGACCTCTCTGTCATATGTGACAAAGCCATTGGATTCCTCCTCGACATCAACGCTCTGGGTATAGATAGATGCAGCAAGGCCTTTCTTCTTTTCTTCTCTTATGTTGTCAAAGAGAGCTTTCAGATGAGAAAGAAACTCCTCTTTTGTTTCAACTTTCTTGTAAATGAAATCCTTATCGTTGTATACATGCCCCGCTATTCTGTAGATTAAGCCTCCGAACTCAGAAAGGACCTCGGCTCTTTTTGCTTTATCACCTTTGTAGTTGTATTTCTTGAAGTAAACATGTCTGCTATAGAAGTCACCACACATCTGATCATGCCAACCAGATGTAGAGTCTATAAGCCTTGTTGGATCCAAAGCTCGAAGTTTTTCTGTCATTTCCTTTGCATCGAACTGGCCCCACCCTTCATTGAATATTGTCCAGACTATTATGCATTTGAAGAAATTGAGCTTTGAAACAATCTCTTGCATATTGTTCTCAAACTCTACTATGCCATTTTTGTCGCTTCTTCCAAAGAGTCTTCTGTATTGAGTATCTGGAAGCTGAAATGACTCAATGATTGCTGGGATCTTTGAAACGATGAATGAAGATTTTGAACCAGATGGCATATCTTGCCAAACAAGAACTCCCTTCAGATCGCAAAGGTAGTAATAGAAAGACTCCTCGACCTTGATATGCTTTCTTATCGTATTGAAGCCTAAGCTCTTTATGAATTCTATATCATGCTCCATTTGCTCTGGAGTGAATGTGTAAAGACCATCATTGTTATAGCCTTGGTCCAGCACACCATTGCAAAAATACTCTTTGCCATTGAGCAATATCCTTTTGTTTTCAATTGCTACTGTCCTTATTGCTACGTAGCTTTCGATCCTATCATCATGTAAAAGAATTGAAACAGGATAAATGTATGGATTCTCTGGTGACCAAGGATGCGCATTGTCTACTTTCAAAATATGCCACTGGCATGTTGAGAGCACATATCTCTCTCCATTGAACTCGAGAATGCAATCATGCTTATTGCCATCTGATGAATCTATTTTGACTCTTATGCCATCCAATGATTCAAGGCTTTCATACTCAAAATCGTCAACAAATAAACTCTTCTTTCTCTCAATGTATACGCTTTGCCATATCCCACTTTGGCATCTGTACCACATACCATGTGGCTTCAATGTCTGCTTTCCTCTTGCGAAAGGTCCTTTATCTGTTGGATCGACAACTCGTATAGAAATAGAATTTTTCCCATCTAGCAGATTATCTGTGAGCTCTGCAACAACAGGTGTATATCCACCAGAGTGTCTTTTGATGCTCACTCCATTTAAAAAGATTTCACAGCTATGATCTATTGCTCCAGCTGTAAAGAAATACCTCTCGCCTGCTTTTCGCTCGATATCGAGATTAAGGTGGTACCAAAGCTCTTCTGATGGTTGCAAAGTATGCAACAGCCCACTAAGCTTTGCCTCAGGAGAGTAAGGAACATTGATCTTCCCTTGCCATATAACATCGGATGGATTTTTATATTTTCCCTTTTTTGTTATTGCATAATCCCAAAGGCCGTTTAAAAGAAAAATCGAATCTCGTTTAATGTGAGGATTTGGATGGTAAGAAATCACAATATCTTCCCCCTTGAGTTGCATTTTGATCCAGCAATGCTTGCTTCTGGCAAAAATCAACTAGAAGCAAGCATGTCTTTAGATTATTCAGTTCTCATCATTCTTCATGCATAGATGAACTGCAGCTGTCTTGAATGTAAGAGGAAGTGCAAGAATATTTGGATTTTCGCCAACAAACTTCCTTTTTGCATCTGCCAAAGCCTCTTCGAATGTAGCACGAGTCTTTAATCCCATTGCGCGAGCATAGCCTGGATCTTGTGCTCCAACTATGTATATTGCACTTGTATTCATTTCTGCGATATGTCCACAAGAGATCATCGAGAATCCATGGAAAGGATGGAATGCATTAGCGAATCTGTATTTTCTTATATACTCCTCGTTTGTAGCGAAATACTCGCCAAGGCGGTTCATATCGACAAGAGTATTCATCTGATCATGCTTGAACATTTGATACATCTCTCTCGTGTAAGGCCAAAGCTCATCATGGAAGAATCCATTGCAAATCGATGAGCAAATGATGACGCATTTGTCGCTCATTATCCTTTTATGTCTGATAACTTGTGCCGACAAAGCTTGCATAAGCATTATAGGATTAGTTCCCATTCCCTCCCCGTAGTGGAAGAACTGTGGCATACCGAAAACCAGGACATCGTATTTCTTCTCTGCCCAATGCACATACGTTCTTTTGTCTGCATCTTGCCAACTGGGGGGCATCATTTCCTTTGCGTATCCAGACCAAATTGAGATTTGCCTGCTCTTTGTATCCAGGACAGCATCACAACAGAAGAACTTCTTATTCATGCACTTTTCCATGTGCATTCCTATCTCATTGAACTTGGTTCTCATAAGAGAATGCCCTGATACAGGAGTAAAATCAGATCTATGCATTACTTCTGGAACATGGTGGCTTGCAATGCTCCTCCAATGCGTTATTCCAGTAGCACAATGCTTATAGCCTCCGGAATAGCCACCATATGGATTTCCTTGCACATGTCCGATAAGGATAGCAACATCGCTATCATAGACATATTTGTTCATCAAAACCGGATCGCCACGATCTGTAACACCCAAGTCGACAAGGTGCTCATAATCCTCGCTATCATGGTTTATAATCTGGTGCGAATACCAGAACTCATTGAAAAGCTCATCGCCAAGAACTCCTCTGATCTCCTTTTCTGTATTCTTTCTGTGGAGCCCATTCGAGCAAATCAAAAGAATATCCTTCTTCTCTACTCCCGCTGCATAAAGCTCTTTCAATATCAGCCTGATAGATATCTTTCTGTGGCTTGTTGGTTGCTCTCCACCCTTTACACGATCTGGAAAGACGATTGTAACTTTGCTTCCTTTTTTGGCAAGCTTTGAAAGCGGTTCCATTCCGATTGGATTTCTGATGCTTTTCAGAGTTTCCTCCTCGAGCCTGTCCTCTGGTATATATGGAGGATCTGCTACAGTTACTCCTGGGATGAAAACATCTGTATTATCAGGAAGATTTGCGCTCATCACTCCTTGTCCATATTCAAAATCGATCTTCATTTTGACTCCTTTTCTTTCATATAAAGCTTTATGATATTCAAATACTCTTCTGGGTAAAAACCAATATCACCAGAGAAACGCGTCAGAGCAATTAGACCTCCATCAATCTCGTCAATCGATGCAAGCATTGAAGCATTTTCTTCCTTCAAACCGCCACCATAGACAACTGGAACATCTCCGATTGTCTCTTTTACAAGTCTTGCAACTTTCGTGATGTATGCTTTGTCTGCCGGTGTTTTCCCCGGTCCGATTGACCAAACAGGCTCATATGCAATGACAACCGATCCAAGCTCAGCATCCTTTAGGCCATCTACGAGTTGACATTTGATTACGCTGTCCCAAGATTGGACTTCCTCGGCTCTCTCTCCTATGCAAAACAAAACTGACAAGCCTTGGCTTTGGGCTCTCAGGACTTCCATATTAAGAACCTTATTGATAGGTTTCGTATCATTGATCCCTGCCATGCTCAAAAGCTCACGCATCTCATTTCTTTCCTCGCAATGGCCAATTATCGTAGATGTGCATCCGATAGCCTTTACAGCCGCTGCAGGCCTGAGCGTTGTGAATGCGCCAAAATTCCCACCCTTTGAGATATCGTTTCTATAGACACTCTGGCTACCAATTTCAAGGCAATTGCTCTTTTCTGTTGATTTGATTGCACCAATAAGCTGTGCCTCTGGATAGTAGTGTACGAACCGAACCTTATCCTTGTTGTATTTTTCCAACTCAGGAAGAACCTTTCGAATAATAGAAGGCGCATAATCATCTATCTTTGCGATACGATTCACACCACCGAACTCTGCCGGAACATCAAATCTCTTGAAGTTTACGAATATATGTTGTTTTTTCATCAAATGCCTTCCTTTTTGTAGAATTCTGCCATTTGATCAAGAGAAGAAAGCTTCACAAGAGGTGCCTTGCCAACTTGCCCGAATTCAACAATCAACGTTCCGACCACCTCCATAACTCCATCTTTTATGACAGATATCAAGCGAGCGACACTATCAGATGGTATGTTTCCATACATCACGCTATCCATGATTCCAGGAAGATAAACTCTAGGGTCAAAGGCCTTTGGATTTGCATTCAACAACTCCCATACCTTCGAAATGTATTGATCTTTTTTCATCTCCGGGTACTTTTCAAAGAACTCTCTGACATTCCTTGTGACAGCAAGGCGTATGTCTGTATCGACATTGATCTTCCCAATCCCAAGATGTGACACTTCAATCAATTGATTAAGAGGAATTCCATATGCATCCTTGATATCGCCTCCAAGCGCATTGATCTCCTCAACTATATACTTGGGCACAGTCGAGGAGCCGTGTGAGACAAGCACGCCATGTATCCCTTCATGCAACAGAAGCTCTTTTATTGCAATCGCAATCTCCTTTCGCACTACAGCGTTCTTTCCTTTGTTTGCTCCATGCATAGTGCCATAGCTTATGGCTAGAGCATCGCACTTCGTCTCTTTGAAGAATCTCAATGCATCCAATGGATTTGTGTATGTACTATTAGCACTGAAGACATGGTCCTCTACACCAGCAAGTACACCAAGCTCTCCCTCGACTGTAACACCCCTTTCGTGTGCATACTTAACGACTTCCCTAGTAAGCTCTATATTCTCTTCCAAAGGGAGAGAAGAGCCATCGATCATTACTGAAGTGTATCCGCCAGAGATTGCAGCCTTCACGGACTCAAAATCCCTTCCATGGTCAAGATGTAAAGCAATTGGAATCGGAGAATCCTTAGCTGCTTTTATCACAGCATTTGCAATGTTCTTTGCACCTTTTATCTTATCATCAATCGTTGCATTCATGAAATCTATGCGACCGCCCATGAAGCCATTGGCGAGATCAGCACCTTGCAATATGGCAGGAGATCTGAAAATCTCATGTATTCTTATAACAGCCTCTGCTTGGGCGCAAGCGTTTACATTGAATGCACCTTGTGCATAGTTGTATTTGTCTGTCGCATCCAGAATTGGTCTAAGTGGTATTAAACTCATATTACTCCTTGTTATATCTATTTTTCTTAGAATGCTTTTTCAGATGCAATGTTGTTTGCAAGAATCATTGCATTTGGATGCTCTTGCAAAAGCGTTGCCGGAAAATGACCAGAGACAGGAGCGAAAAGAGCTTCTCTCAAAACAGCTCTATGCCATGGTCTGAAAACTCCTATAACTACTTTCCTTGCTGAAAGGATCTCTCTCATTCCGATTGTTACAGCATACTTTGGCATAGCATCAATTGCGCCATTTAGGTCTCCAATCGCATTTGCAACTCTTGTTTCCCTGCTTATTTCAAGGACTCTTGTCTCGCGAAGTGCAAATTCCTTAGCACTGACATCCTCAGCTTCGTTGAATGCAAGATGGCCATTGATCCCGATACCTCCAAATGCAATATCGACCTTTCCTAGCTCATCGATAGTGCGCATGATTCGGCCTGTATCATCAGGATCCGGGAATATCCTGTGGCTCTCTGGTATATTCAGCTCATTTGGGATCTGGCTATATACAACTCTATCCATAAAGCCTCTGAATGAGAGCATATGCGATTTCGAGATATATCTTTTCTCATCGTCAAGATACTCATCCATGTTTATGAACCAGACATTTTCAAGGCTCAAGTTCCTTTCTTTCACAAATCTGACAAAGATAGGGTATTGTCCTACCGGACCAACTGGAACAATGAATACTGTATGCTCATGCTTTTTGTTGTTTTCTTCAATCTTCGATACCATCTCAAGAGCTATCTCGGTAAAAACCTCCCCACTATCGCCAAGGCACTTTACAGGTATCTTTCCCTCCCCAAGCCTCTCTGGGCCATAACTGAAATACTTTATATCCATAGTAATCTCCTTTATTTTTATACAAATGACTTGAATGTGCCCAAATCCTCGCCAACCAGAGGTTTTGCGTATTCCAAAAACGCATCTGTCACACCAAAACCATCATTGTCGATATACTCATCTGGCATTACTCTGGCCTGTAAAATCTCATCAGAGATTTCATGAGCCAAAACAGTCGAGGAATAAGGATTGCTTGATTCCCTTTTTATGATGCTCATATAGCCGCTTTTGCCCTCAAGTGCGCAAATAACACTTAATCGTCCAGCTTCTATCGCCTCTTTCCTATCAAGTTCGCTTTGCCACATAATGGATGAGCGGCCAAGGATTCCAGGCTTCTCGGATCTGCTTTTTATCCCAAGCTTCCTTGTAATCAAAAGAGCAAGATGAGAAGAGACATCGCCGAAATATGTACTTCTACCAACTTGGAAAACAGGTTCCACAATAGGCTTGCCACTTTTATATCTCAAGCCTTCAGAGGCGACAATCACAAATCCTCCATTTCTCTTGAACAATGATTCGGCACGATCCAGGAATTTATCTTCATCGAATGCAACTTCAGGAAGGAGAATCATCTCAGGGCCTCTGTTTTCCTTGCTTTTTGCCAACGCAGATGATGCTGCTACCCAGCCAGCATCTCTCCCGAATGCTTCAATAACAACTATATGGATGGGAAGGCTCCTTACATCTTGGCATGCCTCCCGCACAGAGCCGGCAAGGTATCTTGCAGCAGAAGGAAATCCTGGAGAATGATCAGTAAGAGACAAATCGTTATCCATAGTCTTTGGCGTTCCTGTTACGATTATGCCTCTTTCCTTGCAACACTTGGCCAGCTTCCTTGCTGTATCCATGGTTCCATTTCCGCCCGTAAGTACGACAAAGCCAACACCTAGCTCTTCTAGATTATCAGCAAGACGCTCATAATCTTCGCTCTCCAAATGATCTCGCCCTGTGCCAATTGCTGATCCAGGTGTCCTCGATAGCCTGTATAAATCGTCATCGGAAAGCTCTGGAATTTCAATAATATCCTTATTCAATAGCCCACCAGTTCCAAACCGGGAAGCAAGGATCCCGCCCTTGATGCCCCTTTGCTTCAATTCCATCAATGAACCAGCAAGAGAGGCATTGATCACAGCTGTTGGTCCGCCTCCATGCATAAACAATATCTTTTTCATATTCTCATCCTCTTTTTTGTCGACTTTCTCACAACTACTTGATAAGGAATAGTGATCCTTATATCCCTCTCTCTTGGATTTTCTATCCTGTCGATCAGAAACTTCAAAGCAAAATGCCCAAGCTCCATCTTAGGAACATCGAAAGTAGTAAGAGGCGGATGGGAAAATGCCGACAAATCTATATTGTCAAAACCAATCACAGAGATATCGTCAGGAACTTTTATGCCAGCCTCTTCAAGATACCCCAGTACGCCAAGAGCCACATTATCATTTGCTGCAACTATAGCATCTGGCATCTCTTTCGCCAAAAGCTTTTTTGCACCATCGAAGCCATCGTTGACCTTCAAGAATACATCCTCTACAAGACTAGGATCATAAGCGAGATTCAAATCCGCCAATGCCTCTATGTATCCAACGTATCTATGTTCGTTCATAATCTCATTTTGGATGGATGTCGGACCAATATATGCGATTTTTCGCGCACCAGTTTGATAGAGGAATTTGACAGCATCCTTAATACCCTCTTTTGCATCGCAAATAACCTCATCCATCAATCCGATAGTGTTCAGCCCACAATATATTATGTTCGGTACTGTATCCTTTATCCTTTTTATGACAGACTCTCGTGTGCGGCCAAGGATTATTGCTGCATCAATTGACCTCTTATCAAGTCTTTGCTCGAATGCCAATGTATCTAGAGAAAGAATCTCGAATGATATGTTCATATATTCCGAAAGAAGATCTATCTCGTTTCTTATTCCTTCGATTATCTGCGAGAAGAATGGAGAAAGTATGCTCTCATGATCCGATACAAACAAAACAGCAATGTTCAATTTTCCAACAGCATTCTTGAGCTTTTTTTTCTTATCTGAATAATAGCCTAATTCGCTAGCTACCCTCAAAACCTCTTTCACTGTTTCATCTTTCATCTTTCTCGATTTATCACCAGAAAGAATCCTAGAAACAGTTGAAACAGAGACTCCTGTTGTCTGTGCAATGTCTTTAAGCTTTACGTTCTTCATGTTCAAAATTTTGGATAAATCCTATATAACCTTCCTAGAGTTTACCATAAAATCCATATTAGGCAAGAATTATTTATCCAAATTTTTGGATTACTGCAGGAAAAATAATAGTTTCGAGAAGTCATCAAAGCTCATAAATCGTCCCGCCACCCAGAATCGATGTTTTATTCGAATAGCGGTAGCGTTGAACAACTTTTGGCTTGAAAACATGAGCAAGCCCTATATAGCCAGAGGCCTCTGTTGATGATTTCTCACCAACCTTTGTGAAGATATCGGCTTTGATCTCATTAGAGAAAACGACATTGTCATTTGGATCGGAAAATGATGAGTTTGTGTATGTGATAAGCCCTGTTGTCATATGAACGCCGATCCTAAGTGATGTATTTGATGCGATATCCAAACGAAAACCCATATCCAAGTCCGACCCAACATTCAATTCAAAACTCGTAAAAATCCCATTGCTGTTTGATCCTGTCGTGCTCTCCGTTATCTTGCTTGATATCCCAAGTCCCATATACCAAACAACTTCATTTGAGATAAAATGCCTGAAAGCTGGCCCTATAGTAGAGGAAAATACAAACTCCCTTCCACCTTTCACATCGGGATTTGCATCTTCATCACTCAATTTAATTTGCGAACTTTTATTGGAATCAATCAAAGCAACATCATCTGGCAAAGCTATTGCATCGCTGCCATCTGAATCTGTATCGCCACTATCGGCAGATGGAAGTTGCGAAGAGTCCTCAGGCAACTCTTGCTGATCAGAATCTTTTTCAAAAATGGAAATCAAAGTCGAATATGGAGCTTGCATACCGAATCTGATATAAAGGCCAGTTGTCATGTTCTGCCCTAAGAAACCATAGCCTGTATAATCGAAACCCAGCCTCTCATCATTCATTATCGCAACAGAGCCATCAACTGTTTTGTAAAATGTGAAATCATATTTCTCAAAAGTCTCAGCAAGAATAGGAAAAGCTATGACAAGAAACATTATGATTTTGATAAAAGCTTTTTTCACAACAAAATAATAGCACCAATCCAATGTTTATAGAATTACAAAGCAAGATGCTCAATAAAAAAAGGCAGAGGAACCATAAACCAACCCCTGCCTTCGTAAATCAAAACACGGCTCTAAAACCAGAAGGTTCTATAGAACACATGATGATACGGAAATGCAAAAAACGAAAATGTGCAAATTGCATAAACCAAGCTTATGCCAGAGATCACCATCGAAACGATTGCCATCACCCAGCCAGCTGTCGAAAGACCCGGAACACTTTCCAAGTGTCTTGCTTTATGGCCTTTGATCACAGCAATCAATCCTAATACAAAGCCCAATGGCGCAAATACTGAATTCCACAGTGAAAAAACAACTGCTAAAAGCCCAAGTGTGAATATCGACAAAGGCGATGCACACTTCTTAGCACAACACGCCTTTTCATCCTTCGAGCAGCATTGTTTTTCATCACATGCTCCCTCAGTAAATTCAACATCTTGTTTATTCTCATCCATGATTTTACCCTCCACGCTATTATCAATAATGCTTGTTTTCTTCAAATGGCAAGCATAAAACAGCAATCTTCAAATAAAAAACAAATATCTACCACATAAGCTTGAAGCTTGTACGAAAAATGTTGCATCTAATGCTATTTGGTTTTTAGAATCATACTATGATTGAGAAGAAGGAATATATAATAGCTAATCTCGAGAAAAAGAAAGCCTCAGCCGATATGATTATCTCAAGGGCCCTTGATTTTGAAATAAAGCAAAACATGGAAGCAACTATACGCTCTGAGGCACCTATTCGCGAACAGCTTCTGTTCAAACGGGTAATAAATTCATTCTCATTGCAAAAAGTCGGCTCCCGAATATTGCCAATATTCAATGAAATAGCATCATCATTAACGTTTATGGTCACAGAAGAGAATAAGGAAAAAGTCTTTCATGTAGACAACGAGAACTACTTTCGTCCAACGCCAGATAGCTATGTCCGCTACTCATACCAGATTCCTTACATAGAAGGCGCCAATTGCATTCTCTACATACTTGAAAACAGCGACAAGAACTCTTACACGAAAAAAGAGCTCAAGAACATATTCATGGAAGAGTTTGGATACCAAAAATGCGGCTCCAAAGTCGATGAGCTCTTCTCTTATTCTCTTAAGGATAGCAGAATAAAGATAGCAAAAAACGGACGAATCCTGAAATAAACTTTTAATGCATATCGTGATTATTTTGTTGCGTTCTGTTGCATATCAAATTATAATCCAAACAAGAAGGAGCTTGAAAAATGCTAATCAATCTAAAAAAACATCCTCAAATAATCAAGAAAAACGCTGAGCGTTGCAAAGAGAAAGGAATCGTCCTTCCAACCTTCGCCGAGATGAAGAACCCAAATCTCATTCCTGATAGCGTAAAAGAAAAACTGAAGACTACAGGACTATGGGATGTCGATCCAATAAATCTATACAGAATAAACTGGCACAATGAGCCAAAAGAAAAAGGTGGGCTATATGGCGATGTGAACTACATCGAAATCCCACGACAGATCACAGGGACAAAGGCAAGGATTTTCGCTCTTGCTGGAAAATGGTTCCCATGTGGTGTGCACAAGGTAGGAGCTACATATGCATGTCTTGCACCAGCATTGGTAACAGGAAACTTCGATGCTGTCGAGCAAGTTGCTGTATGGCCTTCAACAGGAAACTATTGCAGAGGAGGAGCTTACAACTCAGCTCTTTTGGGTTGCAAATCCATCGCTATCCTACCAGAGAACATGTCCCAAGAAAGATTCAATTGGCTCAAGACTGTTGCTGGCGAGATTATTGCAACTCCTGGTTGCGAATCCAATGTAAAAGAGATTTTCGACAAGTGCCATGAGCTTGATAGAGAAAGAGGAAAGCACATTGTTATCTTCAACCAATTTGAACAATTCGAGAACTACCTATGGCACTATGAAGTAACAGGTTCAGCAATTCTTGAAGTAATCAAGGAGCTTGGTATAAAAGCAGAGAACGTCCGAGCATATGCCTCATCCACTGGATCTGGCGGAACACTCGCTGCAGGAGATCATCTAAAGGATGTCTACCCTAATATCAAGATTGGAGCTGGAGAAGCATTGCAATGCCCAACTCTATTGAGAAACGGTTTTGGAGACCACAGAATCGAAGGAATCGGAGACAAGCATGTACCATGGATCCACAATGTCAAGAATACAGACATGATCCTTGCTATCGACGACCAGGATTGTATGGATATCTACAGGCTATTCAATGAGAAAGATGGAAATGACTACTTGAGATCTGTTGGACTTACAGATAAGCAAATTGCAGACTTGCAACTCTTTGGAATCTCAGGAATCGGCAACATGCTATCAGCAATAAAGATGGCTAAGTACTATGAAATGGATGAGAATGATGTAGTATTTACAATCCTCACAGACTCATCTGTTATGTACACTTCACGCTTGAAGGAGCTTGAGGCAAAACAAGGAGCATTCTCCACTATGGAAGCTGCTAGAGTTCATTCTGGAAGCTTGATGCATCAGAGAATCGACAATGCTCTTGAGCTTTCCTACTATGAGAGACTCAGAATACATAACCTGAAGTACTATACATGGGTTGAGCAACAAGGAAAGACATATGAAGAGCTTAACAGGCAATGGTATGACAGAGAGTACTGGAAATCAATTCCAAAGATGACATCGAAGATCGATAAGCTAATAAACGAGTTCAACTCGATGATCAAGCACTAAGACATGAGCCGAGGATTTTACCTCGGCTTTCTTCTAGGAGGAAAAATGCGTTTTAAATATGTATGTTCCGATTGTAATAGAATCTATGAAACAGACAAACTCATGTACCAATGCCCAGAATGCTCAAAAGAAAACGATGGCAAGACATTCCCAAAAGGCAATTTGATTGTCGAGCTTTCCGATGAAGTATTGAAAAGAGCAAAGGAGAAAGAACATGTCAGTGCAAATGACTTCTATCCCTACCCTGCCACAGATGAATCTGAATATCCTATTGGAATTACACCTTTGATGGAGCCAAGAAGGCTTTCAAGGAAACTTGGTGTAAGAAACTTGTTCTTCAAACTCGATTCACAGCTTATATCTGGTTCCTTCAAAGACAGAGCATCATTCGAAGTGGCACTCCAAGCAAAGGCCTTGGGCGAGAAGAAAATCGCACTTGCATCTACAGGGAACGCGGGCGCTGCAATGTCAGCTGTCGGGGCGGCGATGGATTTGGATATCATACTATTCGTGCCAGCTACAGCACCAATCAACAAACTCATGCAATCTGTGCTCTATGGAGCAAAGGTAGTTCCTGTAAAAGGAAGCTATGATGATGCATTCAAGCTCTCAATCGAATATACAAAGCTCAAAGGCGGCATCAATAGAAATACAGCCTACAATCCGATGACAATCGAAGGAAAGAAATCTGTATCGATTGAACTATTTGAACAGATGGGACGAAAAGTGCCAGATGCAATATATGTCCCAGTCGGGGATGGATGCATAATAGCAGGAGTTGCAAAAGGCTTTATCGATTTGATGAAAGCTGGAATCACAGACAGAATGCCAAGAATAATCTGTTGTCAGAGTGAACAATCTGCAGCAATCTCAAATGCATTGAACGAAGGAGACTATAGCGAATTCAATGCAACAACCAGAGCCGATTCAATATCTGTCGGGCTCCCGGCCAATGGAAGAATGGCTGTAAAGTACATAAAGCAATCAAAAGGCTGGGCTGTGACTGTTTCTGATAACGATATTCTAGATTCGCAACTCGAGCTTACATCGATGGCAGGAGTGCTTGCAGAACCTGCAGCAGCTTGCGCATATGCATCTTTGAAAAAAGATACAGAGCATTTGAAAAATGAGCTCGGCGAGGATGCAACAGTTGTTGTGCTTCTGACTGGAACAGGCTTCAAGGATATGAAGGTCTTCGACTCAAGAGTCTCACTTCCGAAGGCTATAGAGAATGATCCGAAAGAGATAGCAAAGCTTCCTTTTTAAAGGATAGAAAGATAAGGATTTATTGCAAAAGAGCAGGGGCCTTTTAAGCCCCTGCTCTTTAATCCAATTCAAACATGCCAGTATACAATTTATAGTAAACGCCTTTTGCTTTTATAAGATCATCATGGCTCCCTCTTTCGATAATCCTACCATGATCTAACACCATTATCGCATCAGCATTCCTTACAGTCGAAAGCCTATGTGCAATAACAAAGACCGTTCTTCCCTCCATGAGCCTATCCATTCCAGATTGAACAAGTGCCTCTGTATGCGTGTCGATTGAGCTAGTTGCCTCATCCATAATAAGAACGGGCGCATCAGCAATGGCGGCTCTAGCAATAGATATAAGTTGCCTTTGACCTTGCGATAAGCTCTCTCCATTGTTTGTGAGCATAGTATCATATCCGTCAGGCATCATCATTATGAAATCGTGGGCATTGGCAAGCTTTGCTGCATTTTCGACATCCTCATCTGTCGCATCAAGCTTACCGAATCTTATATTCTCCTTGATTGTTCCTGTAAAGAGATTGGTATCTTGCAACACCATGCCCAATGAATGCCTCAAGTCTTCTAGCTTTATATCCTTGATATCGATTCCATCGAATGTAATCACACCTCTTTGGATATTATAGAATCTATTTAGAAGATTAGTGATTGTTGTCTTTCCTGCACCTGTTGAACCGACAAAAGCAATTTTCTGTCCCGGCTTTGCATAAAGCGAGATATCATGGAGAACAACTTTATCCTCAACATAGCCAAAATCCACGTGGCTCAAGATAATATCGCCTTTAAGAGGCACATATCTATAAAGAGAGCCATCTTGCGCTTTTTTCCAATCATCTTTTTTATCAGAAGGAGAGACATAGTCTATATCAATGCTTTTCTTTACATCATCTGCTTTGTAAAGCTTTATCTTGTCATTTATCTTCCATGCCCAACGACCAGTGCTGTTGCTGCTTTGAACCATTTGACCATTGCTGTTTTCTTGAAGATTCACCAAAGTAACAGTTCCATTATCCGATTCGCTCTTCTGATCAATTAACTCAAAAATCCTCTCAGCACCAGCAAGGGCAACAAGTACTGTATTCATTTGGTTGGACATTTGCCCAATGTTCATCGAGAATGATCGTGATAGTTGCAAGAAAGCTGCAAGGAGCCCAATTGTATATACTCCTCCACTTCTTATCGCAATGAATGCTCCGAAAAGAACAAGTACAACATATTGTATGTTTCCTATGTTGTTCGAAATTGGTCCCATTGAGTTCGCCCAACTGTTTGCACGACTCATCGAAAGCCTAAGAGTCTCGTCAAGCTTGTCGAAATCGGCCATACTCTTTTTCTCGTGGTTAAAGACCTTCACAACTCTCTGGCCATTGATCATCTCCTCGATAAAACCATTCACATCTCCAAGATTCTTTTGCTGTTTCGAATAGTTCTTTCCTGAATACTTTGCTACAGATGATGTTGAAAAGAGCATCAAGAATATAAACAAGATTACAACCAATGTCAGCTTCCAAGAATTTGCAAACATAGATACAAAGACCCAAACGACAGTTATCAAGGCCGACAAAAGCTGGATAAGGCCATTTGAAATCAATTGATTCAATGTGTCTGTGTCGTTTGAGAACCTACTCATCAATGACCCATGCGAATTGGTATCAAAGAAAGAGATCGGAAGAGACTCAAGCTTTTTGAACATATCGATTCTTATTTTGTAAATCGAGCTTTGCGAGATAGTAACCATCATATATGACATTAGGAAATTGAAGAATATCGAAAATGCAACAACTGCTCCATACTTAACAAGAGACACAATTGCAGGATGCCAATCTGGATTCTCAACTCCAATGAGAGGCTCTACGAAATCGTCAATGAAGCTACCAAGGAAATTGGCAGAGTAAACTGTTGCAAAAGCTGTCGCGATTATACAGAAAAAGATAATTAACAGCTGTTTTTTCTTGTCTCCAAACACTTCTTTCAAGACTCTTGAAAGAGTTTTAATCGGATGTTTTGCTTTAGCACCCATCTTCATCTTAGCCATGCAATGCACCCTCCTGCTGTGTTTTATATAGAACCTGGTACGACTCATTCCTCTTAAGAAGCTCATCGGATGTTCCAATATCCTCGATTTTGCCATTCGACATGATTATTATCTTGTCTGCATCCTCTACAGAAGAAACCCTTTGCGAGATTATGATCTTTGTCATTCCCTTCACTCTCTGGCTCAACGCATCCCTTATTTTTTTGTCTGTTGCTGTATCAACAGCGGATGTCGAATCATCAAGAATCAATATCCTTGGATTCTTCAACAATGCTCTCGCAATGCAAAGCCTTTGTTTTTGGCCTCCAGAGAAGTTAGCGCCGCCCTGCTCTACCCAGGAATCGAAGCCCTCTGGTTTTTCCTCTATAAAGGAAAGAGCTGATGAGTTTTCCGCAGCTTGTCGCATCTCATCCAATGTCGCATCGCTTTTGCCCCACCTGAGATTATCAGCAATTGTCCCAGAAAACAAAGTATTCTTCTGAAGAACAACTGAGACAGCCTGCCTAAGCGAGTACAAGTCATATGATCTAACATCCTTTCCGCCAACTAGGACCTGGCCAGTATCAACATCATAGAGACGTGCAATCAACGAAATCAATGTCGTCTTTCCGGATCCAGTTGTGCCAAGTATCCCAACCGTCTCGCCTGATTTGATCTCAAGGTTTATATCCTTGAGAACATCGACGCCCTTTTTGTATCCGAACGAAACATCCTTGAACTCTATTGAGCCATCCTCGACTGTCTTATCGCCATTCTCGTTCTTGTCCATCGATGGCACAGCATTCAAGACCTCTGTAATCCTTTGCATGCTAGGCCATGCTATTGAGAACATCACAATAATCATTGCTGACATGATCAATGATGAGAGAATCTGACCAGTATATGTATATATGCTCATCAATTGTCCTGTTTCCATCGAGCCAACGTTGATGAGCTTTGCACCAAAGTATGATATCGCAATCATGCAAGCATAAGAGACAAACATCATCATAGGGCTTGTGATTGCCATTAATCTCTGGCCTTTGACAAAATTCTTCTTGATCTCATCAGCAGCTTTAGTGAACTTATCGATTTGCTCATCCTCGCGAACATAAGCCTTGACCGTTCTTATGCCATTTAGATTCTCTTGCACAACCATATTAAAACCATCATAGCCTTTGAATGCTTTGGTAAAGCTTTGATGTGTCTTTTTCAAGACAACATAGACAGCCATGATTATTATAGGAATAGCGACTGCAAAAACAGTTGCAAGCACACCTCCATTTCGAGCTACCATTATAATTGCGAAAATAAACATCACTGGGCTTCTGAAGAGCATCCTTATGGACATCTGAAATGTCATTTGCACATTTTGCACATCAGTAGTAAGCCTTGTAATCAAAGACGATGATGAGAACCTATCAATATCAGAAAAAGAAAAATCCTGTATCTTTTGATAGAGATCATGCCTTAGATTAGTTGCAAATCCCGAGGAGGCATATGCTCCAGTAATTGCACTCAAAACACCGAAAGAAAGAGCAAGAAAAGCCGCCGCGACAAGGCGAATTGACATAGACCAGATATAATCCATATCGCCATTGGCAACACCGTTATCGATAATCAACGCCATTAAAGTTGGAATTATGACTTCCATTGCAACTTCCCCAACCATGAAAATCGGAGTCACAACAGCTTTCCATTTATATTGCCGAACCCTGCTGAACAATGATTTAACCATAGAAAACTCCTAAAATTAAATAGAAAACATAATACTAAAGATACAAACCAAAAACCAAAAGGGAAAGATTTAGCACCCTCTTGGCAAAAACTGAGGGAATTCTCTTGCTATAAAAGAATCTAGTCAACAAGATGAATCAAATTACATAAAAAATACAGATTCAAGAATCAGCTGAAATTATCAAAAGAGCAAACAGGAAGAGTAAAGACAACAGCTTTCCCTTTCTTGTTGAGAGCCTCCATTTTGGATATAGCTTTCTTTATTTCGGAGGCCTTTTCTTTTTTCTCGATAATCATAAGCATATCTTTCTCTGGAACAATATGGAAACCGAAGAATTTAACATCATCAGGCTTTGCTGTTCCATGAGCATGTACAATGGATCCTCCTGTCGCTCCAGCTTTTCTCGCAACAGCCATTATGTCATCAGCATAACCTCTTTCGCAAATCACTTGAATCAAAATCCAATCAAAATCCATATCAAAACCCTCCGACATTGTTGGAACAAAGGCCAAAACACCCTTGGCACAGCCATCTGTCAAAATCTTTTCTTTTATCTTGTCACTGTTCTCTGAATCTACAAATGAGTAAAGGAGCTCTTTCTTGCTATCGCCAAGACCTAGAGCTGCAAGAATAGAACTTGAAGCTGTACCCCTGGCATTGACAATTGTTCCTCCAGTAGCTCCAGCATCTCTTGCTGAAGCCATAACCTTCGAGGCATCGCCTTTATCTACTATAGCCAACAACATCTTATCCATTTTCAACTCCTTTCTTCTCGCTCTTCTTAATTATAACATTAACGATAACACCTAATATCTCAATAGAAATTATTGGCATCATCGCAATAAGCCCTATCATTCCAAAACTCGCCTCTGATGCATTGACCGCCAATACAGAGGCGGCTCCTGTAGTAAAAGGCAAAAGAAATGTAGATGACATTGGCCCTGTTGCAACGCCTCCCGAGTCGAATGCAATAGCGACAAACAGCGTCTGGCAAAATGGCATAAGAGCAAGAATCAATGCATAGCCAGGCAGTAGAAAACACCATATGGAAAGCCCATGGACAACGCGAACAAGCGACAAGACAACAGCCAATGCTACGCCTATTGAAATGAATGCAAGCATCACTGTCCTCTTTATCCTCCCTTGAGAGACTTCCTCGACTTGCTCTGTCAAAAGCCAAATTGCCGGCTCAGCTAAAACGACAGCTGAACCAAGGATCAATCCTATCAATATCAAAATCGATTCATTGCAATTCGCAAGAGCCTCGCCAAGTGCAGATGCAACAGGCATGAATGATGACTTTACAGAAAAAAGAAAAAGAATAACACCTATCCAAGTGTAGACGATACCAGAAAAAAGTCTAAAAGCTTGTATCCTTGGCAATTTCATTATGAAAAACTGTACGATCAAGCAGATTGCAATCAATGGCGAGAGTGCAATAGAAACATCCTTGACTTCTATAATGAACACTTCTAGCATTGATAGGCTTTCAGATGCAGAAACCGAATTGGTGAATGAACCATTTGCGAAAAGACCAAGCAAAAGAACAAAAAGGACTGGGCCAAATGATGCAAGCCCAGTATAACCAAAGGAATCTTCCTCTTTAGCGCCATGGGTTGCTGAAACCCCTAATCCCAAAGCCATGATAAAAGGAACAGCCATTGGTCCTGTAGTTGCACCACCTGAATCGAACGCGATAGAGACAAAGAACTCAGGCACAAATCGAGCCACTAAAAAAATAACTATAACAGATATCAAAAATGCAAGCTTTAATGAAAATCCAGCAACTTCCCTAAGGTAGGAAGCAGCCATCATTATACCAACACCTAAAGCAATCATAATAATCAAGAGGACTTTCGACATTGCTGGATTTATTGCAACGACTTGTTCTGCAAGGACTGTAACATCAGGTTCTGCAATCGTAATAATCACCCCAAGCAAAAAACCAAGAGAAAGCAAAAGCCATATGTTCTTCTTTCCAGTAATATATGAACCCAACTTGTTGCCAACAGGGACAAAGCCAAGATTGACTCCAAGAAGAAACAACGTAAGGCCAATAATTACAAATAAAACAGAAAGCAGAAATTGCCAAATAGGAATAGTTGTCTCAAATACAGAGAGAAACAGACCTAGGACAATAGCAATCAAAGCTATTGGCAAAACAGAAATGCAGACTTCCTTAAGTTGCTTGAAAAATCCCATTCAATACTCCCTGTTAAAAAGCTAACAGTCTTTGAAGAAAAAGGTCAACATATCCCAATGGATTGCCAAGAGAAAAGAAAATCCTCCCAGATTCTTTTCCAGGAGGAGCAACACGATATATGCAACAACTATTTCTTCTTCTTGAAGACTTTGTTTACAATCAAGACAACAACAAAAATCGCTGCCATAGAAAGCGCAAGAAGAGCCCAAGCAAGAAAACCAATCTCGACTGCTGTGAGAGGAGATGTCACAAATATATCCTCTACATGAAATGATGCTAAAAACTTTTCCATACCAACTCCTTTAGCCCAATAAGCCTAGCAACAAGCCACCAGCAAGCACGGAACCAATCTGACCCGCAACATTCGCTCCTAAAGCAAATGGCAACAAGTGGTTTTGCTTGTTGGCTTCCTGTCCGACCTTCTGAACAACTCTTGAGGACATAGGGAATGCCGAGATGCCAGCTCCCCCAATAAGAGGATTCAATCTATTCTCTTTCTTTATAAAGAGATTAGCAATCTTGATGAAGAACACTCCACAAGCTGTATCAAATACAAATGCAAGCAGACCGAATATGATAATCATGATCGTTCCAACTGTAAGCAAGTCGTTTGCATTGAGCATTGGAGAAATCGCAAGACCAAGCAAAAGAGAAATAAGCGGTGAAAGAACATCTTGTGCTGCACGAGAAAGTGATGCAAGAACACCACACTCCCTCAAGAGATTTCCAAACATCAACATACCTACAAGCGCTGCTGAATCAGGAGCAATCAATGAGCATATGATTGTAACAGCGATTGGGAATATTATCTTTGTCGATTGAGACACAGACCCTGCTGAATATGTCATCTTTATAGCTCTCTCTGTCTTTGTTGTTGTCGCTTTCAACACTACAGGCTGTATGATGGGCACCAAGGCCATATAGCAATAAGCAACAATCAAGATAGGAGCGATGAACGTTGAACCAAGACGTTGTGAAACGAGGATTGCTGTTGGACCATCTGCGGCTCCAATGATTCCAATGGAAGCTGCATCATTGAGTGGGAAGAACAGCGATGCAAGCATCATCGAAAGGAAGATTCCACCTTGTCCTGCAGCTCCGACGAATATAAGCCAAGGCTTCTGGATAAGAGGTCCAAAATCGATCATTGCACCAATTCCAATGAAAAGGAGAAGCGGAAAAACCTCGTAAACATCTATACCTGTGTTGTATAGCCATGTGAGTATACCATGCTCACTTGCAATAATAGATCCTGGCATATTGACCAGAATCGCACCGAATCCCATAGGAAGCAGAAGTGTTGGCTCCATTTCTTTCTTAATTGCAAGCCAAATAAGAAGAAGACCCACCAGAATCATCAACACTTGCCCCACTCCCATTGTAGCTGACAGACTCCAACCAAAGTGGTTGGCAATTTGATCAAGCTTTGCTGTAAAAATATTGAAGTTGTTCATGACACCAACATTTTACAAATTGTCGCCGTCAATGCCAATAGAGAACGACACTGTTATGCCAATTTTATATGCAGTAAAGGAAAAATAAGGAAACATAAAAAATAAAATTTTATGTTGACCGGTTTATAAAACCGATTTAGCATTTAATTATAAGGCATAATCCTAGATATCCATGGATTATTGCAAAAGGAGAAGAAAATGAAAAAGACACTAAGTATCTTGCTCATTGCAGCCCTTGCTATTACAAGCGTATTTGCAAGTGGAGCTAATGAATCAGGCACTTCAGGAAAAACAGAGGTATACTTCCTGAACTTCAAGCCAGAAATCGCAGATGTATATACAAATGTTGTAAAACCAGCATTTGAGGCTGAAAATCCAGAATATACTCTCAAGGTAGAAACAGCTGCTTCCAACCAGTATGCTTCAACTTTGAAGTCTGAGATAGCAAAGTCAAATCCACCTGTGATCTTCCAGACAAATGGTCCTGTAGGATTGATGGGAAGCCTAGATGATGTCGCAGATCTATCTGGAACTTCCTTCTACTCTCTTTTGGCTGACAAGTCTATGGCATTGAAGACACCAGATGGAATGATTGCAGCAGTCCCATACGCAGTCGAAGGCTATGGAATAATCTACAACGATGCAATCATGAGAGCATATTTTGCACTTGATGGAGCAAAAGCATCTTCAATGGATGAGATCAACTCCTTTGCAAAATTGAAGGAAGTCGTTGAAGATATGACAGCAAAGAAAGACCAGCTTGGAATCAAGGGTGTATTTGCTTCAACTTCAATGGCACCAGGCAATGACTGGAGATGGCAGACTCACCTATTCAATATCCCTCTCTATGCTGAAATGAAAGACAGAGCAAACGGATCGGATGCAACACTTTATGGCGTCGCTGCAAAGACATTTGAATTCAAGTACAACAAGGAATTCAAGCAACTTTGGGACCTCTACCTCGACAACAGCACAACAGCTAAGGGCCTTTTGGGTGGAAAGTCAGTCGATGATTCAATGGCAGAGTTTGCACTTGGACAGGCAGCAATGGTCCAGAATGGAAACTGGGGCGCATCACAGATTCTTGGTGTTCCAGGAAACACTGTAGCAAATGAAGACATCAAGTTCATCCCTATCTACATGGGTATAAAGGGAGAAGAGAAATCAGGACTTGCTGTTGGAACTGAGAACTATCTTTCAATCAACAAGAACGCATCAGCAGAAGCACAAAAAGGTGCAGATGTATTCTTGACATGGCTGTTCTCATCCGAAACAGGAAAGAAGATTGTCAATGAACAGCTTGGATTTATTACTCCATTCAATTCATTTGGCGCTGACGAAATGCCAACAGATCCACTTGCAGCCCAGGTTGTTGCATGGATGAACAAAGATGGCGTTTCTTCTATTCCTTGGACATTCGCAGCTATTCCTTCAGAGCAATGGAAATCAGACTTCGGCGCAGCTCTCTTAGAGTATATCAACGGTTCAGTTACTTGGGATTCTGTCGTAAAGACAGCTCAGGATGCTTGGGCAAGAGAAGCAGAGCTTGCAGGAAGGTAAAAACAAACCAGGTCGCCTCTCAAGAGGCGGCCTTCACCTCTAGAGACAGGGGAAAACAATGGAAAAATCAATCAAAAAATATTTCTGGCTATTTGCATTGCCAGCGCTTATCTGCTTTCTTATAGCATTCGTAATCCCATTCTTTTGGGGTCTCGTGCTATCATTTTGCAAATTCACTAATATAACGAATGCTAGCTTCATAGGATTCTCGAATTACATAAAAGCGTTCACGATAGACAATTACTTCACCAATTCATTCTGGTTCACACTATTTTTCACTATAGTAACTGTCTTGTCGATAAACATCCTTGCATTTACTCTAGCTATTTTGCTCACAAGAGATATCAAGGGGACAAACACATTCAGGACAATCTTCTTCATGCCTAATTTGATAGGCGGAATTGTTCTCGGCTGGGTTTGGAATGTGATCATAAATGGAGCACTTGCCTATTTTGAGACATCAATAACAGCAAGAGCTTCCTATGGCTTCTGGGGCTTGGTGATATTGATGAATTGGCAAAATGTCGGTTATATGATGGTAATCTACATTGCTGCAATACAGAATATACAGACAGATATGCTTGAGGCTGCAGAAATAGATGGAGCATCAAGTTCGACAACGCTTTTCAAGATAATAATCCCGGCTGTAATGCCATCTATCACGATATGCTTGTTTATGACAATCACGAACGGATTCAAGCTTTATGACCAGAACCTTGCGCTTACAGCAGGAGGACCAAACCACAAGACTGAGATGCTTGCAATGAATATCTTCAACACATTCTATGGTCGCGTTGGTTTTGAGGGCGTCGGACAAGCCAAAGCCGTTATCTTTACAATAATCGTTGCAGCAATCGCATTAATGCAACTGAAAATAACAAGGAAGAAGGAGGTTGAGAACTGATATGGCTAAAGTCGAGAAAAAAGCCCTGAACTGGGTCCTGTTTGTCATTCTTGTTTTGGTGGCATGCTTTGTGATAATGCCTATAGTGATTGTATTGTTAAACTCATTCAAATCGAAGCTCTTCATCTCAACAGAGCCATTCAAACTACCCTCCTCCGATACTTTTGTCGGCCTTACAAACTATACAAGGGGTCTTGTTTCGATTGGTTTCTTCAATGCATTCAAATGGTCTCTTTGGATTACTGTTTCATCTGTAATATGCATTTTGCTTTTCACAAGCATGCTTGCTTGGTACATAACACGAGTCAAGGGAAAAATAACGACTCTTATATATTTTTCGCTTACTTTTTCAATGATTGTTCCCTTCCAGATGGTAATGTTCACAATGAGCAAGTTTGCAAATCTCATCCATCTTGATAATCCTTTCGGTATTATTGTACTCTATGTTGGATTTGGCTGTGGCATGTCTACGTTCATGTTTTCTGGTTTTATCAAGTCGATTCCACTAGCTTTGGAAGAGGCAGCAATGATTGATGGCGCAGGACCAGTAAAAACATTCTTCTGGGTTGTTATGCCAATGCTTAAAAGCACAGCGATAACGATTGCGATATTGCAAACAATGTGGGTATGGAACGACTATCTCTTGCCTTATCTTACTCTTGGCTCAGAGCATAGGACGATCCCTGTTGCGATACAATACCTAAGAGGTGGATATGGGTCGGTAGATATGGGAGCCATGATGGCAATGCTTGTGCTTGCAATGCTTCCTGTGATCGTTTTCTTTATCTCATGTCAGAAATACATAATCAAGGGAGTGCTTTCTGGCGCTGTAAAAGGATAATCGATAAAAATGAAAGGCAAAAGAGCAACAATCGCAGATATAGCAAAAAAATCCGGCGTCTCGAAGACTTCCGTTTCTTTTGCCTTCAATTATCCTGAGAGAATTGGAAAGGAGACAAGAGAAAAGATACTCTCGATTGCAAAAGAGCTGAATTTTTCCCCAGATCCTGTTGCAAGGAATTTCTCTAAAGGACGGCACATGGCTATTGGTTTCTTGCTTCCGCAAAAGCTCGAGAACAGCCTTGCAAATCCATATACGCAAGAGATTATAAAAGGAATTGGTGTCATATGCGAGAAACATGGCTACACATTGACATTGATTCCTCCTCTGAATTCTTCTATTCCAGAAGCCATAAAGAATGCAACTGTCGATGCTCTTATCGCACTGGGATTCTTTTTTGACAAGAAGATAGATGAAGCCTTCAAGCTACGCAATCTTCCAGCCCTGATAATAGATGGCGCAATAGAAGATGGGATGGTCTCTGTTGCTATCGATGATGTAAAGGCATCGGAATTTGAAATGGAGAAGGTTCTTTCGTGTGGTCACAGGGATATTGCGATAATAACGCTTCCAGATGATGCATATGCCTCACTCACACCCGAAGGAGCCAAGACAATTTGCAAAAGACGAAAGCTTGGCTACCAGATAGCTTTGCAAAAATATGGCCTTTCGCTCAACGAATGCTTGATTGAAAGCACTGGTGCAACACTTCTAGACGGGAAGAAACTAGCTCTGGATATTTTGGACAATAACACTCCGACATGCTTTGTTTGCATGTCTGATATTGTAGCAATCGGTGTAATCAACGCAATAAAAGAAAGAGGATTGAAAGTACCTGATGATATCTCAGTTGTCGGTTTCGATGGAATTTTAGATTCATCTCTAATCGGGATAGATCTCACAACTGTGGTACAAAGCGCAACAGAAAAAGGACAGCTTTCTGCGCAATTAATATTCTCTATGCTTGAAGGCAACAAAGTTGAAAAAGACAATTTCATAGAATACTCATTCAATGAAGGAAGCACATTGAAAAAACTGGAGCAATAGCGATGAATATAAGCGGGAAAAGATCTAATGGAGTTTTGATGCATATCACATCCCTACCCTCAGAATTCGGAATCGGCGATCTTGGTTGGGATGCTTATAGGTTTGCTGATAAGCTAAAAGAATGTGGCGCAAACTACTGGCAAATACTACCTCTCGGCCCTACTGGCTATGGCAACAGCCCGTATTCTGCAAGATCCGCTTTCGCTGGAAATGAGCTTTTGATCTCGCCAGTGCTGCTTGCTGAGAAAGGATATCTAGAGGCAAAGGACTTGGTCCACCCAGAGTTTCCTGAAACAAAAGTTGATTTTGAGAATGTAATAAAATGGAAGCTCCCGACTCTAAAGAAAGCTGCAAAAGCATTTTTGAAGAAGAACAAAAAAAACAAGGATTTTGCCTCATTTTTGAGCAAAGAGGCATATTGGCTCAATGACTATAGCCTATTCATGGTCCTATATGAGAAGTACAATGATGCTCGCTGGCATACAATATGGGACAGAAAAGAGGGCTTCAGAGATCCTTCTACAATAGAGAGTGTAAAGGAAGAAAAGAAAGACGAGATTGAAATCTGGCAAGCTTTGCAATATCTATTTGACGATCAATTTAGAGCACTGAAAAGGTATGTAAACCAACTAGGGATAAAGCTAATTGGAGACATTCCTATCTTCGTAGGTGCCGATTCCGCAGACTCATGGGCAAATCTAGAGCTCTTGAAACATGATGATGAGGGCCATTATACAGATGTATCAGGAGTTCCACCAGATAATTTCAGCCCAACAGGACAGCTTTGGGGCAACCCTGTGTATGATTGGAAGAAGCATGAAGAGAATGACTTTTCATGGTGGAAGGATCGAATAAAAAGACAACTTGAGCTCGTAGACGTACTACGCATAGATCATTTCAGAGGCTTTGATGCTTACTATGAAATCCCAGCAAAAGACAAAACAGCAGAGAAAGGAAAATGGAAGAAGTCTCCGGGAAAGCGCTTCTTTGAGTCTCTAAAGAAAGAGATGGGCCCTCTTAGCATAATTGCTGAGGATCTGGGCTTCATGACTGAAGGAGTAATAAAGCTAAGAGACTCAAATAATTTCCCCGGTATGAAGATAGCACAATTTGGCTTTGGACGCGACAAAGCAGGCTTTTTCAATACATTCGATGATTTCTTGCCAATGAACTACACTCGCCCATTCGTAGCATATACAGGAACACATGACAATGATACAACCAGAGGTTGGTACGATGATTTATCGGCTGATGACAAGCATATTGTCAGAGAGTATCTATCCTCAGATGACAGAGAGATCGTCTGGTCATTGATCAAGGCTGTTATGATGTCGAATGCCGATTATGCGATCTTTCCTATGCAAGATATCCTTGAACTTGGAAAAGAGGCTCGAATGAACTTCCCTTCCACTTGCAACGACAAAAACTGGAGCTGGAGAATGAAAAGAGATGCTTTTGACAGCTACAGGATTCATAGATACTCATTTCTTGCAAGAATATCAGGAAGGAATGGCTTAACAGCGGAAGAAAGCGAGAAAGAGCACATGAATCTCGTGAGAGAAAAAGCATAAGGGCCTTTCAACTAGCTCTATATCGATTTTTTTGCTCAACTCTAAAATTGTAGATTACTTTGACAACGATCAAGAGCAGAAGACAAATCAGAGCGACAAAGATAGTTGCCATTCCTGTTTTTATACCATAGTCTTGAGCAACATGGCCTATTACAATTGGCATTATGATTGAGCCTAGAGTTGCGACAGCAAGACATGTTCCTGTTGCTATCGTGCTTTTGTTGAACTTCTTCTCTTGAGTTCCAAGTGTCGTCGGATAAATCCCACTCATTGAAAGTCCTACTCCCAAGATTCCCAAAAAGATCAATATTGCATTGGATGATAGTATTATAAGAGTGTAGAACCCTGTTAACATCAGAGCAAGAATCAAAATCAAGATACTCTTGTTCATCTTTGAAGCTATATATGCACAAAGGAGCCTTCCAATTAAAATCGTCACCCAAAGGCATGATGCCATCAAATTCGAAATTCCTGATGAGAAAATTCCGCTATCCTTCAAATATGTAACAAGCCAATTCATCAAAGATGCTTCACAACAAAGATAGAAGAACAAGATAAATGTATTAAGCCAGAAACTGAATGCTAAAGGAATCGTAGCCTCATCCTTCTCCTTCTTTGTAGGGCTGTTTTCCAATCTCGATCTCATAATCATAAATAGGGAAAAAGCCATGAACAAAGAGATAGTAACAAGAGGAATCCTCCACCTCTCTGGGCCAAGCGATGCCACCACCGATGGAGAGATAACAGCACCAATGGCAAATGTAGCATGCAAGAGATTAAGACCAGCTATCTTATTGCTAGCATATTGTCCTACTATCACATTTGTGATATTTGACATCGTTCCCCTTCCTACACCAGCAAGGACAAAAGCCAACAAAAGGACAAATGGATTTCCAGTGATAGCAATCAACAAAAGACCCAAAACTATGCCCGAGCCAAGGATAACAGTTGAATTCTTTCTTCCAATTGCATATGGCAAGAAGCCAGAAAGCAAAACAGCGCAAAGGTTCCCTATTTGGTTGACAGATGAAAGCAGGCCTTGAAAGCTGTAATCAAAACCATATGACTCTCTGATATAAGGAAGCACACATCCAAGAACATTCGCCATCATCCCAGAACAGAAAAAAGCAAAATAAGCACAATATAGCAATGGAGCATCATCTTTATCTACTCCAAGAAACCGCTTGATGGAAAACATATATCCCCCTTAGATTAGAAAACCCTTTTCAAATATTAAATTGAGAATCGAAAGAAATATAAATGAAGAATCTACATCCCCTTTGCCATCACAACAAACATTGCAATAGCTAGCACGATTGCTACAACCGATGCATGAACGACTTGCTTAAGCTTTGCTTTTTTCTTGATTTCTTCTTCGTTTTCAATTTTCGACATAACAATTCAAATAATACACAAAAAATGCACTAGACAAAAGAACCTAATTAAGGTAAATTTAATGAGCATTCAAATAAAATGAATGATTATGGGCAGTTAGCTCAGCGGGAGAGCATCGCCTTGACGTGGCGAGGGTCATAAGTTCAATCCTTATACTGCCCACATTGAAGTCCTTGAAAAAGCAAGGGCTTTTATTTTTAACTCTAGGATTCTTTTTTCTTCACATAATCGATTTATTAAATACATCAAAGCTTGTAAATGAAAACAAATTCAACAACTATCATTTAAGCTGATAAATAATCATGGAGGCTTAAATGAAACATACGAAATTAATAACTTTGATTGTGTCACTAGTACTTGCTTCAAGCTTGTTCGCTGGCTCACTTTCAATTTCATCTATCTCTTTCTCTGATTCTCTTGGCAATCCAATAGAAAAAGATTACAACATCGAAAGCTACCTAGTAAGTGGAAAATACATGCCAACATCATCCAAGATCGCAGGGCAATTCTCGAAAGAATTCTCTGAAATCCCAACAAAGATCGAGAATCTTGCAAATGGCGATAGTTGGAAAATAAAGATTTATGCATATGACCAGAATGGAGACATCGTCGGACAATCAAATGAAGAAACTATTGCTATTGAAGATAATACAAGCTTTGAGCCAACAATTGTAGTAGATGTGCCTACACTTACAATTGATCAAGCTTTAGTGAGAGTGCAAAACAATTATAAAGCTATCTCTGATCTATATGATGTCGAAAGTTATAAACTAAAACTGGAATCAAAGGATTCGACTTTGGAAGAGAACATATCATCATTCCCTTATACTTCAACATCAATCCTACCAGGTCGCTACATATTGACTCTAGAAGCTCTTGATTCAAATGGAAATACAATTGCAACCACTGGTCCTTTGACATTGATAATGAAGAATAAAGGCACAATCGAATCGTCTCTCGAGATGAATGTGAAAAAAACTTCTCTTGATTTGTCTAGCGTTGGAACTTCTGAAGAGAATGGCTATCTGTATCTTGAAAGCCCAGAGAAATTCATGGTCGAGGCAAGCGTATCACCTATCCAGAAAGACAAAGAAATATCCTATCAATGGTATATAACAAGCGATGGAAAATGGAAAAAGATCGAGGATGCAACATCAAGCACCATATCATACGTTGATCTTGAAAGCTACATAGATAGCGACAAAGCTTTCTCGCTTCTTTGCAATCCAATAATCGACGGAACACTTTATAGAGGAAAAACAATAACACTAAATCCAGTGCCAGCTCTTGTGCCTACTATTTACATATCAGGAGAAAAAGCTAGCATGCTTGCAAGTGAAGAAAGCGAATTCAATGTCACAACAACAAATGAGAGCATCCTATTTGCCATTGACTTGCCAACATACTACTTGGGTAAGGATATAAGAATATTCTATACACTTGACGGATCTTCTCCAGATGATAAAAGTGAGCAATTGACAGTAGCAAATCCTATAAAACTGGAGAGTGGAAGTACAAGCACAGTAAGATTGCTAGTTGTTGATTCCAATGAAAACAAAAAAGAGTACACAGTTAAAATCAATGCAAAGAAGGAAGCATCAACGCCATCGATTTCCATTGCAAACAGAGACTGGGGAAAAGACTTCTATGCAACATTGTCAACAAAGACAGAAGGCGCAAAGATCTACTACACATTAGATGGCACAGAGCCAACAGAGCAATCGGCTTTATACACAGAACCATTTAAAGTACATAGCTTTGGTGATAACAAGAGCGTAACAATCAAAGCGATTGCGGTAAAAGATGGATATGAACCGTCAAGAACAATTTCAATGAAAGCATTCTAGAGAAGAAATGCAGCATAGAGGGGAATGGAATATATGCTATTCTCCTCTCCAAAATTCTTCGAAGAAAGTCTGATTGCTTTGTCAATATTATACTTTTCTGAAGAGAGAATTGTCTTCAATGACTTTGACTTTGTATTATCGGCAGACTTCACTTCCACAGGAGTAGGTCTATCTTCAAAGCGAATGACAAAATCAATTTCCAAGGTAGATGATGGAGCAAAATAGTATAGTTTTTTTCCATTCTTCGCAAAGATATCAGCAACAATGTTCTCATAAATTGCACCTTTGTATATTCCCATGTTGCCACTTAGGATATCTTTTGCACTTCCATCATCAAGCATTGATATCAAAAGGCCCGTATCTCTCATATAAACCTTAAACTCACTTTCTATAGCAAATCCGTTTAACGGAAGTCTCAAAGAAGAAAGGTTATAGCAAAAAGAGACAATCCCTGCATCATAAAGCCATAGGAGGCTTGCTCCAAATTTACGACAAGTTCCTCCTTTTTCAACAACAGAATATTGGAATTTCTTGTAATCCTTGCCCAGCTGTCTTGGAATTGAAAGAAAACAACTTCGGGCTTTCATCCTTTCAGCTCCATCGGCATATTTCATTATGTCATCAATATATGCACTGACAATATCTCTTTGGATTGAATTTACACTATAAAAATTGTTATTTGATACATAAGACTCTACAACAGCTGGCATTCCACCTACTACGATATATGTCTTGAAAATATCCATAAGACGGTCATGCAAAGAAGAATCAATCTTCGTCTTCGTATTATAACAATCCTTTACCTTGTTGATGATATTGCTGTTTATATCGAGTGCCCATAAGAACTCCTCGAAATCCAAGGAATGCATCTCTATTGTCTCTGTATAACCAAGAGGAATCGACTTTTCCATGTTATAGCCAAGACCAAGAAGCGAGCCAGATGCTATGATATCAAAATCCTTTTTTTCGGAGAGAAATTTCAATGCTGTTCTTGCATTAGGACAAAACTGAATTTCATCAAAGAAAAACAATGTGTCATTTGGAACAATCTCAAAATCCTTGAATTCTATCGATAGCTTCAAAATAATATCATCTGCTCTCAAGGATCCATTGAATATTTCACAATAGCTTGGCTTCTCAAAGAAATTAATCTCATAAAACCTTTTATAGTTTCTTTTAGCAAAAGCTCTTACAGAAAATGTTTTTCCTACCTGTCTCGCACCCTTGATTACAAGTGGCAATTTATTGCTCTTTTTTTTCCAAGCCGCCAATTTTTCATCTATTTTTCTTTTAAGCATAGCAATATCCTCATCTCGACGTAGAAATAAGGATATAGGATTTTAATCAAGCAATCAAGATTTATGCAGATTATTCATACCAATAATATGCATTCAATGCAGATTATTCATACCAATAACTCGCTTTACATACATATTTTTACTATGAAAATATAAAAAGGAGCAATCAAGCTACCTTATTTATCGTGCTTCCTCTGTAGCTTTCCAGAGCTTCTCAAGATTATAAAAAGCTCTTAGATCTGGACTCATCAAATGAATCACTATATCTGAGCAATCAATAAGCTCCCATCCATCATCACCAGGTGATTTATGCCTATTATTCACATCAAGGCCTAAAGCTGAAAGCTCTGACCAAAGCTGATGCACAACTCCCTTCAAGTGTCCGACTGATGAAACTGTTCCAATCACAAAGCAATCTGTCCAAGAACATTCATTGCTTAGATCTACAATCTTAACATCGAGGCATTTGTGGTCCTCGAGGAATTTTTTGATAGTCTCTGCTTTCTTTTGTATTTCTTCTCTCATTTTATATCCTACCTTAGAATAGCTTTTTTCCATTCCGAGAAGAATGCTACAGCATCTTCCCATTTTTTTGCATCAATCAAAATAGATGATAGTTCATATTGGTATGTATTATCCACATTACAGACCTGTTTTAAAATAGCACTATCATAGCCGGAGCTAAAACTGTCCATCTTTGATAGCAATTCAGATTTCTCCAAGACCTTTTTATTATTCGATATCACATCAATCCTATCTTTATCGCTCTGGCTCATCAAAAGCGTCACAAGCTCTTCTCTGCCTGAATATTGTTCATAAGAGCTTTTGTAGATTGTCATATCAGGCACTAGATCTTTGAGAGCATCAGAAACATCCTCTCCAGAAAGTTCCCCAACTCTCTCAATTGCTACAGAGTCCAAAGTCAAGAATAATGACTCCTCTCCTTCGACTATGCTTATCTCTCCTCCATTCGGAGCAACAAGCGCAATTGCCTCATTTTTCTTTGCGCAAGACGAAAAGAGAATAAGACAAAGCAAGAAGATTGTGCACCTGTATATCTTAAGCAAGCTTTCCACCATTCTTGATATATTCGTACAGCTTGGCAGAGACAGCAGCCTCATCTATCCCTTCTTTTGCGAAATACTCTCGTTTCATATCCATTATCAATACAATCATATCCTCAAGAGTTGCTTTTTCGAGTATCTTTCCTCTGTCTTCATAATCCAGGTGTTTTCTCCCCGGCTCAATATAATCAGCAATATAAATTACAGCACCTAGACGCCCCATCTCTATGGCACCTAAAGTATGATGCCTTACAGCCAATTGATAGCTTGATGGAACTCCATTTGCATCCTCTGGAAAATGTATTGCAGCCAAAGCACCATGCAACAGCATCGGATCCTTTTCTTCCTCAGGGTAGACATCCCAACCATTTTCCTTGCAAAAAGATGGTGTTGATTCGTCACAGCTGTAACGATATGCATCATGGTATATACCACAATAGCGAGCAGCCTCAGCATCAAGTCCAAATCGCCTTGCAAGCATATAAGCTGTATCAGCAACCCCCTCAGAGTGTACAAACCTCGCAGGTTTGATCATTGTTTTGACTTTATCATAAAGCTCTGTATAGCTTATGCTCATCAATATACTCCTTGACACGCTTTGTTAGCATTCCTTCCATTCCTTCTTTTATGGATGATGAAGATGCAACTGTTATTGGCGATTCGATAAAATCAATCTCAACTTGGTTGTCATCATGCGCGCCTAAACGCGAGAAACAGAAAAAACGCACATTGTTCTTTATATATTCAAAGTCATGCCATCTATATAAGTCGGGAAGAATATCATCCCCGATTATAAAATTCACTTTCCCATTGTCTTCCAAGCTCTCATAAAAATGCTTGATAGTATCAGAGGTATAGCTTACGCCCTTCTTCTCGCCCTCATATTGAGATACTCTTATATCAAGGCAATCAGACGGATATAAATCCCTATAGTCCTCTATTGCAAGTTTTAGCATCTCGACTCGGTCATGAAAACTTGCAGGAGTTGCATCTTGCTTGAAATTCGAAACAAAAGCTGGAACAACAATCAGAGTTGAGAAATGTGCAAGCTTGTATGCATTATGAAACAGGTTTACATGCCCAATATGGACAGGGTCAAAGCTTCCGCCCAGCAAAGCGGTTTTATTCCTCATCTCTATAGTCAGCCTCATTGTCCATTTTGGAAGTAAAACCCCCATCACGGTTGGATTCTTTGAGCTCTTCGCTCCTTGCAAGCTCTACAAAAGCCTTCTTCACTGGATCTAGTAGATCATCCATGTAAATCGAAAGTGGCAACACCTTCTTCGTTGCATACTTCTTCTTCAATTTCAAGAAATGCTCATCGCATCCAGGCTCATCTATTTTGGTACCAATTATTATATATTGCTTATTTGCAAGCTCTGGAGAATACTTCTCAAGCTCGGAAAACAAGATATCAAATGCGTCAAGATAGTTTGCATCGCTTAGATCGATCAAATAAACAAGACCTTTTGTCCTCGAAATATGCTTCAAGAACTTGAATCCCATACCAACTCCCTCCGATGCACCTTCCAATATACCAGGAATGTCAGCAAGGACAAGATCCTGATCTGAGTAACGCATCATACCAAGCTGTGGGATTTTCGTAGTAAATGGATAACCTGCGACTTTTGCTCTAGCATTGGTCAACAAATTCAAAAGGGATGACTTGCCAGCATTCGGAAAGCCAACGAAGCCAATGTCTGCAATAACTTGCAATTCAACACCAACTCGCATCGACTGACCAGGCTCGCCAGGCTGTGCAAAACGTGGTGTTTGTCTCACTGAATTCCTAAAGTGCCAATTGCCAAGACCTCCGCGACCGCCTTTCAAGAAGACCCAGCGATCAAGGCCAGTCAAATCCTTGATAGTTTCACCTGTTTCGGCATTCTTGATCACAGTGCCAGGTGGAACGGGAATCTCGACATCCCTTCCATCTCGTCCATAACAGCGTGCGCCTTGCCCAGGCCTGCCATTTTCAGCTCTGTAAACTCTGACAAGCTTCAAATGCCCAAGTGTCCTCAGATTGTCCTTTACAACAAAGACAACATCTCCGCCTCTGCCACCATCGCCACCGTCTGGACCGCCCTTAGGAATAAATTTCTCACGACGAAAGGAGACGCATCCAGCGCCTCCATTGCCGCTTGCGACATCAATGTATGTCTCATCAGAAAAACCGAACATCGATTAATTCTCTGAAGCCTCTACGATTGTGCAATACTTTCTGTTTCTTCTGTCGATGAATTTTACTGTGCCAGCTGTAAGAGCAAAGAGTGTGTAGTCCTTGCCACATCCGCAATTTGCACCCGGATGGATTTTTGTGCCTCTCTGTCTGACGATAATCTCTCCAGCCTTCACTTCTTGGCCGCCAAATCTCTTAACGCCTAATCTCTGAGCGTTGGAATCACGACCATTTCTAGATGAACCGCCACCTTTCTTATGTGCCATTTTCTTTCCCTCCTAATTAAGCGTTGATGCTTTCCACAGTGAGCTTGGTATACTTCTGTCTATGTCCCTGGGTTCTTCTATAACCCTTTCTTCTGTGGAACTTGTAAACCTTCACCTTGTCGCCTTTGACCTCTTCTCCTACCTTGAAAGAGACTTTTGCTCCAGCTACATATGGTGTGCCGAACTTTGCGCTGTCTCCATCAACAATAGCAAGAACCTTGTCTGTCTCGTAAGAAGAGCCATCTTCCTCTAAGAGCCTGTCGACAAGAAGCACTTTGCCATTCTCAGCTTTGTACTGCTTGCCTAGGATTTCTACTAATGCGTACATGTATTTGTCCTTTAAAAATTAATCTATGACTCTTATACTCGGATAGCTAACATTAAACAACAATGTTTGAAACAAAAAAAGGGAAAAAAATGATTTTTAGGTATTATCAACCGACCGTTCGTTTGTTTATAATACAAACATGAAAATAAAAGGAAAAGATGAGATAAGGGATGCTGCCCTTGATATAATCGCATATGATGGCATTGAAAACCTTACAATGTCGACTTTAGCCAAAAACTTAGGGCTTACAAAAGCCGCTCTCTACCATTGGTATACATCCAAAGAGGAGATTCTTGACGATATCTACAGAGAAGGCCACAAGAGATTGATGAAAAAAGGCTTCAAGCTCTCATTGAAAGGCAATATAGAAGATGTTTTGATGGAAGCGGCCAGCAAGTGGGAGGAGCTTTTTTCAGATCAAGAGATCATGACTTACTTGAGATGTGTCTTTTCGTTGCATTTTTGCAATGAAATGGCCAGAGACGAATATAGAGCCTTGAGCTTGATGTTAAAATCGCAAGTGGATGTCATCATAGACTCCATACCTAATGAAAGAATACAAAAAAACAAAGCAATAATATCAAAGCTCTTTTCTTCTCTACTGATTTCGAATCTCGAGACTATGCTAGATGAAGAGGAAAGCAACATGAAAAATGATGTAATCGATTTTTCAAAGTTATTGCAAACACTATGAATATTGTTTCAGAAACTATTTGCGAAAAAAGAAATCAATGGCATTATAATCAAATTATGAACAACCTTAAAGAAGAAAAACTCGATGCAGTTAGAGCTGGAAGAAACGCTTTAGAATCCTTATATGAAGTAAGAAATGAGCTTAAAGGCGCAAAGACTTGGGGACTATGGGATATTTTGGGAGGAGGTGGCTTTGTAAGTTTCATAAAATACATGAAATTGGACAAAGCTTCTAGCTGTTGCTATAAAGCACGAAGGGACCTTCAGAAATTCCAATATGAGCTAAATGATGTTCTTTTTTTAGACAGGAACCTTGATTTCAACATAAGTGCCATTTTGACTTTCCTTGATTTCTTTTCTGATGATGTGGTTTCAGACTATCTGGTTCAAAGAGAGATAAACAAGGCCTTGGTGAGTGTGGATGAGGCAATTTCGACTGTCAAAAACATAATTGACTGTTTGCAATAAGCCCATCCTTTGACGAATGGGCTTTCTGTTTGATGCAAATTATTTGACAATAACCCTGCAATACCTTTTCTTTCCTGCCTTAAGCAAGATATCTCCATCGCTATCTACATATGATGTGTTGATAACAGCCTTCGGATCTGTGACCTTTTTGCCATTTACTTCAGCACCACCTTGTACTACAAGACGTCTTGAGTCTCCGTTTGAAGCACAAAGGCCAGAGCGAGTATAAAGCTCAAGGACACCTATCCCATTCTCGATATCTGACTTGGATATCTCCACAGATGGCATTCCATCCTTGCTTAATGCTGAGCCGGATGAGAACAAAGACCTTGCAGAATCACGAGCCTTTTCAGCTTCAGCCTCGCCATGGATTATCTTTGTCTCTTCGTAAGCAAGACGTTCCTTTGCTTCATTTATGTTTCTCTTTGGGTCTTCATACTCAGCAATCTCTTCCAAAGGCATAAATGTGAATATCTTCATGAACTTTATGACATCAGCATCATTTACATTTCGCCAATATTGGTAAAAGTCGTATGGAGAATACATGTTCGCATCCAAAAATACAGCACCTTTTTCGGATTTGCCCATCTTCTTTCCATCGGAGCGCATGATCAAGTTGAACGTAAGGCCATAACATTGCTCGCCACCCATTCTTTGGATTAGATCGATTCCAGCGACGATATTGCCCCATTGGTCAGCACCGCCAATTTGAAGCCTGTCTCCAGCAAGCTTGTTGAGCATATAGAAATCATAACTTTGCAAAAGCTGGTAGTTGAACTCAATGAATGACAATCCTCTCTCCAGCCTTTGCTTTACTCCTTCGAATGTAAGCATCCTATTTACTGAAAAATAAACACCGACATCGCGCAAGAAATCGATATAGTTAAGGCCAACAAGCCAATCGGCATTGTTCATTATCCTAGCCTTTCCATACCCGTCTTTTGGACAATCAGAAAAATCCACTATTCGCCCAAGCTGCTTCGTAATTGCATTCACATTCGATGCAATTTGCTCCTTTGTGAGCATCTTCCTCATCTCTGTCTTTCCAGAGGGGTCGCCAATCATGCCTGTGCCACCGCCAACTAGAGCAATCGGATTATGTCCTCCAGCTTGCAAATGATGCATTGCAAAGAAAGGAACTATATGCCCAATATGCAACGATGGTCCAGTAGGATCAACGCCACAATAGAAAGTCACTTTCTCCTTATCCATCAAATCCGATAGGGCATCAATATCTGTGCAAGCATTGATAAATCCCCTATCTTGGAGTGTTTTAAGAGCTTTGTTCATCTTATGACCTCTTGTAGTCTTTCATTGCTTGTCGAATAAAGCTTACAAGATTATCGACAGCGACTCTCTCCTGTCTCATCGAATCCCTGAATCGAAGCGTAACAGTATGGTCTTCCAATGTTTGGTAATCAACAGTAACACAATAAGGAGTTCCAATCTCATCCTGTCTTCTGTACCTTCTTCCGATTGCTCCTGACTGGTCATAGTAAGTCTTGAAATCCGATCGCAACGAGTGCTCCAGCTTCTCTGCATATTCGCCAAGGCCATCTTTCTTGACAAGAGGAAGGACAGCAACCTTTATAGGTGCTATATAAGGATGGAAGTGCAATACAGTCCTTACATCTCCCTCTGGTGTAGGCTCCTCATCGTACGCATCGGAAAGAGCCATCAAGACGTTTCTTGTCAAGCCTGCGGATGTTTCAACTACATATGGAATGTACTTCTCCTTCGTATCTGGATCAAGGTATGAAAGGTCCTTTCCAGAGAACTTCGTATGCTGAGTAAGATCATAGTCTGTTCTTGAATGCACACCTTCAAGCTCTTGCCATCCCATTGGGAACAAGAACTGGATATCATAAGCATCCTTTGCATAGAAAGCAAGCTCATCTGGGCCATGCTGGTGCCATCTTAGATGGTCCATCCTTATTCCCATCTTGTCATAGAATGCCATTCTTTGCTCTCTCCAGAACGGGAACCACTCTTCATCTGTTCCAGGCTTGCAGAAGAATTGCATCTCCATTTGCTCGAATTCGCATGAACGGAAGATGAAGTTCTTTGTAGTTATCTCATTTCTGAATGATTTGCCAATCTGCGCAATGCCGAATGGAATCTTGACTCTTGACGACTGGACAACATTCTTGAAATCGACATAGATTCCCTGTGCTGTCTCCGGCCTAAGATATACAACGCTAGATGCATCCTTGTTTGCGCCAATATGTGTTTCAAACATCAAATTGAAATTCCTTGGCTCAGTAAACGAATTTCTGTTTCCACATACTGGACATGGTGCGTTCAAGTCTATCTGGTCAGCACGGAATCTGGATTTACAAACCTTGCAATCGACCATCGGGTCAGAAAAATTCGAAACATGCCCAGATGCAACCCATACGCGTGGATGCATCAAGATAGAAGCGTCCAACCCAACTATGTTATCATGAAGCTGTGTCATCTCCTTCCACCAGAAATCACGGATGTTGTTCTTCAACTCAACTCCCATTGGACCATAGTCATATGCCCCATTGAGCCCACCATAGATCTCAGATGATTGGAATATAAAGCCACGTCTTCGACATAGAGATACCAATTTATCCATTGTTACTGTGTCTGCCATTTCAATTGCTCTCCTTAAGTATTTTCCTTGCCCTCTCCAAGCGAGAGATTGTATTATCGAGTCCCAACAGTTTTATAGAGTCAAAAAGCGGAAGCGACACTGTCGAGTTTGTAATCGCAACTCTTATAGGCTGGAACACTCCATTTATCTTTATCCCAAGCTCTTTCGAAAGATTCACAAGCTCCTCTTCTATCAAGCTCTCTTGCTTACCTTCCTTTAAGCCATTTACAAGAATTTCAGACCCTTTTTCCAACGCCTCTTTCGTTTTTTCAAGGTCCGAACCCTTTGCAATATAGACTGATGCATCTGTGACAGGGACATCCTTGAATATAAAGCTTGTCAAAGGGACAACGTCAGAAAGTACCTTCATCCTTTCTTTGACAGATGGAAGCAACTTTAAGATCAAAGCCTTGTCATCTTCACTCAATGGAGTCGATACATAGCCAGCTTTTTGCAAATATGGAGTTATCAAACTTGCAAGTCGTTGATTGTCACAAGCTCTGATGTACTGACCATTGAACCATTCAAGCTTTTTGTAGTCGAATGTTCCAGGTGCCTTATGGATTCCTTCCATAGTAAAGCACTTCTCCAGCTCTTCTTTCGAGAAGAATTCGGTACTTCCATCCAATGACCATCCAACGAGCGTCACATAGTTGATTATAGCCTCAGGAAGGTAGCCTTGAGCTCTAAAATCCCTGACAGCTGTGGAACCATGCCTCTTTGAAAGCTTCTGTCCATCTTTTCCCATCACCATAGGCAAATGGCAATAGATTGGAGGCTCCCAGCCAAATGCTTTGTAAAGGAGTATGTGCAATGGACCTGTTGGAATCCACTCTTGAGCCCTCATTACATGTGTAATCCTCATCAGGTGGTCATCTATTACATTCGCAAGGTGGTATGTTGGAAAACCATCGCTCTTAAGAAGGATCGGATCGGGAGATATATCCTTGTTATTTCTTGTTATATCGCCCATCAATACATCATGGAATGTTGTCTTTCCAACAGTAGGCACACGAAGTCTAATTACAGGTTTTATCCCCTGCGCTTCATATGCTTGCCTCTCTTCTTCTGTCAAATTGGCACAATGCCTATCATACCCTTGGTACTCGGATTTCGAAGCAATTTGCTCTTGCCGAACCTTCTCTAGCCTATCTGGAGTACAATAGCAATAGTACGCTTTGCCCTCTTTCACAAGCTGTTCAGCATATTTTTTATATAAATCAAATCGCTCCGATTGAACATATGGACCATAAGGGCCACCAACGATAGGCCCCTCATCCCACTTCAGACCAAGCCAGTCAAGAGTAGAATAAAGATCCTCTAGAGCCTCATCTGTATATCTCTCTCTATCTGTATCTTCGATACGGAGAATAAACTTCCCGTTATGGGACTTTGCGAAGAAATAATTGAATAGTGCGGTTCTTATCCCGCCTATATGCTGCAACCCCGTTGGAGACGGGGCATAGCGAACACGAACTTCCATCTAATGTCTCCTAGTGCAAACTAGTTTAAACAATAGAAGGAAAAAGCACAACAAAAGCTCTTTCAAAAGCTACTTTATTTCCTCTGAAAGAAAGTCCACAACGGCTTTTACAGCCTCATCCTCTTCGCTCTTGTCTTTGTCATAGAAAAGATAGTGCGTTGCTTCAGACAAATCAACTCTTCTCTTCATGCACTCAAGACGCTCCATAGCGAGATCCGATGTTGCTGTGCCAACAACTTGGTCCTTTGAAGCCGATATTACCAAAGTCGGACACTTTATATTGACAAGCGAGTTGTTACCAGCGTAAAGCATTAGCTTGAAAAGATGATAAAGTTGCCTAGGATAGAGCCATGACCAATACTCAGAGCCAAGATACAAATCATCTGCCGGCGCATTTTCATAGTACATAACATACTCTGGATCCGAGCTCCATTTATGCCTTATCTTATGAAGGAATATCGAAACAAAGCCAATCAGTCCTGGTCGAACTGGTAGTTGCTTCGGGTACAATGCGACAGCTGGGGCGGCCAATACAAGCTTCTTTATCCCTGGCACTTCAGATGCAACAACACAAGCTATTGCTCCTCCCATCGAATGCCCTACTACATAAACAGATTCATAGCGCGTCACAAGATCCCTTGCAGCGTTCAAACATATGCCAACCCAATCCTTGCCGCTTGTCTTCTCGAAATCCTTGCCACTTGTCCCATGCCCAGGAAGGCGTGGCACATAGACATCGAAACCTCTTTGATAAAGATCCCTTGCTGGTCTTACCATCTCTCCTGGATAGCCAGTATAGCCATGTATGCAAAGCACAGCCTTATTGCTTTTCTCTTCCTCATGAATCAAAGAAAAAGACCTGCCAGCTTTGACAGGCGCCTTCTTATCTTGGTAGACACCATCGTACCAAGAAGAATCTACAAAATAGTTGAAAACCATATTACCAAGATGCCTCTTGCAATAAATTTAATAAATCTATTCTGCTTCGTACATCTGTTTTTGAAAAGATATTTGCTATATGGTTATTGACAGTATTGACGCTAATCGACAAGTACGATGCAATCTCTTTGTTTGTTAGCCCTTGTCTGATCAATTTTATGACCTCAAGTTCCCTTGATGTGATTCCATACTTGGAGACATCTTCCATTGTCAGAATCCGCTCAGAGCTATCATCCTTTGCTTCTGGAGTTGAATGCGACTTTATTGCCATGAACAAGAATACAAGGAAAGCAATGAAATAAGCTAAAGCAAGAATCGGAATTGAGAGTGCCGTTATTTTTTGCCATATATTTGCAGCAATCATCATCGGGCACATGGCAAATGATACAATTGAAAGGCACAAAGCAACGACCTTCACTTTAGCATTCTCGATCTTTTGATAGCTTGCAAGCATTATCGCAACATTGTAGAAGATCGCTATTGCAACTATTATGTAAGACAATCTATTCCAGATAGATGCTGAAAATATCTGATGTAGAACAGACGATGAAAGAAACAAAGCTCCAAGCATGTAAGCTAGGATCTTCTCTGCAAACGACATCGGACGCGCAATAAGCCAATTGCCAAAGAAACAAATGAATGCAACCAAGAACGCTGAATCAGCTATGAAGAAGATAACCCAGACAAGGTGCAATACAAATCTTGCCACTCCTGTATAAAAGAGAGATGAGAACTGATCTAAAGCAAAGAGAAGCGCCAAGCCAAGCAAGGATGCCATAAATACAACAAACCACTTAGTCCAAGCAAGACGCTTCCTTATATTGAGTACTATTGCCAATGCGAAATCCATCGAAACGATAGAGAGCGCAAAAAAACTAAGCAATAGCGGTAGAGTTGCCATAGCCTCTCCTATTTACTTCCTATTCTTTTGGTTGTGCGACATATCAGCCTTGCCGCATACATTCTTCAAGCTATCGAAGAAATCTGGCAAAGATGTTGCTGGAAGCCCAGTCTCGAACTCAACATCATCATTGTAGCTTCTAGCATTCTTGTCGGCTTCGGCAAGTTTAGGATAGATCTCGAAATTGAGATTCAAGCCCTTTGTAAGGAAATACTCAACACTCAACTCATATCCCGGATGAATGGAACTCAGCTTCTCTTTTATCTCATTTACCGATGCAATGTACTTTGCAGGCCTTTCAGCATGCAAAAGGAAATATAGATCGAAAGATGGATTGAAATAAAGCAAGTTCACCTTCTTTTTCTCTGCAACTCCAAGCCTTTCCCTAACAGCATCAGCATCACATGCAAGATCATCAAAGCCAAAGGCAGCCCAGCAAACAGAGAACTTTCCCTTGTTCCTTGTTCTGCCAGCAAATTCAATGAACTTGTCAAGGTTGCACTTTGCAGGAGCTGTGACAATCGTAAGATTGGAATACCTGCAATCCTTTCTCATTTGGGAGAAGAAGATCGCCTCGCTTTCTGTGGCGCATACCAAAAGCATTGTCTCCTTTGGCACTACCCTTATTCTCTTTCTAGGTGTCATTTCTCCTCCTTTGCTGGTGTCCCATCATGCACAAAACAGAATTCGCTCTCAAGTGGTACAGCTCCAAACATTCCTTGAAGATACTTGTCATAATTAGTCAACCTGCCCTTTGCGCTTCTGAAGTCTGCAAGAGAGAAGTACTCTGTAGCACTCTCTGGCCCCTTCTGAGCAAACCAAACAGAGTCTTTCCTCATAAGCCCTTCTTGCAATAGAGATGGGTTGCAATCGACAACTATAAGCTGGGACTCTTTGTCACATGACTCGAATATCTCAACCAAATGGCAAAGCACATATGGATGCAAAAGCTGCCCAAAGTCGTCAATCACCAATGTCTTTTCAGAAATAAATGCCTCAAAGAAGGATATTGCAATAACAATGAGCCTTCTTAGCGAAAGCGACTCCTTCATGAAGACTTGAGAATAAGCCTCTGTAGAGCCTTGGTTGACATATGAGTGGGATATGCCTATAGCTTCTTCTCCTGTTGGGCTTGTAACTATCCTTATTCTGGAGATATCTGTGATATCTACAGCCCAGAGGAAGTTTATCAGCTGTTCGCCCCAGCCTGGATGTGCCTTAAGTGCATCTATAACAATCTGCTCAGCATTCTTTCCATATCCAAGAGGAAGGATATTAAGGCTGTCTCTCAACCAATTGTAAAGCTCGCACGCTGTCAAACCACCTTTTAGTGCAGCTCCTTGCAAGAAGCTTCTTGTCTCTGGAAGCTTGGATGCTTGCCTCTTCTTCTCTCCTCTGTAGAGCTTTCCAAATCTGTACTTGTACTCGCCTTCCTCGTACTTTCTTTCAAACATTAGTTTTTTCGAGCCATTGATTACATAGTAAAGAGACTCTTCGTAAAACCTTTGCTGGGAAACAGCAATCGAATACCTTGCGATTATCGAAGGATGCTCTTCATCGTCGACTATTCCCTTATCCAGCAAAACATCGATAGATATCTCTGAAGGTCTGTCTTTACCATCGCCATATGCAAAAGCAGCCCTCTGAAGGCTTCCCTTTAAAGGATTCTCAATCTCTTCATTTGCAAACACAATCGCCTTAAGAACTTCCAAAGCTCTAACAAATGAACTCTTTCCAGCACCGTTTGGGCCGATGATGGCAGTAGTTTTCAACACATTGAAACGATCAGTACCCGCCATTGTCTTCGATATATCTAGATTAGTATCTTTCAAAGCGACAAGGCTGATCTGCTGTGGTGACTTAACGGACTTGAAGTTCGCAATAGTCATTGAAAGCAGCATATGTTACCTCCTCTATGGCTATCCCATAAATGTACGTAGACAAGTATAACAAAAAGAAAAAGAAAATAGCAAAAACAAAAAATTATAATGAAAGCAAAGCGAAAAAAGCTCTTTTTATGGCCTTAAACATTAATTCAAAGCCATAAACGAAGGTATTTAAGGCCTAAAAACTATCATTTAAGCCTATAAACACATAGTTAAAGGATATCAAATACAAAAAAACTTTTTAAAATACTTAAAATTAATTAAGTTGTATTGTTATTTTGACAGTATCTTTCCTATTTCGCCTTGATTGACAACCTTTCCAATCGATGCAATCTTGCCAATATCATCATCGTCAATCAAAACTAAAGTTGGAAAGCCTGGCTCAGAAGAGTGATCCGAGAGCCATTCTATGATATGAGGTGCACAGCTTTCTTCCATTGCCTTTGAAAAACCAGATATCAATATAGAGCTAAAAGAACCTGTCGATACCCATCTTTTCAGTTGCTCAAACATCTTCTTTGCCTCGCCTAGGCAAAATTTCTTTGTATTGGCAATAGCTAATGCATGGGCTTTATCACCCAACACAAGCATTGCTTTGACATCTTTGAACATATCAGGCTCTATTTCACCTCTATAGATATATATTCCAGACATATATTCTTCCTCTCTACAAGTCAATTGTTCATGACGTAATCATATATAGAAAAGTTATTTGACTCTTTTTGCTCACCTAGAGTTGATGCCCCATCTATTTGAGCTTCAGCCTCAGCTGTACTTTGCTTCATCAAACTGACTGTCCTGTATAATTGTTCCACATCGGCATTCACTACACTTTCCATCATTTCAGAAAGGATTGACAGAGACGAATCATAGTCGCCAAGCGCGCTTTTGATCAAAGCTGCATTGTATCCAGATGGAATATGGCCATTTCTGTTCCAGATATCTATAAAGGAATCATAAGCACGAGCCAAGTTTCCATTTTTTGCATCTTCGTAAGCGCCTTCTACATTTGCAAGCTTTGGTTTATTTGACATTAAAGAAAGGCTCATTACAACCTTTGATGGCACAAAATTCCTCAAAATCGAGCCTTTGAAGCCATTAATCATCGATTTAAACATGTAGTAAGCATCAACAGAGAAGTAGAGATTGTTTGGGTCGAAATCATCTGTCCATACCATATCATCTTGATAAGTTCTCTTGGATATTATCTTATCAGTCTTGCAATCAATGACTGTAATCGAATAAGTAATGGAAGCAATCCTCTTAATATAATATTCATATACTGGGAACTTGTTGCCATCTTTATCTACTTTGTAGCTGTCGAACTCAGCCCAGATAAGCTCATCGATATCCATGTCCTCTATTTTTGGAATCATGACAGCATCATATCCAGCATCAATAAGCTCCTTTGATGGGCTGTAGCCGATGTACCCTATGCCTAGGTATCTATCTGTCATCTCTGGTGGCAATATATTGTAGTATCCAGTTTGGGACAAAGCCGATACCAATGTGTTAGTAGCATACTCAGCGACTCTCTTTGGAAGGTTTTTCCCATATGACGACCCAATGTATATGGATGATGTGGCCAAGTCCAAGCATCGGATGCGTGATGGGTATGGCAAATAACCTTTGTATGGTACAGCCGATGCAATAGCTATATTCCTGTATTTGCCCATATCTACATCAGATGGCCTCATGTATGATACGCCAACTGTCGTTGAACATGCTGTAACAAACAATAACAATAAAACTATAGAAAGGATGAGCATCTTTCCTTTTCTCATGCAAAAACTCCTTTGTCGGAAATCTGAACAGCTATTTCCAGCGCTTTCTTCAAGTTGGTTATATCAGCAATATTCTTGCCTGCTAAATCCAGGGAGATATCTGTTGTCGAACCAACTCTCATATATGGAAGTCCCCATGTTATCACAACATAGTCCTCAACTGAAAGAGCAGCATATGCCTCTCCTCGAAGCATTGCAAGGATTGCTGAATACTTACCTTCTATAGCTTCCTTATATAGTCTATCAGAGGGAATGGGACCAACAGCTTTTATGCCTATTTTCCTTGCAATATCAATAGCTGGCTCGATTATCTGGCTCTCTTCAACACCTGACCAAGTTCCATCGTTCCTCATGGGATTGAGCGATCCAACAGCAATTGGCAATGATTTGTCGAAATACTCAGAAACAAACAACCCCTCCTTCTGAACAAGGTTGTCTATAATGTTTTCAACAGTTATCTTCTCTATCGCTTCCTTTACAGAAACGCTATTGGAAAGAAGGAAGATATTAGCTTTCTTGGCAACAAGCATATTGCTCAATCTCTCAGAGGATGCAAAAATCGAAAGAAGATCAGTGAGCCCGCTTTCTCTATAACCAGCTAGCTTGAGAGATTCAGAGCTGACAGTCGTCGTAACCAAAATGAATGCAAGACGATTGCAAATAATCCTATTTGCAACCTTCAGTGCTTCAAAGGAAGCTATGCCAGTATCTTTTGAAACTTTTCCATATTCAAAGTTAGCAAGATCAATATTTGAAGTATTGTAGAAGATATATTGCTCTCCATGTTGCTCCGCGTCCTTCAAGTCATCATCTGTTTCAACAAAACATGAGAAAGGAAGGGGAATACTCAAATCGTTCGATACTTTTCTGTAGACACCAAGATCGCCAGTTACAATAATACCGCCAAAAGCTCCAAATGGCTTGGATTGAACAGCCTTTATGATGATCTCAACCGAAGTGCCAGAGGCCTCCCCTGACGAAATAACTACATACTTAAGCATACAAAGATAATAGCACAAAACAGCAAAATGATAATATAGACTTTAGCCTGATAATAAATTGATGCAAAGTGCATAAAAAGATAGGTAATGAACAAAAGATGATATCTAGCACTATACGATCGCATTTTGCATTAAAATAGACTATATGCAAAGAGTTACAATGCGAAAATGATGAGAATTTATGACTTCAGGGCACTAAGTATAAGATATGGCATAATGGAATTTGAAGGATTGCGACACCAACTAGGAGCAGATTACGACAAAACCTCATTTTAACGCTTAGTTTGAGGATTTTATATAGTTAATGATTTTGGGGGATTCATTACTTAAGTGCAAGATGCGTTGTCATAGTTAAGTCTTTTATCCAAAACAGGCTCCAGAACCTCATCGCAAATAGAGTGTTGCACTACTCTATCAGGATAATTTAGAGCATGTATTGTCCTTACCTTCGGGTCCCTTATTACAAATGAATAGTAGCCTTGTATTTTATATGTTCCATCATTTAATTCATTGGAAAGACGAGTGAGATTATCAGCAAGATTCATCTCAAATGATATCGTACTATTCTCATATTGCTTTCCTCTTCGTGCCTTTCTATGAGCTTTCAAGAGGCTTTCAAATGAGCAAACTTTGTCGATATGAGAAGAACTGGCAGGGCTCTCGCCTAAAAGAGAAAAGCTTTTAGCATCTCTCTTCCTGCCAGCATGTGTTTTCCCCTCATATAGAGAAGAAGGAATAAGATTACTTTTCCTCGGCACGGATGGATTCTCCTTAGAATCCATTTCAGGCTCTAGAGGAAGAGCGGGACGCACGCCGTTGTTGTTGTTGATGTTGCCATCGTTATTGACATAGGCCGCGTAGTTCTGACTTTTTCCAGGCGTTTTATCCAACCTTATCCCTTTCCAAGTCTTTTCCTGTCGCCCTTCATCCAGGCAATCAGTAGATTCAAACAATCAGATGAGAGACGAGAGATCATCTCAAATTGCTTCGAAAGTATGCATCCTCGATCCATTGCAAGCATCGAGAAATACCCTAGCAATCTTATATCAGCCATTGCTTTCCTTTGCATCTCTAGCCTCTCACCATTATCAGAGCCCAAGAATATATCATTGGCTCTGAATACCGATTCAACTATATCCAATGAGAGGTTTTGCAAGCGAGATGTGAATGTGAACCTATACATCTTCGGAGACTTCTCGGTAACAACCATCACATACGAGCAAAGCTCCTTAGCCTTAGTAATCACCATAAGCTCACTTGCCATAAAACTCCCCCTCATTCACAAGTCGCCTGTCGGCGACATTTATCTCAAGATTCAGGGCAAGCCCTGAGATTCAAGATCATTGATTCAAATCCAACCATAAAGCGGGACGCACGCCGTCGCCGTAGTCGACGTCGTAGCCGCTGTCGCTGAGGCTGCCATCGCGCCTGACAAAGGCCGCGTAGTTCTGACTACTTCCAGGCGAGCGAAGCACCCAACTTTCCCCACAAGACCTATCCTTGTCTGCTTTAAAATAGCTATTAGCCTCATCGATACACAACAGGAAGATATAATCCTCTGTGTTATCTCCACCTTTTGTGCCATATTTTGAATTGTCTGGATTTCCTCTCCATCTCATTGCTATAAGTTCCTTCTCTTCCTTAGAGAATGCTGTGTTGTAGAAATCATTGTTGAGATAATTCCTTAATGTACAAGTCTCCCAAGTAACATTCGAATGCTCATCATTATATTTTTTCTTAAATAAGACATCTTTACTTATCACTAAGGCTTTGCTGCCTTTCATATCAAGGATACGCCATTCGTATTTCCCAAAATTCAACGTTGTTTGTTTTTCATATATAGGGCTTATTCTTCCATTTGAATCTTTGAATTGAATGCTATATCTGCCTGACAATGATTTAGCAGATGATTCAAACGAATCAAAAGAGCTAATAGGCCTCCATCCTGATATATCATCCGAAAAGCTCTTTTCAAAGCTAATCCTGTATTCAGTTAATATAGTATCATTTGTAGCACTTGCCTCAAATCCAGTTATATCTGTCTCTATTTTCATAGTGCCTAAATCCAATGTTGATATAAAATTTCCACTGACTTCTACATCATAATAAAGAGATTCCAAATACCCTGCTTGATTATAGGCATTAACACTAAAATCTTCAGCATTTAGATATTTGGTATTTGCAAATGTAAGAGTTCCACCTGATACTAGATTAATTAATTCAGATGTATTTTTGTTTCCCCAATATACTCCACTAATAGTAACTTCAGAGCTCGATTCCACAGTATAATCACCTAAGAAGTTACTGAAAAAACTCTCATATCCCTCAGGATAATCACTCAATACAAGCTTCTTCATTTCAAGAACATTATTGGAGAAGGTTCCATCTCTTAAATTCTTTAAATCAATTGAATTATTTGTTGCGTAAACAGTGACATTATGCGTATCGCCAGAATCAATAGTAACATCACCTGTTGATGTATATTTGCAATTTTTTTGACTAACTTTTGTCATAGACAATGCATTGGAAACAGTGAAGATACAATCATTTTGTGTAACATCAGTCATTGTTAATGCACTACCAATTGTGTATGTATTGTGTGATTGATTTACATCAGTCATTGTTAATGCACTACCAATTGTGTATGTATTATGTGATTGATTTACATCAGTCATTGTTGATGTCGAATTGGCAGTGAAATTGCTATTATGAACCTCCAAACCATTCACATCCAGAATTTCAACAGTCGCTTTTATGCCATTTGCTTTTCCAGAGATGGTTGCTCTGCCAGATACATCCAAAGTAGAGTCATATATTGAGCCTGTTGATTTGAGCACGCTCGTTTTTATCTCTGAGCTTTTCAAAGTCCCAAGAACTGTTACATTCCCTGCTGTGTTTTCATATGTAATATTGGAGACAGATCCATCTAGTTCTATCTTGTTTCCCGTAAATGTTCCGCCATTTACTACCGATGATGCACCTTCAATAGTCATTGTTCCTGTTGAATTGAAAACATTGCAATTGCTAAGAATCGAATAAGAATTAAAAGAGGAATCTACAATTGTCGAACCATTTATTGTTGCAGCTTTATTATATACAAACTTTGTGTTGGTTATGATAGAACCAGAGTTTATATTAATGCTACCCAAAGAGACCTCTGAATCATTCAAGACACCAGTGAAAGACGACAATGCGATATCTTTTGAGATTATAACTACATTCTCCATGAAAGCCGTACCTGATATCCCGTTTGAGTACTTTTCAAATTTAACATTGCTGAATCTATTGCCTTTTCTGTAAATAGGCTTTCCATTTTGCTTATCATAGTTTAGATAGGTGTTTTCTAAAGTAATCCCATCCCAAGATGAAACATTATCGCTTGCAGTAAATAAGATAGGCTCAGAATATGTTCCGTTCGCAGAAATCATGCTAGAAGAATCGACTGATATAGAATAATTGCCATCAAACCGTACCTCTACTCCAGGATCTATAACCAGATTGGAATTACCTTTTACTTCTACATTACCAACGATATAGTATGGGCTGTTTTCTTTAGTCCAATGCAACTTTTTCTCTAATAAAACTCCACTTATCGACATGCGTTGATTGACAATCATTATTGATGCTTTTTGAGGATTTGATGCATTGCCAGCCTTATCATAAAGAATGACAAACACACTTTGCTCACCGTTGGATTCTTCGAATGTCCAATCAATTGTATCTTGGTAGTCCTGTAATTTTGCACTCTCAAGGTTATCGCTAGTATCAGCAACCTTCATTTTAACAACCGAAGAACCGGTGTCAGAACCAATTATATAGATTTTTGCAGAAAGATTATCAGTACTCTCTTCTCCCCCATTGATTCTTAACTCTTTCACTATTGGCTTCTCTATATCCTTAAGTGTAATTGGGTTGCTGGAAATGATTTTCTCTTGTCCAGCGACTATTGATTTAACTTCTACTGTCTCCTTTTGATAACCGTTTTTCAAGAAAGTAACTTTATAACTCAACCCTGGATATATACCTTTAATAATGAAAGAACCATCAGTAGAAGTCTTAGCCTCTCTTCGTACCTTACCATCCACAGATTCTGCAACAACAGAAATATCGCCAAAATCATCTATCAAGCCATATTTGTAAGCAAGTTTTGCCGTGCCTCTAATTGATGCAACGTTCTCCTCTAAGATCACAGTACCAAGGTCAAAAGATGCAGATGCTACTATATTGTAATTTTTTGATACATATGATTTATCACCATTTGCAAAAGCAATGGTAATGCTTCCAATTGGAACATGTTTAAAACTAAAGAAGCCATTGGTATCTGTTTCTGTTTTAAAATTTGTTCCTAGGATTTCGACTATAACTCCTTCTGGACTACTATTATCCTTCATTGCAACTTTTCCAATAACCTCTGGAACAAATTTTGCATTGAGGGTAACGGTGTCTAAAACACGCTTTGTTTTGTCGATAATTTGAACCGAATCTTGATAATTTCCATTTTCAAAATCCTCATGTACAAACACCAAACCATCTGGATAATAGCCAGCATAGGCCTCAAGCTCATAATAACCCTTTTCATCTGTTGTAGCTTCAAATGCAGTCCCATTCAATTTTACAACTGTTCCCTCTAGATTCCCTGATTCTCTTCCTTCTAGACGCACATGTCCACAGACAGAGCCTCTTGCAATAAGTAAATCAACCTTTTTAAGATTTAAAGTATTTGTAGACGAGACTGATACATTTTCCAAAGTAGCAGAAGAAAAACCTTCCAAGGAAAATTCTAAATCGTATGTACCTTCTTCCATTCCGACAAAGACATAACTACCATCTGTTTCAGTTTTCGCTATGTAAGTCTTGCTAGCATTTCTTATATTTACAGCTGTAATAACTACATCAGAGCAGTCTGATTTACCCTCCAATCCAACAGACCCTTTTATTGATGCGACCTGTATAGAAAGTACAATCTCTTTCAATTTTTGACTTTGGGCAGGTAAAACTTCAATCAAGTCACCTCTCTGTGTTACATAACCCTCTTTTGATACCTCGACATAGTACCTTCCTGGTGCAACTTCATCGAAGGTATAAGAGCCATTATCAGCTGTAACACTTTCTTTTACTTTCTTCCCTTCTGATGTTAATAAAACTACTGAAATACCAGAATTCGAATATGCGCCACTCAAAAGTGCTCTGCCAGACAACGTAACACTCTCTTTTATCAGTGTCATGTCATCCATTTTGACCATATTCCCATTCTCTATTATTGCATTTTTCTGAGCAACAGTAGCTATATATCCATCTTTTTGAGCTTTGATAGTATAATTGCCATCTGGGAGATAGATTATATATGATCCGTCAGATTCAGTTTTATCACCAAAGTTTACTGTTGAATCTACTGTAGATATGGCAGATACATCCACTCCGGAATAGTCGGTTGCGCCTTCCAAAAAAATATGACCAGAAATTGTGCCTTTCTTTTTAGACATAGAAACAGAGACTGTTGTACTTTTTCCTCCTTCTATGACTATATCCTTTCGTTGTGATACATAGCCCTCTTTACTGAATTCCAATCGATAAGCTCCAACATCAATATTGCTCATTGAAAAACTTCCATCAGAAAGAGATCTTGTGGTTTTTCCTAACGGATTACCAGATGTATCAAGCAAGGAAATTGTAACATTGGCCAATGAAACATTACCGAAAACCGATCCATACAAAGCTTTCAGAACTATATCTGTAACAATTGTTGTCTCGCCAGAAAGAACACTTATCTCCTTCGATAGAGTATTGTACCCATTCTTGGAAAACCGGATAGTGTATGACCCATTCTCGACTGAGTTTATTATGAATTCACCGTTTACATCTGAAGCTGCGCTGTACTTTATTGTTTCACCAGAAAGAAGAACTATTCCTACTTCTCCTACATTTGTCTTTCCTTTTACTGATCCCAATAATGGTACGAGCGATATTCTAGGTAATTCCATTGATTGCCCTGCGGAAATCACAATATCTTCCAATACATAATTTTCATAGCCTTTTTTTGCAAATGTAAGTGTATACGTACCAGCTTTAACATTAGTAAACAAATAATTTCCATCTGTCCCAGATGTGACAACTGTCGTCTGCCCATTGTTACTATTTTTCATTGATACATCTACTAAGGACATACCTGTATTTCCAAAAACAGTACCAGCAGATGGAGTCATAGTTATTTTAGGAATAGAATTATTTTTTCCAGCAATTATCACAATATTATCAATTTCTTCGTTTTCATAGCCCGGCTTTGTGAATAAGAATTTATATGTTCCCATCTCAAGTTTTGGGAATGTGTATATTCCATCAGTACTAGATGTTGTAACAGCATATACATTGCCTGAGTCTTTTTTTATACAATTTATGCTTACATCACTAATGCCAGTGTTTCCTGTAGCAGACCCATATATTGAATAAAGCGTGATCATTGGGAGTTTTCTTTCTTCATTCAATGATAGCGTTATATTTTGTTCATAAGAAGAATAGTCTTGACAACTATATTTCAAGCTATAAGTGCCAGGCCTAAGATTAATGAAATATTTACCAGTATTATCTGTTACACATTCTTTGCAGTTCCCATTTGAATCAATGAATTTTATTGATATGTTTTCATTGCTATCTTTTCCTTCAAGACGGACTGTTCCAGATATTGTATTTTGCGTCATATAAATTGTTTCAGATAACGATGTTATAATAGAACTCTCTATAGATATCGTATCCTTATATGAATAGAGTGGATAATTTTCTTTGGACAATGTGAGTCGATATTTTCCAGGTTTCACACCTGAGAAAAGAAATGAACCGCTATCTCGTGTTGTAATACTGTCATAATAACTTCCATCATCTATATTTGTTAGTCTCAAATTCAGTGCTTCACCATCATTGTCATTGAAAAGAAAGGCTGTACCAGACAGTGAGCCTGCTGTCTCATACATCTTCACATCAGGAATCAGCAAGCTTGAATCATTGGAAACAATATAAGCAGAGAGTGATTTGCTCTCTGTTCTGTATCCTTCTTTTTCGTATAGAATCTCATATGAGCCTTGAGGGATATCTTTTATTATGTAATTTCCGCTGGAATCCGTTGATGCAGAGAAGGCCGTTCCTGGAATCTTGACTGAGACATCAGGCAAAGCTTGGCCTTTTGACATGACGACTTTGCCAGAAATAGCTACGGTTGGAAGAAGATTCACAGTACCTATATCACTGCCGAAATCTTTGAATGCTACAACATTACTCATTTGCAAGCCATAGCTTGTTGAAGATGCAGATCTAGCAATAACAAGATTTGTAGGGTTGTAGCTTGTGAAGTACAAAGTGTATCTTTTATTTTCTTCAAGGCCACTTATGACGAAAGATCCATCGCTTGAAGCTTGTACAACCTTACCTGTCTCTCCAACCTTAGCATACAGACTCGATGAAACAGAACCATTAGGCGCCACTATTCTTCCAATAATAGTTGGAGTTGAGTATCCCGTATCTTGAGGCTGTGGAGTCTCATTTTTACATGCAGTAAACAGTAACACTATAAAACATAGAAAAACAAAAAAATGAAATATTTTCTTCATAACTTCACCACACAAATTTTTATAATTCTCACAATTGAATCTAGTCTAAGAACACATAAAGCAATAAAAGCAAAGATGGATACAATGAGAACTGCAAGCCATTTTGCACGATACTTTTTCTTTATTTCCAATTCCTTCAAATAAAGCGAATATAACCTAACAGCAAGCTCCTTATCGTCTTTAGAGACCTTGTCCAAAAAATCTCCACTTAACAACTTTTTTACTTTTTTAAACAAACAAAGCATTCTATTTTCCCCCAGAATTATTTTATAGTCGTTGAGAAGCCCTTCTATTTTGCTTTCATATTACTCAACGCTAACATCAAAATATTTATTTGCCTCTCTAAGACTTGCTCTTAAATAATCGCCCTTAAATGCTTTTACAAAAACCGTATATTTTCACATGCCATAACCGTCCGAAAATTCTTTATCCCATACAAAAGAAATCATTGACAGGGCATTGAGAGTAAAGTTCTTAATCGCATAATTTCCAGATAGATATTGCATGATTCTCTTCAGTTTTCATTAAAATTTAAAAAGGAAGAAACGCATTATTATCTTTGCTACAATTGGAATCAATATTATTACCACAATTGAAATCGAAAGAAACAGCTTAATCACAAAATCATGACTTACTTTTTTTAGTTCTATATCCAGCTTCTTTCTTCTTGTATCGCACTCAATCAAAGTTTTTAGTAGTCCTATCTTTGATGAGAAATCAGAATCATCATTTAGAAGTTTGTAAGATTCAATTATTTCCAAATAATGTAAAGAAGGCGAGAACTCATTATTATTAACTTTTTTTGACTTTTCCTCCTCTTCTTCCTTATTCTTTCCTTCATCACACATATAAATGCTCCTTTAAATATTGTTTGTACAAAACAAGCCTTTCATTGACTTGATTTTTGTATTTCATGATTTTTGATCTATTTACTTCTTGATTGGGATAGAGAAAGTAGCCTTCAATATATTTCATTTTGAAATCACTTATTAGACTTCGATATTCCTCTCTGTCAAAATCATCTGTAAATTCATCATCCCAAATGAAATTCAAGGTTGATAATTCATTGACAATGAAGTTCTTTAAACCATCAAGGTCGAAGCTGTTTATGCTACCTAATCGCTCTATAAGCATTTCAACTTTGTTGTACATATCAAAGATATAATCTGTACCATAGTCTTCTTTTTCCAAATATGTTTTACACTTTGTGTTTAGCAAATAGATGAATAACACGTAGAGCAATACAGGAATTGCAAATGAAATTATGCAAACATGAAATGGACTAAAGATCTTTAAAAAGGAAAGATGAACTATTTCCAAAACACACCAAATTAACCATGAAAATTGTGCAATGAAGATGTTTAGTTTACCTGGTGAGTATTTTCCAATTTCTGTTGTATATAGCGCTTGGTCAAGTTTCTTCATTCTATTATGGAAACCACCCATTGCAAATACTCTTGGATACTTGAAATACTCTGGGTTTCCTTCAAGTTCGACTATTTGGGTTTCAATCATCTCTTGCCGTGTCTTTGACGCCTTGGCTAAGGCTATCCAGACTGAGGAGATGCAAAGCCCTATAAGCGCCAAGACAATAGCAACGATATTACAATAGAAAAGTCGGATACAGACATCTTTATCATGCTTTAAGAAGAAATTGGCTACAAGATAGCCATAACCAGTGAACAACAAAACCTCAAAGCCCCAGACAAATACAGAATGTTCCCATATTTTCTTCAACTCTGATTCATATTGTGAGTAAAATGTATTTCTTATCGAATCAATGGAAATTCCACTCTTGTCATCTTTTTTGTTTGAATCACTCATAATAAAGTCCTAAACAAATTTCATTCGTATTCTACCCCCCCCCCTATAAAACTGTCAATGAAAATTGCTTGATTTAGAACTTTTTCCAATTATCTGGCGTAAGACGCAAGCAGGTGTGTAGCGCCTGAAGCTTGGGGCTAATTCCCTAACCCTTGGGTCAATGAGGTTTATTTCGTAGATAAATTTCCAACCATATAAATTAGAATCTACTGCTTTGGCAAAGAGGATTTATATTTTTTGAGAGCATTTGTCCGATTTAGTACATAACTTTGGCACTTGTCATGATATAATCGGCTCATGAACTATGACGATGATTATGACGAAATAAAGTCTCAATTCGACATTGACAGCATTGATTTAGAGATAAAAGTACTCGATTTCATAGATGATGATCTAGAGCCAGATGTCTATGAGGATTTAGACGACGAGAAAGAAGATATCGACTTCTGATTCCACCTCTCTTTAAAGCGAAAACAAAAAAACCATCTGATGTTATTGACATAGCTATTGTTACTGTTTATAGTAATATCATGTTACTACATATAGTAACTGAAGGAGTCTATGATGAAATCATTTCTTGTTTTTATTGCATCTATATTACTTGTGTTCTCGCCTCTTTTCGCTGAAGCAGCGAAAGAAAACAATAGCGATGTTGTGACAATTGGTATATCGCAACTTGTATCTCATCCTGCACTGGACAATATCGAAAAAGGAATCGAGGATTACTTGAATGAAAAAGGAGTGGACTACAAACTTGATTTGCAAATTGCAAATGGAGAAATATCGACAGCAGCATCCATTGCACAGCTTTTCAAGTCTCAAGGCTATGATTATGTAGTTGGAATAGCAACACCAACAGCGCAAGCCCTTGCAAACACAATCACAGATGGCACTCCAGTAATATACGCAACTGTCACAGATCCTGCAGCTGCCGGACTTGAAGGCCTTGACTATGTATGTGGAACAACTGACCAGGCGCCTATAGCTAAGCATTTGGAACTAATCGAAAGAGTAATGAATGGAAATGCAAAGAAAATAGGCATGATTTATACATCTGTTGAAGCCAATGGAATGTCGCAAATGGAGACTATGAGGGCCGAATGCGAGAAAAATGGAATTGAATTGATTACACAAAGCGTAAACAACTCTTCAGAAGTCAGGGCAGCAACAGAAGCCATAATCGATAGAGTGGATGCTGTCTATGTTGCTATTGACAATACTGTGATATCAGCAATAGCAAGCGTTGCAGAAGTTTGTATGCGAAATAAGACTCCCCTATTCACAGCTGATACTACATCCGCATTTGGAACCGATGTACTACTTTCTGGTGGATTTGACTACTACAAGGCTGGGTTGCAAACAGGAAGAATGCTATATGATGTCATTAATGGCAAAAAACCAAGCGAACTCGGAATGGAATATGTAGATCAACAAGAGATCTATATAAACCTTGATGTAGCAAAGGCTCTATCAATAGAAATCGACCAAGAGCTGATTGATGAAGCAAAATACGTAATCGAAAACGGAGTTGATATCAAACAAGCGAGCGAAACCGGCAACAATGAATAAAAACAGCATAAATATTCATTATTTGCATATTGAAGAATAAACTTGCTTTGATTTATCCTAATAACAGAGAAAAGACAGGAGGAATGAAGATGAAAAAAATCTTATCTACTGTATTGATGTTTTTGGCAATTTCATTTGTTTTTGCATCAGGTAGCAACGAAGCAAACTCAAATGCGACAAAAATAGGAATTTCGAAGTTTATTACACATGCGGCTTTGGATTCATGCGAGAAAGGCTTCAAAGACTATTTGGCTACAACCGGATTGGAAGTCATATATGACGAGCAAAATGCACAGGGCGATGCATCCACTGCAGCAACAATTGCACAAAAATTCAAAGATGGCAATTGCGACATTGTATATGGCATTGCAACTCCAACAGCTCAAGCGCTTGTAAATGCATTTCCAACAAAACCGGTAATATTTGCAGCAGTGACCGACCCTGTTGCGGCGGGACTTGTTGATTCCTGGCAAGGATCAGAGGACTCAAATGTATGCGGAGTCTCTGACAATTCGCCTATAAAGGATCAAATAGAGCTTCTTGCAAAGCTAACTGGAGCAAAGACTATCGGAAATGTCTACAATTCATCAGAGGCCAATGCGACTGTGCAACAGGCTGATATGCAAAAAGCTTGCGATGGCCTTGGCTTGAACCTAGTATCTGCAGCTGTTACAAACACATCTGAAGTAAGACAAGCAACACAAGCAATAATCGACAGAGTCGATGCTATCTATATAGCTACAGACAATGTTGTTATATCGGCACTTGCCAGCGTTGCAGAAGTTTGCAATGCAAACGGAAAAGGACTTCTTGCAGGAGATCCTTCAATGATGGAGCAAGGCGTACCTGCCCTAGTTGGATGGGGGCCTAACTACTACAACATTGGACTAGAAGCCGGGAAAATGGCGGAAAAGATCATCAATGGAGCTAATGCTGGAACACTGGGATCCGTTGTTTTGAAGGGAGCTGATAACTACGAGCTCTGGTTCAATCTCGATACAGCTAAGAGCCTTGGAATCGATATCCCACAGGAGTACATCGATATGGCTGCTGTTATCATAGAAGATGGACAAATCAATAGAAAATAGAATTCATCGACTGGGACAAAACCACCTTCGGGTGGTTTTTCTCACTCAAACAAGAGGGAAAAATGATAGAAGGAATATTTGTTGAAGGGCTTATCTTCTCAATTATGGTACTTGGCATATTGATAAGCTACCGTATTATGGATATGGCCGATATGACATGCGATGGCTCAATTGCAACAGGAGCGGCAGTTTGCACAATGTGCATAACAGGTGGCCTCGGCATTGGATTTGGAATAGTGCTTGCATTCGTAGTTGGCGCAATATGCGGCCTTATAACAGCAAGCATACACAACAAGCTCCACATCCCTGCCCTGCTTGCAGGTATATTGACAATGACAATGCTTTATTCTGTGAACCTTAGAATCCTAGGAAACAAGGCTAATGTGCCACTAGTAAAGTCGATAACTCTCTACAAGCTCTTTCCAAAGGCCTTTTCCTTTTTGCCTGCAGAATATGCATCTCTTTTAGGGACAATAGTGTGTATCGTAATAGTAAAATGCATCGTCGATCTCTTCTTCAGAAGCGATTTGGGTGTTTCTATTGGAGCCTTGGGCGGGAATGAGCAAATGGTTATATCACAAGGAATGAACCCAGCAACATTGAAGATGATTGGCCTTGGCCTTTCCAATGGCTTGATAGGACTATCAGGTGCGCTTTTAGCACAATATCAAGGTTTTGCAGATGCAAACCTAGGACAAGGAATGATTGTCCAAGGACTTGCCGCAATAATGCTTGGAGAGTTCATATTCAACACAAATAAGATAACTCTGATTACATTGAGAGCCATATTGGGAGCTATTGTTTACAAGGCATTGATGTTCCTAGGAAGAAAATATGGGTACCTTATAGGAATCACTCCAAACGACTTCAAGCTATTGACTGGAGTGCTTGTCATCATCTCGCTATCGATTGCTAAAACGAGAGCCATGTATTCCGATAGCGCTGCAAAGAAGAAAGCTCTTGCTAAAACTTCAAAGGAGGCTTGATATGTTTGACAGAAAAGAGGAAAGAGCCCAGATCCTTGAGGCTAAAGCTGATGAGCTACGAGTCGAAGCTGACAGACTTGCATCGGATCCCAAAAAGAAAGAAAAGGCAAGCATGATAAGAGCTGAGGCAAATGCATATGCAAAAAAAGCAAATAGCTTAAGGCCATGCGACAAGATATCAAAAGGTAACGCTCTTTTAGAGCTAAGGCACATAACAAAGGTATTTGCTCCAGGAACAGTAAACGAAAAAGTTGCTTTGGAAGATATAAACCTCACTGTAAACAAAGGTGATGTAATTTGCGTCATCGGATCAAATGGCTCTGGCAAATCAACGCTCTTTAATATGATTGCAGGAACATTCCCAGTCACATCTGGCTCAATCATACTCGATGGAAAGGACATCACAAAGCAACCTGAGTACAAGAGAGCATTTGAAATAGGAAGAGTCTTCCAGGATCCCACAAAAGGAACCAGTGCGAATATGAGTATTGAGGACAATATGATGCTTGCATCAAGAAAGGGAATGAGAGGCGTTACATATTCTCTCAACTCAAAATCAAGAGCCCTGTACTCTAGCCTGCTTGCACCAATACATCTAGACAAGAGATTGAAAGACAATGTCGGACTTCTCTCAGGAGGGCAAAGGCAAGCGCTGACACTACTTATGACAACGCTATCAAGGCCACATCTGATGCTTCTTGATGAGCATACAGCTGCCCTAGATCCGGGAAATGCACAAATAGTGATGGATTTGACAAAGCAATACATCGAAAAAGACAATCTAACAGCAATGATGATCACTCACAATATGCAATTCGCAATAGATTATGGAAACAGGCTAATAATGATGGATGCAGGTCATATAATCCTCGACATAAAAGGAGATGAGAAGAAAAACCTAACAGTGCCAGAGCTTGTTGAGCGATTCAAAGCGATATCAAAAAGCGAGTACACATCAGATGAGGGGCTTTTGACCAAATAGGGCAAATAAAAGAACAAATCGCTTTTCTTGAATAAAGATTAGCGATTTTTTTGTTGCTATTTGAAACAAAGCCAAAATATGTTTTTCAATGCAACTGACAAATAATCATAATACATCAATATTTTTATTAAAAATTAACGTATAGCTCAAAAATAAAATAAACTATTCATGGTATTGCAAATATCTCTAAAAATACTATGATATAAATATCATGAACAAGCTAGATTTTGAATTCATAATCCAAAAGGATTTGGTAAAGGATCAGAAAAAAGCAAAAGAACTTTTTCCTGTCTCAATTGCTAGAGTCGCAAGAAATTTCCATAGACAGATTCCAAACTACAAAATGACACCGCTTGAGGCAATGCCGAACCTTGCTCAAATGCTATCGCTCGGAGGAATATACATAAAGGACGAGGCCCAAAGATTGGAGCTTAATTCATTTAAAGTCATGGGTGGATCATTTGCAATATACCGATTCATTCAGAAAAAACTCGGACTAAGCGATGATGAAATGACATACAACTACCTGACAAGCAAAGAGTGCCATGACAAGACAGGTGATATCGTATTTTGCTCTGCCACAGATGGCAACCATGGAAGAGGACTCGCATGGGCAGCTCAAAAGCTTGGTCACAAATGCAAAATATATGTGCACAAAGAGACATCGCAAGCAAGAATTGATGCAATCAAGAAATACGGTGCAGATGTAACTGTTGTAGATGGAAACTATGATGATGCTGTAAGACAAGCAGCAGAAGATGCAAAGAAATATGGATGGCAAGTAATCTCTGATACATCATGGGATGGATATACAGAGATACCTACATGGATAATGCAAGGATATACTTCAATGCTCCTTGAGAGCCAAGAGCAATTCGCTGGCATGGGAATTCAAAAACCTACGCATGTCTTTGTACAAGCTGGCGTTGGCGCACTTGCCGCATCCGTTGTAGGCTTCTATACAGCTCTCTTCCCAGACAATCCACCTATTTTCGTAATAGTCGAGCCCGACAAAGCTGCATGCATATACGAATCGATAAAGAAGCATGATGGAAAGCCGCACTCAGTGAAAGGAAAACTGGATACGATAATGGCAGGTCTTGCTTGCGGAGATCCTTCTCCGATTGCATTCGATATCTTATCACACAATGCAAATGTCTTCGTAAAGATCCCTGATTACATTGCTGCAAGAGGAATGCGCATACTATCTTGCCCATTGAAAGGTGATCCATTCATGATTTCTGGAGAATCTGGAGCAGCAACACTTGGAGCGCTTTACTCAATAATGACAGAAAATGGGGACCAAGAGCTAAGAAAAGAATTGAAGCTCGACAGAAACAGCCAAATCTTCATGATAAACACAGAAGGAAATACAGATCCTACGCACTTCAGACAAATAATATGGGATGGGCTAGATCCTGTTCCAACAGCCTACAGAACAAAGAAGTAGATTCCAAGACACACAAAGAGCGCAATGGGTAAAGCTATTGCGCTCCTTTTTTTATAAAACAAGCTATTTCTCGATGCTCTTTTGGTACCTAAGAAGGTTATCGACAGTCAAAGAAAGGTCGCTCTTTGCCCTTGGTCGTTGCTCCTTATATGGAAGAGCCACTCTGTTGATTGAGAATATTGCTGTTACTCCATTGTTGTAAGCCCCTTCAATACCATCGCCAATATCACCAACAAATGCTATGACTTTGACATTCTTCTTTTTAGCTTCACGAGCAACTCCAATCACCACTTTGCCTCTAAGCGACTGGCCATCGATCTTGCCCTCGCCTGTATATACAAAATCAGCGCCATCGATAAGAGATGAAAAGCCAACTGTCTCCAATACTGTCTCAATACCCATCTGTAGCCTAGAGCTGAAGAATGCAACCATCCCTCCACCCATTCCGCCGGCGGCTCCTGAGCCAGCGATTGATTGGACATCTACATTGCAATCCCTTTTCATGACAGTAGCAATCGAGCGCATCTTTGCATCGAGGTCCTTGACCATCTCTGGATCAGCACCCTTTTGCGGGCCATAGATTGCTGCAGCACCTTCTGGACCATAAAAAGGATTGTCGATATCACACATAGTAGTGATCTCGATGTTCTTCAGTCTTTCGTCTATTTCTGACAAGTCGATTCTCGCAACCTTATCCAATGTACCACCAACAGGAATGAACCTTTGACCATTATCATCATAGAAAGAAACACCGACAGCAGATGCAAGACCACACGCAGCATCATTGGTAGCAGAACCACCAAGCCCTAGTATTATCCTCTTTACTCCTCGAGATGCAGCATCAAGCAACAGCTCGCCTACTCCATATGTAGTTGTCTTTGAAGGATTTTTTCTATCGCCTACCATTGGCAATGCCGCTGCAGCAGCCATTTCCAGAACAGCAATATTGCCATCGATAATTCCATAGTATCCTTTGACTTTTTCCCCAAAATACGGACCTGTCACATCCTTGTAGATCTTCTCGCCTCCAACAGCTTGCAAGAAAGCATCAACAGACCCTTCGCCTCCATCTGCAACGGGGATAGAGATCACATTGCATTCAGGATAATGCTTCAAGATCGCATCCTTCATTATCTTGCATATCTCCATTGAAGACATTGTACCTTTGAAAGAATCTGGAATAAGAATAACCTTTTTCATTTAACCTCCAAATACGAAAAGAAGCGGAGATCAACTCCGCCTCCGCTTTCAGTATAGCCAAAGATCTAGATCAAGAAAAGCGATAGGATCCAGACGAATATGATTCCAACGACTCCCATAATTCCTGTCATAGCAGACTGGGCTTTGTAGCCATCCTCCATCTTAAGCTGTCCGAAATTCGTAACAACCCAGAAATATGAATCATTTGCATGAGATACAGTCATAGCGCCTGCCGCGATTGCCATTACAGTCAAGACGCCAGCAATAGGTGTATTGAGGCCAAGCAAATTCATCATAGAAGATTGATCTGAAATAGATCCCATGATTCCTGCTGTTGTTGTAAGAGCAACTGTAGATGAGCCCTGTGCTGTCTTCAAGATTGCAGAAATAAAGAATGGGAAGAAAATCCCTATCTTTGCAAGAACAGATGCATGCTCTTGCATATAAGATACAAAACCTGCCTCAGATATTACTTTTCCAAGAACTCCACCTGCTGCAGTGACAAACAAGATAGGACCTACCACTTTGAGTGTTTCATTCGTCAAATCGTAGAAGATATCGAGCTTCTTGGTATTTGCAGCAAGGATCACAGCAAAGATAAGGCCAATAGCAAGAGCAATAACAGGCTGTCCAATGAAGTACAAGAATACTGATATAGCACCACTCCAACCAGCCATTGAAGATATTGAGCCGAGAGCCATACATATGATAGGCATGATTATCGGAGAAAGGGACAGAAGACCGTTTGGAAGCTTTCCAAATGATTTCAAGAGCTCCTCATAAGAAAGTGTTGAATCATCAGATGTCTTATCGACAGAGATCTTCTTTGATATGAACTTGGCATAAAAATATGCAGCAATCAAACAAGGGATGGAAACCAAAGCTCCAATCGCCATGACCATCAAGAGATGATCGCCGACTCCGATTGTACCTGCGGCCGCAATTGGACCTGGAGTTGGCGGAATGAATACATGCGCTGTATATAATCCTGCAGACAAGCATACAGTCATTGCCACTGAACTGTAGTTAGTCTTCTTCACTAGTGCTCTTCTTATTGGATCAAGGATAACAAAACCAGAATCACAGAAGACAGGAATAGAAACAATCCAACCCATGATCTCGACGGCTATATCAGGATGCTTTGGGCCAATGACCTTTACAACCATCTCTGCAAGCTTCAATGCGCCACCTGTTTTTTCCAAAATCGTTCCAATCAAAGCACCAAGTATGATAACTATACCTATAGATGAGAATGTTCCAGAGAATCCAGAACCAATCATAGACGGAATCTTCTTGAGTGGAATACCAACCACAATTGCAAGAATCAAAGAAACTCCCATCAAAGCCAAGAAAGGATGGATCTTAAGCTTTGAAATTGCAATGATGATAACTATAATTGCGATAAGCAAGGCTATGATCAAACCAATACCAGACATACTTTTCCTCCTATTGTTATATTTCCATATCATTTTCCTACACATTATTAAGAAAATAAAGGAAAAGCTTACACTATAATCTCCTCTTTTGCTTGGACTTAATTAGGAATTTGAGTCCCAGCACAAAAAAGACAATGGCTACCATAGTCGAGTACAAAAGAAGATCCTTTGATGGCTCAAATCTCGAGCTTAACTCAAAAAGCTTCATTACAAGAAAATAAATGCAATTCAATATTGGCCTTATAAAAGGAAAAGGAATATAGAGAATCGAGAAAGCCATAAACATGGAAATTAGAGCACCAGCTGGATAAGATGAGAGTATAGAGCTCATTTGGTATTCACCAAATACACAATATGATATAGGAATCGTAAATAGTTGAGCAGCAACCGAAAGAGAAATGCCATCGCTTAGCTTGTTTGCTCCGAGAATGTATGAAAAGCACTTGCCGATCTCTTTAGACAAAAGGAAAATGCCAGCCAATGCTGTAAAGCTGTAAATCGAAGCAAGCTCAAAGCCATAATATGGAAATATTGACAATAGTACAATTGCGCTAAGGACAAAGGCAATGTCACTATCTTTGCCTAGACGCATAATAAGAGAGAAAATGAAGGCACGAAAAAGCGAAGGCCTCCATCCTGATAGCCATGTAAAAGCAAAGAGAAATAAGGATATCAAAACCATGCCTTTCCGCTTTAGAAGCAAAAATGGTTTGAAGATAAAAGAAATGACATAAAGATGCATTCCTGAAAGCGCAATAACATGCCGTAATCCAGACTGGGATGACAAAGATAGGATCCTATTTTCGGCAAATTCTCCAGAGCCCAAAAGCATCATTTGCATCAGCTGCGCAACATCATCTGTCCCAGACTTCCTTCTTATATACGAAAATATCTTGTTTCTCAATCTCGAGGATATGCAAGGAGAGACAACCTGAGTGGAATTTGCAAAAAACCCATAATCTGTAAACTGACCAGAAAGATAAAGCTCATCAAAAGTATGTACATCAGAGTCTTCCGTTATTGCATAAAGAATGCCATTTGCATTAAAGACAGAGCCTTTGCTATCCCTGATTGCCAACAACATCAAACTATATCCCTTTTTTCTTTTTTCTCTCGCACTTGGCTCGGAAAGCACTTTGCAATATATCCCTTCGACATCCTTTCTATCTATTGGGATATCAATATTCCTCTTGCTATAGCCTTTGCAAAAAAGCAAATACAGGATAAGCGCAACAAATAAAAGCGTGTCAAATCTTATAAACTTGAAAACTACAACAGAGAAAAGAAGAAACAACAGTAGAGCCAGAATAGACAAAGAGAACAAGGCTGGGGAAAAAAGAGCTATATAGAAGGATACGAAAACAATAAGAACAAGTGCCTTTTCCATACTATATAAAAGGCAAAATCGATTAAAAATGCATTACACCTAAGCAAAAAGCAAGAAGATAGATATCGAGATTGCCCGAAAAATAATCAGATAGCAAGTGTTTTTCAAGTCTGCGCTCCTTTGTCTTTCCTCGGCGAATCTCTTTGATATAGTTGTTTTCAAGTTTTTTCGAACTATTAAGATAGCTTTCCAACGATTGCTTGAAAGCCAGATTACATTCACTATCAAAAGGCGGCAGATCACGATTTGCAATCCTTTTTATAAGATCCTTGAAACCTATACTAGAAATCTCGTCAAAATAAAACTCCAACTCTCCTATATAGCTTTTATAGACAAAATCCGCATCATCGATATTCTTTTGCCATTTTTCTTTCGCATCTAGGACGCACTTAGCCTTCAAATCCTTCCTAGATATGATAATCCATGCGAAAACTGAAGCTGCAGATGATATGATAAGCTCATCGATAAGCGCAATAGGATCTCTAACAACAAGCGAGCAAAATAGATAGCAAAGAAGAAATACCAGAGAGGACAAGACGAGTCTTGGAAGATATCTCTTTTCCTGAATCCAACGATCAAGTCTTCTATACAACCCGTTCACAATCTCTCTGTTGATAGTCTCCTCCTCATCCTCTGTTATCATCCCAGAAAGGATATAATTGGAAGGAGACAGATCAAACTCGCCTGAATTCAATGCCTTGTCAAAGTCCGCAACAGCAAGAAAATCATCTTTATGTCTAATGCAATAGATATTCATCAGAAGGCTTCTTTGAACTCCTTCATGATAGCAGGAATCGAGCGCTCCAAGACCTTTCTGCCATCTTTGCCTTCTGACAAGAAGATATAGTATTTGATCTTAGGCTCGGTTCCAGATGGACGAACAACCATCTTTTCTCCACTTTTGAACTTCACGATTATGACATCGGCTTTAGGAAAACCTGTATCTTCTCCTAACAAATCCGTAACACTCTCTATCGTCCTTGAAACAAGGCTATCGCCGGAGTTTAAAGTCCTGAAGAAAGACATGATAGACTTCATCTTCTCTTTGCCTTCAGCACCTTCATAGTCTCTGGAGAATACACACTCTGTAGAGTAGCCATAAGTTGCGTATATAGCATCAAGCCTCTGTTGCAACGTAATACCCTTCTTCTCGTAGTAGCACATCATTTCAACTGCAGCCATTGCCGATGAGACAGCATCCTTGTCCCTTACATCGGGGACAGTCAAGAAACCATAAGACTCCTCGCAACCGAAAAGGAAGTAATCCTTTTTGTTTTCACTATCTGCAATCCTTTCGATCTCTTTTGCAATGTACTTGAAGCCAGTTAACACATCTTTGCAATCTCCTCCGTTTTTCTCTGTTATCTTCTTGACAATATCTGTAGTTACAAGTGATTTGACAACAAGAGGAATCTTGCCAGGATGCTTGTTTTGCTCAGAGGCTGTTTTTAGAAGATAGTCAACTAGCAAAGTCGCAATTTGATTGCCTGTAAGAAGTATATATTCTGTCTTATCTCTGTTGGCGGGTATTGCAAGGCCTAGCCTATCGGCATCAGGGTCTGTCCCAAGGACTATATCCGCTTTTATTACCTTTGCAAGCTCTATTGCTTTCTCCATAGCTTCATGCGATTCCGGATTAGGAAGCTTTACTGTAGGAAAGTTTCCATCTGGCAATTCTTGCTCTTTTACTACTTCGCATCTTATTCCAAGCTCCTTAAGCATATGCCTTACAGGAATGTTTCCAGATCCATGGAGAGGAGTATAAGCAACAACGACTGGGCTGTTTTGGACTATTCCAGGTCGCCTTAATGACGAAAGAACCATATGGTAGTATGCTTCATCAACATCCTTCAAAACAGAACACAAAAGGCCTTTTTCCCTAGCCTCTTTTTCGCTCATATCCTTGATCTTGTCGCCCTTTACACTGTTGGCTCTTGATGCAATCTCTATATCATGTGGAGGAGTAACTTGCCCACCATCTGACCAATAGACCTTGTAGCCATTGTACTTTGCTGGGTTGTGCGATGCTGTGACAACAATTCCTGCTGTGGATCTCAAGTAACGTAGCGCATATGAAAGCATTGGGACTGGATGCAATTCGTCATATAAATTGACCTTCACTCCATTTGCAGCAAGAACACATGCTGCCGAAAGCGCAAACTCCTTAGAAAAGAGCCTCGAATCATAGGCTATTGTACAGCTCGGCTTATCTGAGCTCTCTTTAAGATAATCAGCAAGTCCTTGAGAGACTTTTCGAACCATGAATGTATTGATTCTATTTGTTCCGCCACCGATTACTCCTCTCATTCCAGCTGTTCCAAAGGCAAGAGATGTATAGAACCTATCATAAAGACTATCCCAGTCTTCCATCTCAATAGCTTTCTCAACCTCATCTCTGAAGATGGAGTTTGTTTCAAATCCAATATATTCTCTTGCTTTTGCAAGGACCTCATTCTTCATTTTTAATGAAATTTCCATCGAAAACTCTCCTTTAGATACTCTAACACATTATAGCGCTTTTGGAAAAAATATCGAAATATATCAAGAAGACAATCCTCTCTCAATATCCATCATAGTTGGAACATGTGCTATGGAATCGAAAATGCCAGATCTCTCTAGCTCTTCTTTGCTTCTGAAGCCATAGCTTACAATCAAATGCTTCACATTTGCATTTATTGCTGTTTTATAGTCGACTTCGCTATCACCAATATAGAGAACATCATCATTATTGCACATGAGCCTCTTGATTATACCAAGCAAAGCCATTGGATCTGGTTTCAAAGCAAGCTCTGACCTTTGGCCTTGGACAATGTCAAACAAATCCTTTTTAAAGCATTTTTGTGTTATCTCTTGCACAATCGAATCCGCTTTATTGGAAAGGATAGCCAGCTTGTAGCCTGAAGTTTTCAAACAATCAAGGAGAGATAGGATCCCATCATATGGTTTAGAATATACAGCCGGATGATTCTTATAGTATTGGACCATTAGCTGGAACATCAAATCCACCTCATCCTCACACTCAAGTCGCGGACCATGCTCCAATATAGATGATACAAGGGCCTTCCTTAAGCCATTTCCAACATAGCGTCTTGTATCATCAAGAGATATAGGCTCCCCATCAAAAGCAATACGTGCATAGTTGATAGATGCTCTTATATCCTCAAGAGTATTTAGCAATGTTCCATCCAAATCAAAGACAATAGCTTTCATCATAGACTATGATACTACTTTGGCATCGATTTTGAAATGAAAGAGAAACTTCAACAATTATTTTCTTGATATCATGCTTTATGTTTTATGAACATCTTCTGGCGATAGAATGATGAAATCACGCTTCTTACCATCTTTTCTCATAACTCTCGAGATAAATCTCACTGGAATCAAAGCTGTATTCTTCATAGATGCTCTTACTTAATCTCTATCCAAACAAGTGGCAAGAATGGCATGCATCATATGATTCTTATATTATTGCCAATCATTTTTTGAAGAAACTAGATAATTTTAGAGCAAATTCTGTTAAAATCCTTTTGTATGTATAAAATCGTTTTGAAAGAAGGAAAGGAAAAGCAGCTTCTAAAGCATCACCCATGGGTCTTTTCTGGAGCAATAGATTCAATCTCTCCACAGTTTACAGATGGAGATTGGGCAGAGGTTATATCATCAAATGGACTTTTTGTCGCCTATGGCTGGTACGATGAGAAAAGCCACATCATATTGCATCTTTTGTCATGGAACAGCAATGTTGTGCCAGACGAGCAACTGATTGCAAAACTCGTAAGAGATGCTGTGATGAGGCGAAAAAACTTCTTCTCTCTTCCCGACACTACAGCATTTAGGCTGATTCATGGAGAGGCCGATTTTATTCCAGGACTTGCTGTTGATGCATATGCATCAGAGTTGAGAGCCATAATTTCATCAAGATTCGCAAACAGATTCATCCACACAATTGCAATGGAGCTTGATCGCCTTTTGTCGCCATCAGCTATACAGGTAACAGTCGATCCGCAATTTGCATCTGTAGAAGGCTTGAACCAGAATGTGAGGATATTCTCCAAAAGCGATGGTGAAAGAAAGAACATTGAGTTCGTTGAGAATGGAATCTACTATGAGATAGAGCCAGGAAAAGGACAGAAATCCGGATTCTATTCCGACCAAAGAGACAACAGACAGATACTTGAGGAATATGTACACTCTAAACGTGTACTTGACATATGCTCATACACAGGTGGATTTACGCTCCATGCGCTAAGAGCTGGCGCTATTTCTGTAGACGCTGTCGATAGCTCAGAGTCTGCCCTGAGGCATCTATTGTACCAAGTGCACTTGAATGAAAACAGAAAGACAATTGCTGAAGGCTCAAGGGAAAAAGTCACTATAGAGGAAGCTGATGCATTCGAATATCTAAGGACAATCAAAGAAGATTACTATGATGTAATAATCCTTGATCCTCCAAAGCTTGCGAAGACAAAAGGACAACTTGAGAATGCGCAAAAAGCATACAAAGACCTCAATAGAGTTGCAATGACCAAGATCAAAAACGGTGGGATAATCTTCACATTCTCATGCTCGGCCGCAATGACTCGTGATAACTTCAAACTCACTCTTGCATGGGCCGCGGCAGATGCATCAGTAGAGATACAGATTCTTCGAACGCTCTCCGCTGGCGAGGATCATCCTGTAAGGCTTTCGTTCCCCGAGTCGGAATATCTTAAGGGTTTTGTGCTTAGAGTAATCAAGAAATGATTTATCTCATCACTCGTCTATGCTCTTTAGTTTAGCTTTCTTACGCCTCATGTATTTAATCTGGGAAGGCGATTTCTTCTTCTTGCCTATGCGTTTTGCATTGGCTTTGAAAATAGACATCGAGCTTGTTGCTGAGATAAAGAGAAATCCTAAGATTGCAACCACAGCGCAAGCTACAGCAAGAATAGCCCATGCCCAGTCCCCACCGATCAATGGCAAATCGACGTTCATCCCAAAAAAGCCAGTGATGAACGTTGGGAACATAAGGCAAAGGGAAACTATTGTGAGCCTTTTCATAATCACATTCATATTGTTGCTGATTACTGAAGCATATGCATCCATTGTCCCTGTGAGGATATCTGTATAGACTGTTGCCATTTCGATAGCCTGTTTGTTATCGATTATTACATCATCAAGGAACTCTAGCTCATCTTCATTGTTTAGTTTGAAATATGGTGTCTTCGTAAGCCTCTCAAGAAGCATTTGGTTGCTTGTGACACTTGTGGTCAAGAAAACCAATGACTTCTGTATCGATAGAAGTTGCAACAACTCATAGTTCATGATCGATTTGTTAAGTTGCTCTTCAACCAAGTCCTTTTGCCTGTTTATATATTTCAATAGTCTTGTATATACCCATGCAGCTTTTCCCAATATCGATATTACAAAGCCTTCTTTTGTGTCAACAGGACATTGTCGGAATCTATGCCGGGCAAAATCATCGATTACGACACTATCGCCTCTGCAAATAGTAATAACCTTATCTGGATAGATTACGATACCCAATGGAATCGATCTGCGCTCTACTGGATCATCATCGCTATCATCGAAATCAGCAGGAATCCTGCAAATAATGACGTTGTAATCATCATCCTTTTCAATTCTCGCTTGCTCGTCAATATCCATGATATCGGCCAAGAGTTCCGATGAAACCATGTACTCATCTGTTAGAATTGCAATATCATCTTTGTCCATATCACGGACATCTATCCAAAGATAATTCTGTTTTTTTGATAAATCTGTTCTGCTAGTAATCATTTCCTTTCTCCCTGGGCCCCTCCACCCAGCAAGAAACTCAACAGAAACTTGGATGAAGGATGTTGGCTAAACATGAAACTTTATTAGGTAAAGGGCTACTTCCACCGTCGTCCATATTGTTACTCCTTCATTTGAATCTGTAGAGATAATAGCATAAGAGGCTTATTAGTGTAAGAGAGCAAAATAGTTTTTTGCGTGATTTGGCTACCAGCTAGTCCCAACTATAGCATTTGATTGGATACTCGTTCTCTATTTCAATAAAACGCTCTTCCAAATCATCTGGAACAAAGATTTCCTCATCCTCAAGCCCAAATACTTCTATCACTTTCTTGCCATAGAGAGAACTTAGCCTTTCTTCTGTACATCCTGCCTGTCTAAGTTTCGATGCAAGCAAAAGCATTCCAGCAAAGCCTGGTATTCCCGACGCTCCATTCTCTTTGTCCAAAAGAGTGTGTGGCGCATGGTCTGACTCGACCCAATCGATTGTTCCGTCCAGAAGAGAAGAAAAAAGATATGATCTATCATCCTCGGTGCGAAGTGGAGGATTCATTTTAAGATATCTATCATGATCTTTTGCTTTTTCTTCGTTATATAAGCAATGATGTGGAGTTGCTCCCATTGTTATCTTCAAAAGAGAGCGCTTCTTCTTTACAAGTTCTATCGCATCTTTTGTCGATATATGAGCAATATGCAATGTGCCTTCGAACCCTGTTTCTTCAACAAGCGATATCATATCGCGCACAGACTCTACCTCTGATACTCTTGGTCGAGCCAAAGAGTGTGTTTCCCATCTTCCTTTTTCAAACAACTCAGGCTTGATCAGATCCTCTCTTTCGCAATGGACAGCAAGAACTCCTTTGTATCCAGACTCGACAAGTGTTTCAAATACTCTTCTTTGATCCGATTTGGAAACAATGCCCATATTGCCTGTAGAATTGCCAGCAAAGAGCTTCAATCCAACCACATGAGGAAACAATTCATTGTATATTTTGACAATCTCATTACATTGAAAGGGATCTCTCGTAATTCCACCATAGACATGGTACTTAATGCCACTAACTTGTCCCATAGCCTCTTTTGCAAGCGAAAACCGAGAGACTATAGCCTCGCGCGATGTAAGTGCTGGGATTGTGTTTGGCATATCAAAAATATGTGTAAACCCAGCCTCTTTGGCTACCTTGAGACCATGAAGAAGAGTTTCTTTGTCTTTTTGATTCCAATCCCTGAGATGGACATGAGGATCAATCATAGGCATACATTGTTTTCCTTCAGAACCTTCCACGAATAAAATGTCCCGTCCTTGCATGCAAGTTTCTTTGCACACACGCACTCTCCACACATTCCGATTCCACACATTGTATTCTTTTCCATTGAAAGGAATATGCTTGAATCGTCAAGGCCAAGTGATTCCAGTTTTCTTGCAGCTTTGTCCATCATCTTCCCCGGACCGACAATATAAGCTTTTGTATCACCAGAGACAGAATCCTCATTTATAAAGTCCAATACTCTTCCAGGTTTTCCGTCATCAGCAATTGAGCTGTAGTTGCCATATGATGAAAGGACATCCTCTAGTGGATCAGAATCACAAGCTTTGGCTGTCATCCCAACCAAGATATCCATCTCAACGCCATATTTATTCAATTGCTCAGCAATCAAAGGAAGAACAGCGACACCAGAGCCGCCAGCAAGCAACAAAGCCCTCTTTGATGGAGTAATCTCCATTGGCTTTCCATAGAGGCCTCTTGTATAGACTTTATCGCCCACTCTAAGGTCAAAGCATGATGAGGTGAACTCTCCTCGCCTCTTTATAAGGAATGTGAGTGGCTTATTTCTTGCGACACTAAATGGCTTTTCGCCTTTTGATGGTATCCATAGAAATGCGAATTGGCCTGGTTTGCAATCCATCTCGCCTGAAAGCTCTAGAATGATGATATCATCACCATGTCTTCGTACAGAGAGCACATTTCGAGGTGTATATTCAAGCTTGTTGCCTTTGGAAAGGAATCTTCTTGCATCGCAATTTTCTTTGATTGCATTCAAGTACTCCTGCCATTTCGAGCTCTCAACTCGTGATAGCGCAGATCCGATTCCTACACTGTCAGCTCCAGCATCAAGAAGAGCAAATGCGTCCTTTTCATCACTAACGCCACCCATTCCAAGAATAATAGGATCATCTCCGATTGCTTGCCGAATCTCTCTTACAGCTTTTCGAGCCCTCTCTTTTATCCATTCTCCAGATGCCCCGCCCTTTCCTCCTAGCCTGTTGTTCAGAATAGGCATGCCTGAATCATTCTCGATATAAAGCTTAGGGCCGACTGTATTTATCGCAGCAATGCCATCGGCTCCTGCGTCAATAACAGCCTTTGCAATAACAGCTATATTGTCGACATTTGGTGACAATTTCACAACAAGGAGAGCCTTTCTTTCAGGAAAGCCTTTTACGATTTTCTCTGTATATTCTCTTGCAATATCGATATCGGTTCCAATGCTTGCGCCAAAACCGGCAGAAGCATGCGGGCATGAGAAATTAAGCTCAAGGATATCGGCAATGGGATCAAAGCGTTTTGCCAAAGTAATGAAATCATCGACATTCGAAGCAGCTAAAGAGATATTCAGAATCGCTCTCATACCTTTGTCACGGATTCTCTTGAGCTCTCTATAAGCTACATCCATTCCGGGATTTCTCAATCCAACCGAATTTCCGAAATCACCCTCAGATGGAGAGCAAACAACAGGCTCTCTATTGCCACTTGTTGCAACAATTTGGAAACTCTTTGTGGTAATGATGTCTACAGCTGGTATTTCCTTGTCAAAAAGCTCAACAAGCTCTGCCTTCGTGGAGGCAACTCCCGACACTGTTGCAAGCAACATTCTTTTTTTCAAGTGGTTTTTTTTCAAAAGCTCCAAGGCTTTACTCATAACGCATCCTCTTTATATAGCGCATTCGTCGATAAGTTTATGTATCGCACATAGAGAGTCCTCAAGATATGTCTCTGGAACAGGAGCCTTTTTCCATGGATGAGTAAGACCGGAAGAGGAATTAATCCTTGCCAAATCAAGCTCATAGCCACTTTCCTTGAGGGCATTGATCACATCTGGAGCTGATCCTCCTTGAGATCCTACACCAGGAATAAGGAGAGGGATATTTTTGCCAGCATAGTAGCTTGCAATCGTTTCAAGCTCTTGGATATTGGTTGCTCCCACTACAGCACCGATACCAGGATGCTCCTTAGACCAATCGAATATCTTATGCGCAACAGATGTGTACAAAGGATGCACTTCCCTTTCATCTATCCTGTCGATTACAGATCTGGCTTGAAAATCCGAGCTCCCAGGGTTTGATGTCCTGTTGAGGACGTAAACGCCCTTTCCTTCTTTGCAAAAAGGAAGCACTGAATCTGTCCCCATGTATGGAGATACTGTTGTTGCATCTGCCTGCCATGCATCAAATGCCTCTGTTGCATAATTGCCAGATGAGCGTGCAATATCGCCACGCTTGCTATCTAGAATCACTGGGATAGTCGGGAAATATGCATCTAGCAAATCCATGACATCCACAAGAGCCAAGGAACCGGAGAAATCCTCCTCTCTCGGCCTGTCCAAAGATGAGTAATAACCAATATTGGGTTTGAATGCAGCAGGAATCGTACCCTCTATCCTCATCCTCTTGAAAAGAGTAGCAAAATAATCGGCAATCCTAGATCGAATGTCTTTCTCTTCTCCCGGCAGCGCCGAGACAATTGGATCTAGTCCCATGCAAACGATGTTGCCACTTTCATTGGCACTCTCACGAAGTTTATCTATGTAGCTCATCTTTATATCTCCTTTGGAAAGCCGTGCTCATCTCCCCATTCAAAAGGAGCTTTTCTCCATTCTCTAAGGCTTTCGGCTTGCTCTTTTGTGATGTATCCAATCTCCTCTGCGGTCTTTATCATCACAGGATATGAAAGGATAGTATAAGAGTTGCATCCAATGGATGAAAATGCCTCTTTCGCTTTCTCCAAGCCATATGTGAATATTGCAAAACAGTTCGTGCAAACACCATTTGCTTGCCTTATAGCATCCACAGCTTTTATGGATGAGGACCCTGTAGATATAAGATCCTCTATAAGCAAAACCTTCTTTCCATCATAGCTGGAATTTGCACCCAATCCTTCTATTTGGTGTCCCATCCCATGGTCTTTGGATGAAGAGCGGACATATGAAAGAGGCTTGTTAAGCCTGTCAGCCAGGCTAGTTGCATGAGGGATACCAGCTGTTGCTGTTCCTGCTATGTTATCTACATCCTCGAGGTTCAAAGCGTAAACCATTTCTGTAAAAGCATCACAGATCAAAGCTCTGTAGCTTGCTTTGCCCAAGAATTGCCTATTGTCGTTATAAATAGGCATTCTATAGCCAGATGCCCATCTGAATGGATTTTTGGTATTTAGCTTTATCGCACCAAGCTCAAATGCTGCTTTTGCAATTTGAGGCCCATAATAATCTGTTATCTCTTCCAATCTCTTCATATCCGTCCTTCCTGATATCATTTTAGCTTATGATCAACGCTTTTTCCATATTTGCTTGAAAGTATGGAACTTGCCGCAATATGCGCAAGCAAAATGTCCATCTTTGGTTCTGTAGAACTTAGCTGGTACGCCCTCTCCATTCATTGGATGCGATATGCAAGCCTCATTCTGGCACGAAAGGTCATCAAAGTTGTAGATCCGAGGTGGCATATGCGTTCTGTATTTCTTTTCGACCTTTCCATCCCTTATTATGTTCAATGTCGACTTTGGCGCAACTGCCGCAAGCCTCTTTAGATCTTTTCTTGAAAACTCGACAGTACCAGGCCTGAAGATTATTCCTTTGAACTTACCATCCTCTCCAGATGATACCCATTCTCCTCCTCTTCCTTCATCGATTTTGAGAACTGTTGATATAAGCCTCATATGATCTCGGATCTCAGATGGATTATCGCCCTTGCATATGTGGTCAATTACGATTCCATTCTCAAGGGGGCGTACACCTTCAGAGTAGTTTTTTGTCTTGCTCGAATTCGTGCTCTTGACCTCAACGATGTACTCATCGCTGTCGCACTCGGCTCTGTTGTCAGCAGGGACAGGCTCATAATCATCACCGATTTTCCCGCCAATCATGGAGATAAGAACTATTCTGCAATAAAGGCCGTTGATTGCTTGTCTCTCCCAGCCGTTGAATGGTGTCTTGTCAAGCCAAGTAGGTATTGTAGGATGCTCTTTATGCCTTGGAAGCGGATGATAGAACTTCGTCTCGGGATCTATTTTATCCAAGAACTCCCGTCTGAATGTAATAGAGTCTCGCAAAATTGCCTCCTTTTGCAAAACCTTATCTCCCATCCTTTCAAGCTGAGGACGTGTAAAGTACCACATCTTAGCCACATCTCCATTCTTCAAATAATCTTCTATCGATGAATATGTGTTTACTTCAAAGCCATTCTCTTTCATCTTCTCAACATAATTATCTGGCATCGCAAGCTCATCTGGGGCAACAAGATCGACCTTAACGTTGTCAAAAAGCTTCAATCCATCAGCCTTTGAGTGCACAGTCCTTCCATGGTACAAGTCACCAACAAGGGCAACATGGATCGATGAGAAAGACATTTTGTTGTCTTCAAGGAATGTAAACTCATCCAACAACTCTTGTGTAGGATGCTCATGCTTTCCGTCTCCCGCATTTATAAATGCTGGGTAGTACAAAAGAGAGTTTCTTTCAGCATACTCTCTGGTTTCCTCTGAAAGCCATCTTGTAAGCCCCTCTACTTTGCTCCTGACTATGAAAATCGAATTTTGATATCCTGTGAGCATATTGAACGTATCGGCATAGCTCTCGCCTTTGTTTATCGAACTTGATGATGTCAAAAGCTCCGACACTTTTGCATGATGGAATTTTGCAGCATTCCTGAACGATTCCTTTGTTCTCGTCGAATCCTCTAGAAAAATCTCGTAAATGCCGAAATCCGGATCGTCGATTCTGAATCGGTTCATCTTCTTTTCATCACCAGAGACAATCGCATCTTTCAATTCCTTTACCTTTGTAAAGAAATACCTTCTCTCATTGATCGACAAATCCTCGATTACATTCAAAGATCTTGATTTGAAAACGTTTGGCATCATCAACTCCTAAAAAAATAGCCAGTCCCAAAATAGAACTGGCTAGAAATTACAAACAACAAGGCCTAAGCATATCAATTCAATATGACGATTAAGTTGCGTTCTTTTCATTGCTTTGACCTTCTGAGCGTTGAGTTTACTTAAAAAGACTATCGATGTAAATAGCTTATAATGACGAAATTTGGAATTTCTCCAATTTGTTATTCATTGAATTTGATTTTCCCTTTCCATACCAACCAATCTCTTCAACTCTTCTAGCCCGATGCATTTCCTGCTATTATCCTTAGTATAATGAAAACATTTCTTTGGTATGATTTAGAGACATTTGGACTTAATCCACACTATGACAGAATTGCACAAGTCGCTGCAATCAGAACCGATATGGACTTAAAACAAATCGGAGAGCCGCTTCTTATTTATTCAAGGCTTTCTCCTGATTATCTTCCAAATCCATCATCATGCTTGATAACAGGAATCACACCTCAAATTGTTGCTCAAAAAGGTATTCCTGAATGCGAAATGATTGAAAAGATCAGAGCTGAAATGCTTGTCCCTGATACGATAACAGTAGGATACAATTCCATAAAGTTCGACGACGAATGCATACGTTCCACACTCTACAGAAACCTTTTCGACCCATATGAGAGAGAGTATATGAACCATTGTTCTAGATGGGATATTATAAACCTTGTAAGAGCAACAAGGGATTTGCGTCCAGAAGGAATCAATTTCACAACATTGAACCCAGATACAGGCACTGTCTCTTTTCGATTGACAGATTTGACAGCTGAGAACAATATAGACCAAGAGGGAGCACACGATGCTTTGGTCGATGTGCATGCAACTATTGCAATTGCGAAGCTGATAAAAGAAAAGCAACCAAGTCTTTGGAAATATGCGCTAAACCACAGAGGCAAGATACAAGTTTCCCAACAAATCGATCTGTTTAAGCATACGCCTATCTTGTACACATCAGCAATATTTGCCTCAGAGAAGGGAAACACGCATCCTGTTCTTCCTCTTTTCATGCCAGACAAGGGAGCTGAGATCTATTGCTTTGATCTCACAAAAGAAATTGAGAAAGAGCCATCTCTTGACGATTGGGAAAGAAGTGGCATTGTGAAGATAAACATAAAAAAATGCCCATTCATAGCTCCACTATCTACATTGGACAAAAAAAGCGAGGAGAGACTTGGTTTTACGAGAGAAGAGATCGAAAGGAAAGCAAAAGAAGTACTACTATCTGGTTCATATGACATAGAGAAATTGAAGAGGCAGATAAAACCATTCGAGAAGAAAGAAGAGGATCCAGATCTTTCAATCTACTCAGATTTCATCACTGACCATGATAAGAACCTCCTGAAGACTATCATAAAGCTCTCGCCAGAGGCAGAGCTTTCCTCTGGCGAACACCTTTTCGACAACGACAAATACCATAAATTGCTATGGCGACGAGTTGCCAGAAACTACCCTAAATCACTCTCGCAAACAGACCTTGCAAAATGGAAGAACTTCTGTGCATTGCGGCTTTTGAATCCACCTGTGGCCGAGGCTCTTTCCTTAGACAAATACAAACGAACAATCGAAGAGCTTCTCAATTCGCTCGACACTAGCGGTGATGAAAAGAAAATTCTTCTTGAACTCAAGGAATATGGCAAGAGACTTGAAGAAAAGGTACTCGCAAAATAGCTATTCAACAAAAATGTCGCTATTGCTATAATTTTCGAAGGAGAAACAGATGCTAGAGAAACTTCCAGGATACGAAGAACAATTGAAAGAACTGGACAATAAGCTTTCGACAAATGAAGTCATGTCCGACATGAAGAAATACAAGCTCTTGATGCAAGAGAGGAGCCATCTTGCGCCCATTGTAGAGAAGCTTCAAGAGATGAAAGCTATAAATGAAGAAATAGAAGGCAACAAGGAAATAATCAAAACAGAGTCAGACCCAGAGCTGGTGGCAATGGCAAAAGAGGAATTGCAAAGCCTTGACGAGAAGATGGAGAAGGCATCAAAAGAGTGCAAATTCCTCCTTATCCCGCCAGACCCACTTGAAGGCAAGAACATAATCATGGAAATCCGTGCCGGCACAGGAGGAGATGAGGCTGCCTTGTTTGCTGCTGACATATTCCGCATGTACCAGCATTATGCAGAGAAAAAGCACTGGAAGCTTGAGATAATGAATGCCAACGAAACAGGAATCGGAGGCTACAAGGAAATAGTTGCATCAATCTCAGGAAAAGATGTATACGGCTCAATGAGATACGAATCCGGAGTGCACAGAGTGCAAAGAGTGCCCGAAACAGAATCCGGCGGAAGAATACATACATCAGCAATAACAGTTGCTGTTCTTCCTGAAGCGGAAGACACAGACATAGAGATCAATGAAAAAGATTTGAAGATCGATGTGATGAGAGCTGGAGGCCCGGGCGGGCAATGCGTCAACACAACAGACTCAGCTGTAAGAATAACACATATCCCCACAGGGATTGTCGTAATACAGCAAGATGAAAAGTCACAATTGAAAAACAAGAACAAAGCTTTAAGAGTCCTTAGGGCAAGACTTTACGAAATGGAAGAAGCAAAGAAGGCAAAAGAGAGATCGGATGCCAGGAAATCAATGGTAGGAAGCGGTGACAGATCAGAGAGAATAAGGACTTACAACTTCCCGCAAAACAGAGTCACAGACCATAGGATAAACCTAACCAGCTACAACCTCGAGGGCGTGCTGAATGGTGACTTAGACGAGTTTATCGATGCATTGAAGCTAGCCGCTGGCGAAGAAGCATTGAAGGAAGCTTAAGCTTGAATCTTCGAGACTTGAAATCCTCTATGATAAGGGAAGCCTCCAGACTGGACAATCCATCACTGGAGGTTCGCATTATAATAGAAAAGTCATGCAATCTTCCTATAGAAGCACAGATAATGAATCCCTTTTGCACTATCACAGATGATATGTCAAAAAAAGCCAAAAGCATGCTGGAGATGAGGCTTGAGAGTATACCAATGTCTTATATTACAGGAGAAAAGGAATTCTATGGACATATATTCAAAGTCACGAAAGACGTTCTTATCCCACGTCCCGATACAGAGATAATTGTTGAGAAAACAATAGAGATTGCAAAGCAAAAAGCAAGAAGCAGCGATGTAAGGATACTCGATCTTTGCACTGGATCGGGAGCCATAGGAGCATCTGTTGCATATGAGACAGGAATCCAAGTTTGCTTATCTGATATATCAAAAGAAGCGCTTGAGATAGCAAAATACAACTACAAAGCAATTACCGGAAAAGAAGCAGATGCAAGAGTTGGCTCCTTGTTCAAGCCTTGGGGAAATGAGCAATTTGATATAATTGCAACGAACCCTCCCTACCTAACTGATGCTTGGTACGAAGAGACAGATGAAGATGTGAAAAAAGAGCCAAGCCTCGCTCTCTTGGGATTTGGAGACGACGGGCTGAATATAATAAGAGAAATAATCAATTCAGCTCCAAACTATTTGAAGAATGGCGGAGTTTTGCTAATAGAGGCCGACTATCGACAGATAGAAATATGTGCTAGACTCCTTTCATCAAAAGGCTTTAGGGATATAGAAATCGCAAAGGACCTCAACAATAAGGATCGAGTTGTATATGGCAGACGAGAGTGAAAAAAAGATAGAAGAACAAGAATTCCCAAACAAGAACCTTGTCGACTCATTCGTAAAGAAAATCCTTAAGTACAATAATGAAGAAAAAGAAAAAATCGAAGCAGCAGCTGTCTTCGCAGCCAAAAAACATGGAGATCAAAAGAGAAAGACAGGAGAGCCTTATTTAACTCACCCTATCTCTGTTGCTGAAATCCTGATGTCGATTGGAATGGATGCTGACACAGTTTGCGCAGGCCTTTTGCACGATACTTTGGAAGATACAGATACAACAGAGGAAGAAATTGCAACGACATTCGGAAACGAAGTTGGGAACATGGTCCAAGCTGTCACAAAGATATCCAGAATTACGAACGACAAGTCAATACAAGAGGCCGAGACAATAAAGAAGATGTTCTTTGCAATGTCAAAGGACTTGAGAGTGATTCTCATAAAGCTTGCTGACAAATTGCACAACATGCGGACAATAGATGGACTGTCATCAGAAAGGAAAAGAGCTTTCGCCGAAGACTGTCTTGAGATTTTTGCACCTATTGCCGACAGCCTTGGAATGTCAGCAATCAAATCAGAGCTTGAGGATCTATCCTTAAAGGCATTGAAGCCTGAGTCATACAACTATATAAATGATTACTTGCTGGAAAGAAAAGGCGAATACAATGCATTTATAAAGCAAGTAAAGAAAGCAATAGAGGAAGCATGCAAGAAAGAAGGCATAACCAACATAACAGTCACGGGACGAGTCAAGCATGCATATTCGATATACCAAAAGATAAAGAAGCGAAAAAAAGAGATAGATGAAATCTATGACATACTTGGAATACGAGTAATATGCCAAACAACAGTTGAATGCTACACGATCCTTGGGATAATACACTCGATGTGGATCCCTATCGAAGGACGTTTCAAAGACTATATTGCAATGCCTAAAGCAAACAACTACCAATCTTTGCATACTACTGTTCTTGGGCCCCAATCAAGGCATTTGGAGATACAAATCAGGACACAAGAGATGCATAAGACAGCAGAAGAAGGTGTTGCTGCGCATTGGGCATATAAAGCATCATCCGGTTCTGAAAGCGGAACCTGGAAGACAATTGATTCCATAAACTACAACAAGATTGTCAAGAAACTCAAATCATGGTCAAAAGAGATAAGCGAATCTGATGACTTCATGGATGAAATCAAAAATGAGCTATTGAAGGATTCGATTGTTGTTTTCACTCCACAGGGCCATGTAATAGAGCTGCCTAGCGGTTCAACAGCTCTTGATTTTGCATACAAAGTACACACAGAAGTTGGCAACCATTGCTCTGGCGCACGTGCCGATGGATCGATAATCCCATTAAATAAGCCTCTTGCAAACACGCAAATTGTCGAGATAATGACAAGCCCTTCATCGCACCCTAACCAGCAATGGCTTGAGTATGCACAAACCACAAGCACAAAGAAGAAGATAAAAGCCTGGCTTAACAAGTATGAAGCAGATAACGCTCCTCAGATACAAAAGAGCGATAAAAAAGATACAACTGTCGCACAAAACCCCAAGAAGAGCGAGGGTTCGGCAATATCGCCATCGACATTGGTAAATGGCTCGCTCTCATATATAACATCTGAGCCATCGGGCTCGATTATGATTGGCGACGACTCAAATATCCTCTACAGTTTTGCGAAGTGTTGCAACCCCATGCAAGGAGATGATGTTGTTGCATATATAACAAGGGGAAGAGGTTACATAATCCATAGGACAGATTGCTCGAACCTGAAGCACATGGAAGGAATAGACCACAGGCTTGTTCCTGTAAAGTGGATAGGAAATGACTTGATGAAGACATTCACTATCAGCGCCAAGATGGATCCGGACCTCTTCGGAGAAATCGACAATGCAGTAAAAAAGCATGGCGCAAGACTCAGAAAAGGCAAGCTTGACACAGATGCTGGGAAACTCACTGGCGACTTCATGATTGTTGCAACAAACGAAGAAGCAATAAGGAAAGCGACTGCCGCAATCAGGACAATCCCATCGGTTATACAACTATCTGGGAAATCCGAAGGAGAAGCAAACTCATTCGACAGGCCTCAAAAAAGATAAGAGAGCCTAAGAATCCTCCAAGACTCTCAATACTTCAGGAAGGAGTTGCTTTTTCCTCGATAGCACTCCTGGAAGCAAGAATGTCCTGTCATCTATCTTCTCCCAGAAGAAACGCACTTCCCTTTCATATCCTGTAGTGAATAAGATGGATTCATCATTTATGACATCTGTCACCAATAGCATGCACCAATCCAAGGCCGATGCTTCCTTTTCCTTCAAAAGCGCAGAAAGATATATACTTCTCAAACTATCGAGCTCAGCAAGATTGGTAACCTCCACTTGGCCGATAGCAAACTTCACGCCATATTCAAAGTACTTCTTCATATCAGATTCAATCACCTTGAGAGGATCCTGCCCGGAGAGGTTGCTGCTGGAGCTGAATAGGATCTTGCTATATCCTTGCATATCATCGATACCAGCCCTCTCGGCAAGCTTCTCAGCTACATGCTTGTCATACTCCGATGTTGTGGGACTTTTTAGAATCACTGTATCTGATATAAGTCCACTGAGAAGTATAGTTGCTCTCTTTTTATCTGGCTTCAGTCCATATTTCTTGAACATCTCATAGACAATAGTACATGTTGAGCCAAGTGGCTCAGAGCAAATAAAGATCGGATTCTTCATTCTTGGAGGCGATAGCCTATGGTGGTCGATTATCTCAACTATATCAGCATCCTCTATTCCAATGACGCTTTGCTCGCTTTCGTTGTGGTCCATCAATATGATCTTCTGCCTTGGCTTGTTTAGAAAACATCGCCTTGTTACGAAACCTATCCACTCGCCACCTTCAAAGACAGAGAAACCTCTTTCATCGGAGTTCATCAATTGAAACTTCACATCATCGAACAGGGAATCGGCTTCTACCTCTATTGCCTTCTTCTCTGGATCGATAAGCACTTCCACTGGAACAGAAAGCCTTAAGTACCTTAGCGTCTCAGCTGTATCTAGAAAAGAAATGAAAACAAAACCAGAGAAGGATGAGAAATCAAAAGAAGAAAGCGCATCGCCATTCTCAAGCCCTGTGATCACAAGCCCCGGGATATCCTCCTCTATTGCCTTTTTTATATGTCTTTCCCTAAGCCCTGTAACCAATATGGGCCTCTCTGACTCCGACAGCCTCTTTTCGAACCTATCATATTCCATGGCTCCAACCATCAATGGTGCCTTCATTGCTTTCTTGCCAGCTCTCTTATATTCAATACCGGGAATTATCTTTGCTATATTATCCTCGATGATTGTATACTCGCGTCTAGTGCCATTGTTCTCAGCAAGAAAGAATGCATTGATATCATCGCTATCAATCAAGTCGACATATTTGCCATTTTTATCAAATGCTGGAACAACTGTAGGCTTGTATTTTGCAAAGATATCGAGAAGAGAATAGATAGGGTCATCGAGATTGACTGTGTATTTCGCGCTTTTCGTAACGCTAGCGACCTTAGGCTTTACATCCTTTAGGATCATAGGAAGCGAAATATGAAGACGAGAAAATAGATTCTTGATGTTTTTGTTCACAGAACCAAGCCTGACAGGGATATATCTATTATCGCTATCGACAAGATTCTTCAAAAATGCATATGCATATGCTGAGCACACAGAATCCATATCAGGATTTCTATGTCCAGTTACGTAGATATCAGACAAATGAGTCTCCTTTTTTCCAAAATTATAACTGAAAATGCGAAATTGAAAAACACAGCGCTTTTATTATAATCTCTACAAAGGAGAGTTAAATGAAAGTTGTTATTGCAAATGACCATGGAGCTGTAGAACTCGCAAAAAGAGTAATCGACCACCTGAAAGACAGGCAAATAGAAGTCAAATATCTAGGAACAGACAAGCATGAGTCTGTAGATTATCCAGATCAAGCGGAGAAAGCTGTGCTTGAGTATAGAACTGGAGGTTACGATTTCGGCATTCTTCTATGCGGGACTGGAATTGGAATCTCGATAAGCGCAAATAAAATGAAAGGAATAAGATGCGCTCTTGTCCATGATGTATATACAGCAAAGATGACAAAAGCACACAACAACGCAAACTTCATCGCATTAGGCGGAAGAGTGGAATACCATGATTCTATTGAAGATATACTAGACGCATTCATCGACACGGAATTTGAAGGCGGTAGGCATCTTGCTAGGATTGAGAAGATGATGGCATTAGAGGGCAAGTGATCCTCTAATAGCTATAGTCACGATAAGTACCTTTTACGTAAAAATCCAATGACAGAAGAGAAAACAGGACAACAAGTTGACTGTTTTTGAAGTCCCACCCAATGCCAGTCTTCAATAAACGCTCTCTTCTTCCGGTTATTGGATTGCCAACAGTAAGCGGAACAAGAGAGACTATTGGTCCAACGCCATTGTTGTCTGTCCTATAAAAGCATCCAATCGACAAAAGCGTATTTATACCTGTGCCTGCGACTTTTGTTCCAGAGCTTCTTCGCCCCAAAAGCGTTATAGAGATATCAGAGCCAAACATATTTGACTTGAAGGGATCCGGAACAACATCTGATATTCCCCAAAAACCAAGCTCGACCTTTTGGCTTAGGCCAAAGTTAATGCCGTAGCTAAACGAAATCCCGTTATTCCACCACTTGTAGTTATCTTGTCCCAACGAAAGCGAAATATCAAAGCATGTTGCAAAAATCGAGAAAGAGACCAAAGCAAGAAGCATGAGAAAAACAAAGAGCTTTTTCATGAATTTCCTCCCAGGAAAGCAGTGAATTTCATTATATAAGCACCATAGCCCCATTTGTTTTGACTTGGATTGTAAAGTGCATATGGAGACAAAAACTCATATATATAGCCCGTATCTTGGAACGAAAGAGGCGCAAAAGACATATAGATACTCCATTCGCTCTCAAGTCTATATTGAGCGCCAAAAGCCAAGCGTGGAGTCCATAGGACAGCATTTGCAAAGATAAACGAGAACGGATGGCTCGTAGTCAGAAAGAGCGGTGATGAGATCTTCATATTCACTCCATTGAAAAAGGGAGCAACAGGAGAAAGCAAGGCCTCTACCTCGACATCGCCGACATGAGTCTCATTCCATGGCGAAAATACAGATGCTATACTTATAGCCCCAAACGCTTCGCCTTTTGTAGATTGCTCTCCAACAAGCGAAAGCGAATAGCCAAAGGAGACATTTGCAAAGAGAGGAAAAAGCAAAATAGAGACCAACAGCAAAAGGATAACTTTCTTCATCACTAGCCTCCGTAATACATGAAAAGATATGAAAAGAAGCTCGATTCCTCATCTTTTAGCTCTTGCGCCATCTCTTTTGTCAATTCAAAGCTATTGCTCTTTATATCTTCCACGTGTTTCAATAAAATCGATGCGAATTCCTCGCTATCTATTACAAGAGCAAGCTCATGGCTAAGCTCCATCGATCTGAAATTGAAGTTTGCAGAACCAATCACTACATAACGCTTGTCAACAACCATCATCTTCTCGTGAAGCAATGGCAGTTCGTTTCCATCCTTATCCTCTACAGATATATGCACAGTAGCACCTGTTGATTCCAGGAGCTTTGGAAAGTAATAGTAGAGGCCACCTTTTGCATATCCTCTGAGATCTACAGGCATTACGATATCGACATCGACACCCCTATCGCTAGCGTTTTTAACGCTTCTTGCCATGTCATCATTCAAAATAGGTAAATATGGCAGCAAGACGATCGATTCCTTTGCAGATGCAATCAAAGAACCATACATTCCAGAAATCGAGTCATCTGATCCTGTGCCCCTATTGAAAAGCCATGCACCATACTCCTGCTTTTCACTTTCGTAGACAGGAAAATCCTCAGCTTTCATCTTTTCAACCGATGAGGCATTCCATATTGCGATAAACTCATCTCTAAGTGCTTTTGCAAGCTCTGTGGAATTGAAAAGATACATCGAATCTCTTTGCGTTTTACCCTCACCTGCGCCAAGCGATATGTAGTTTATGTTCATGCCCCCGATAGCTGCTTTCTTTCCATCGACAACCAAAAGCTTTCTGTGGTCTCGAATAATCATCGCGCTTGGATTTATTATCCTCATTGCAGACAAAGGTGCATACTCCAATAGCTCTATGCCGTGCTCTCTCAGAAAATAAAGAGGTGTCATATAGTATTGAGACTCTGTCATATCATAGCTCGATGTACCATCTATGATAAAATAAACTTTTACACCCTCCTCTGCTTTGGAGATCAATGTTTTGTAGAAATTCTCCAAATTAGGCGAACTTGAGCCAAGAAAAGTAGAGATCAAAATGTAATCCTCAGCCTCCGCTACAAGCTTTGTCATAGCTTCAAGCCACTTTGTCCCATCAAAGTAGCACTCTGGCAAATCAACAGTCACTTCCATTGCACCAAAATACTCAAGCTTCTCTTTTATTGACAAGCTGTCATCATACGCAACAGGTGAAAGAAAATCCTTTGTCGTTGTCGCACATGATGAGAATACGAGAATAGACACCAAAAGAAAAAAATAAAGCCTTTTCACAAAGTCAATTCTATTTAAATCTGTATGCATAATCAATTGAAAGAAGAGAGATCCTTCTTTTATTATATAGCCATGAAATTGTTGATTGCATCAGACATCCACGGCTCAGAGAAAGCCGCTGTTGAACTCGAAAGAAAATACATAGATATCAAGCCAGATCTTCTTTTGCTTCTAGGAGATCTTCTTTATCATGGACCAAGAAACAATCTTCCGGAAAGCTACAATCCGAAGAAAGTAATTGGAATACTTTCCAAGATGAAAGACAGAATCATTGCCGTAAGAGGCAATTGCGAAGCTGAGGTAGATCAGATGGTCTTGCCTTTTTCATGTCTATCTGATTCAGCAATTGTCTTTGCTGACGAGAATAAGATATTCCTCACACACGGGCACATATGGTCAATAGATAATCATCCTGATTCGATTGATGTATTCATGCAAGGACATACGCATATACCACTCTTGAAAGAAAAAGATGGAATAATATATCTAAATCCAGGATCGACATCACTTCCAAAGGGAGGAAACCGCCCAAGCTATGCGCTTTGGACGGATGGCAACATAGAGATACGGGATCTATACACTGACGATATTATTGCCTTTTTGGAAAAGTCAATGTAACAGCTACAGTCCCATCGCTTTGGGCAATCGAGATGCTTCCTTTATGGATTTCCATAATCTGATACACAATCGGAAGCCCAAGGCCAGAGCCACCAGATGTTCTGGACTCATCTCCTCGTGCCCAAGGCTCGAAGAACTGTGGAAGCGGGTCAGGAAGGACACCTTTGTTTGTCACGATGATTGAAATCCTATCATCATATTCCTTGACACTCATCTCCGGCTTCTCATCTCCTACTCTGTAGCTATTTGCATTTTTCACAACCTCGAACAACGCTCGCTGTGCAAGATCCAAATCTGCATAAACATAGATTTCTGGAGAAAAATCCACTTTGCAATCTATTCCATTTGAATGCAAAGCAAGATCAGCAACATCCAATAGCCTCATTACCTCAGGCTTGAATTTAACCTCAGGCGAAAGGAGGTATGAGTAGTACGAGACGGAAGCAATCCTTTCTGTAAGTGTATCGTTTTCTTTCTTCAACGATTTTACAAGATTGATATCGATAGGGAAAAAACCATCGGATGCTCCATCCAGGAGGATATTCATCGAAGTTACCGGAGTATTCAAGTCATGCGATATGTTCTTTATCCACTCCTTTCTAGACTTTGAATGCCTCTCAAGGTCGGCGTCAAGCTTTTCGATTGATTTCTTTATATCTTGGTACTCTACAATCTTGGAGTCTACCATCTTCACTCTATGCTCACCATTTGAAAGCTTATCAAGGGCATCCTGGAAGCTTTTAACAACCTTCTCATTCCTTTTCGACACAAAATAAGCTGCGACAATCGATATAATGATCATCACAGGAAGAGTTGCGCAAAATGTTTTTACAAATTCCTCCATCAAGAACTTGGTCGGAGTATAAAAGTCAACATTGTATACAATGACATCTATGAATGCAGCTGATTCGTTATTCACAGTTATAACGATTGTGCCGGCAATATCATTCTCATCCATGCTTACAGGATAAGTAACAACCTCCTTGCCACTTTCAGACAAAGGCTTGAACTCGATGTTCGACACATTCAAAGTGCTTCCATCATCTGAAACAGGTGCTGTGATTGCTATTTCATATTTTGGCTTATCAATCTTGCAATTTTCACCCTTTGATGTCTTTAAATTTCCATCTGTTCTCAATCTCGATGCTTGATAGCTCGATAGCATGAAGCCACTTTGCACGCTCTCCGCAAGTTGCGGTACAGGAATCCCTTTGGGGCTCACGCCAAGAGAAAAAGCAAACTTGCCATCCCCATCCCTTACTATCAATCCAGATACACGCTCGGATGCATTGTTTAGCATTATATTCACAATTCCATCGCTAGAGTTCGTCCCATTATTTATAACAGACTCACCGATGGAGTGTGCAAACTCATCAAAGACCTCATTTGTCCAGTTTTTTGCAATCTTGAAGTTCATCAAAGCCAAGAGACAACACTGGGCAAAGAGGACAGCCAAAGTTATTCCTACAATTGAAATCAAAAGACGAAAGAACTGCCTTCGCATCAAACCCTCTTTCCAGAAAACCTGTAACCGTAGCCTCGAACCGTATCAATCCATGAGCCTGGCTTCAATTTTGTCCTGATATTCTTTATGTGTGTATCTACAACACGCTCATAGCTTTCGAAAGAGTAATCGAAGCACTCCTCCAAAATTTGCGCTCTAGTGATCAAATTAGGAGCATTTGACATTAGATAGAAGACAATCCTCCACTCTGCAGCAGTAAGATTGATCTCCTTGCCGTTTATCGTAAGCTTATGGATCTCATCGTCGATCACAAGCTCATTGTCGCCATCCATGTACTTATAGACTCTTTCGTCACCATTAGAGCCTTGGTCTATCCTCCTGAACAATGCTTCTATCCTTAGCACAAGCTCCTTTGGGCTGAAAGGTTTTGTAATGTAATCGTCAGCTCCTAGCTCAAAGCCAAGTATCCTATCGGACTCATCTATCCTTGCTGTCAGGAATATAACAGGCAACTTGCTGTTCTTTTGCTTTATTTCCTTTACAAAAGAAAAGCCATCGCCATCTGGAAGCATGACATCCTGAATCAACAAATCAGGTACTTTCTCAGCAAAACCAGCTCTTGCATCGGCAATATTCTTGAACCCGTGGGCCTCATATCCAGACAGATTGAGGTATTGCACTACTCCAGAGCGAATCACTTCATGATCCTCAACAACATACACGACTTTCATGTTTTGGATTTTCCTCCTTGCTTAAAGCAAAAACAACAAAAAAAAGAATAAATACACTTAAAATACACCTTTATATCGACTTTCTACTTATAAACTAATAGAATTTTCTAAAAATGAAGAGAAATATTTTGCGTATTGGTGACATCTCAATTTTCCTTGTTTTTATCGCTACTATCATTTTTTCATCGATTCTGCTTCTTGGAAGCACAAGCACAATCAAAGTAAAAGCTGCCGATGATGAGTATCTATTCTCATCAAATGAGCAAGGGATATACAAAGTGGAAGGAGAACTTGGAACAACTGTAATCGAAATCAAAGACAACAAAATCCGATTTCTGGACTCCCCATGTCCTCATAAGAGCTGTATTTCAGAAGATTTTGCATCCACTGTGGTATGCTTACCAAATAAAGTAATCGCAACATGCGAGCACAAGGACGACCATATCGATGCAATTGCAAGATAAAGACAAGGCAGCCTACTATGCTTCTCTTTCGATTTTCCTAGGCTCTTTGGAGCTATTTATTCCAAAACCATTGCCCTTCTTTCGCTTAGGGCTATCAAACATACCGATAGTGCTATCTCTAGAGATGCCATTTTCTACTTTCCTTGCCATAGCTTTACTGAAAGCTCTAGGCAACAGCTATATATCAGGAAGCCTTTTCTCTTTCTTCGGGCTTATTTCAATTGCGCAAGCACTATCCTCCTCGCTTTCAATGTTCGGATTGAAGAAGCTTTTGAGAAAGCATGTATCGTTTTATGGAATCTCGATGTTTGGAGCATTGGTCTCGACTATAGTGCAAACAATCCTTGCATCTCTCTTTCTCGGCTCATCGATTGCATCACTAATGCCAATAATGCTTTTATCATCGCTATTGACTTCCCTATTGGTTGCCTTTTTCTCTTACAGAATACCGGTTCCACAATCAATTCCAAGAATCGATAGAGATGTAGATGACAATGCGAATGTCAACGTTTGTGTTGCGAATCTTTTGCTATCGGGATTTTCGATAATGATTATCGATTCTCTATTATTTGCAATCATTTCTTTTGTCTTTGCTCTTTTATTCCAATACATCTCAGGAAGAAAGATAAAGATAGTACCATATGTGGTTTTGCTTTTATTGATGATTCTAACATCGATAATTACTCCGATAGGGAAAACGATATTCAAAATTGGGTTTATCTCGATTACTCAAATAGCATTTGAGAATGCGTTGAAAAATGCCTTTGTGCTTTCAGCTGCAATTGCTCTTTCCCAAGGCTATTCGCAAATAATAAAGCCTGGAAAGGGCATTTTGGGAGAAACTCTTGCGTATTTCACTTCCATGATGGCAAGCTTTAGAGATATCAAAGGGAAGACTTTGATAGAAAAAGCAAGGATTGTCTTGTCTCTCGACAATCTAAAGCAGACAAGCGATAGAAGGAAAAAGACGAAACCTATCATATTGTTTCTCTTTTCATTTGTTTTTCTGACTTTGACAGTGCTCTCTAGAACAGTGCACTTGCATTGAATACAGAGTTTGGATCAAGCCTTTTTTTATTTAAAACCACTTTGTTGACATCTTGAGTGCTTGCAACGAGCTTGTTGATTATATCGCTACAAATATAACTTTCTATACTGTCTTCCGTAATGAATGCCCCACTATATTCAAGGTTACCATTTTTTTGGCTCAATGAAAGATCATACTCTACTTCTCGATAGAACGTTGTCTTCTCCTTGGAAAACTTTGCTTTGACAATATTGTACTCGTACTCATCCTCAGCTTTAAGCTTTATTGTGTAGATTATGCTTTTGCTATCCTCTGATTTATCAATCAACGCATCAGAAAAGCAATTGCGATATAAGAAATCGCCATCTCTCATTATCTTTCTTATATCCTTATTCTCATCCTTTGTTGCTTCTTTCTCAACAAAACAAGAGGAGATTATGAATAAAATAAAAACACAAAGCGAATAATATACAAACTTTCTTCTTTTGCTCATATCGAGATTTTACAAGACAATCAAATATTTTAAAATAGATTTTTTCACCATTTTTTTCATTGCAATAAAAGAAATTACGTAAACAATAGAATAAAAAATGATTCAAAATACTTCAAAAGCATTGACAATATAGATAGGTTAATCTATATATTTATATCGATAAATAAAGGACGAATAACATGGCAAATGCTAATGAACTTTTTCCTGGACAGAATGAGCTTCAGGAGTTGATTGAAAAAGTGAAACGCGCTCAATTGATCTATGCAAACTACCCACAAGAAAAGGTAGATGAGATCTTCAGGGCAGCTGCTATAGCAGCCAACAACGCAAGAATCCCTCTTGCAATAGATGCTGTGAGCGAAACTGGAATGGGAGTTATTGAGGATAAAGTCATCAAGAACCATTTCGCAGCAGAATACATTTTCAACAAGTACAAGGACGAGAAGACTTGCGACATAATCGAAAGCGATCCCGGCTTTGGAGTGAAGAAAATTGCTGAGCCAAAAGGTGTAATTTGTGGAATCATACCAACAACAAATCCTACATCTACTGCGATCTTCAAGTCTCTTATTGCACTCAAGACAAGAAATGCAATAATCTTCAGCCCGCATCCAAGAGCAAAGAAATGTACATGCGACGCAGCTAGAATCGTTCGCGATGCAGCTGTGGCAGCCGGTGCTCCTGAAGATATTGTAGGATGGATCGAAGAGCCTACGATGGAAAAGACCGATTACTTGATGAAACATCCCCATGTCAATTTGATTTTGGCAACAGGTGGTCCTGGTATGGTAAAGTCAGCCTACTCATCTGGAAAACCAGCAATCGGAGTTGGAGCAGGTAACACACCAGCATTGATCGATAAATCAGCAAACTTGAAAATGGCTGTTGCTTCTATTTTGATGTCAAAAACCTTCGACAATGGAATGATTTGTGCATCAGAGCAATCGATTATATGCCACAAGGATGTGTACAAAGATGTAAAGAAGCTTCTGAAGGATGAAGGTGCTCACTTTTTGAGCAAGGAAGAGATTGAGAAGCTTTCTCCGATAATTTTGGACCCTCAAAGAGGAACAGTTAACCCTAAAATCGTAGGGCAACCAGCTTACAAGATTGCAGAGATTGCTGGCTTCTCAGTGCCAAAAGATACAAAAGTCCTCATCGGTGAAGTCAAGAGAATTGAAATGGATGAGCCATTTGCACATGAAAAGCTCTCCCCTGTTCTTGGCATGTATGAATGCAACAACTTTGGCGAAGGAGCTGCAATGGCTGCAAAACTCATCGCAATGGGTGGATTCGGACATACATCTGTTCTCTATTGCAACGAGCTTGAGCAAGACAAAGTCGATTCATTCGGAAAAGCTGTCAAGACATCCAGAGTACTTATCAATATGCCAGCAAGCCAGGGTGCCATTGGCGATATCTACAACTTCAAGCTTGAGCCTTCATTGACACTAGGATGTGGATCATGGGGCAACAACTCTATTTCAGAGAACGTCGGTCCTAAACATCTATTGAACGTAAAGACTGTAGCAGAGAGGAGAGAGAATATGCTTTGGTTCAAATTGCCGCCTAAGATTTATTTCAAATACGGCTGCCTTCCAGTAGCCTTGCAAGAACTTCAGGGCAAAAAGAGAGCATTCATTGTTACAGACAGCTTCCTCTTCAACTCTGGAATGATTGATAGGATCACAGACACACTACAATCAATAGGCGTAGAGACGGAGGTCTTCCATCAAGTAAAGCCAGATCCTACACTTGGTACGATAAATGTTGCAATGCAACTTGTGAATGCATACAACCCGGATGTAATCATTGCTGTTGGAGGTGGTTCTCCAATGGATGCAGCAAAGATCATGTGGCTTTTGTATGAGCACCCAGAAGTCAAATTCGAAGGTCTTGCCTTGAGATTCATGGATATAAGGAAGAGAGTCTATGCATTCCCTAACATGGGAAAGAAAGCACAACTTGTTTGTATCCCAACGACATCTGGCACAGGATCAGAGGTGACTCCATTTGCGATTATCACAGATGAAAAGACTGGAATGAAGTGGGCAATTGCTGACTATGCACTGACACCATCAATGGCAATCGTTGACTCAGAGCTAGCAATGGGACAACCAAAAGGACTTACTGCGTCTTGTGGAATCGATGTCCTGACTCATGCTCTTGAAGCATTAGTATCATCAATGAGCACAGACTATACAAACAGCCTTGCTCTAGAGGCAGCTAGAATAATATTCAAGTACTTGCCTGTTGCATACAGCGATGGAACAAACAGAAAAGCAAGAGAGAAGGTACACAATGCATCTACAATGGCAGGGATGGCTTTCTCTAACGCATTCTTGGGCCTTTGCCACTCAATGGCTCATAAACTTGGAGCTCAGTTCCATGTACCTCATGGAATGGCGAACGCTTTGCTTTTGACGAATATCATCAGATTCAATGCTAATGACAATCCTACAAAGCAAGCAGCATTCCCTCAATACGAGTTCCCATCTGCTATCTCAAGATATGCAAGAGCTGCCGATTACGTTGCAATGGCTGTAAATGATCAAAAGAACACAGAATATGTCGTTACAAATGCGAATATGAGCCAAAAAGAGAAAGTCGAAGCACTTATAGCTGGAATCGAAAAGCTAAAAGCAGAGCTCAATATACCAACATCAATCCAGGCTTGGGGAGTCTCGGAAGAGGATTTCCTTGCAGCTGTTGATGAACTATCAGTAAAAGCATTCGACGATCAGTGCACAGGATCAAATCCTCGCTATCCTTTGATCAGCCAAATCAAACAACTCTACTTGGATTCATTCTATGGAAGAGCATGGAAGGAAGAAGTATAAAAGATCCTTACTTGGATGCAGGCTCTAGAAATAGGGCCTGTTTTTGTTCAATCATATTTTTGCGAAATTTGAAAAGAGAAATCCAACTTAAATAAAATGAAGGCAATGCTCATCCACTGCCCTCAGATATAAAGCTCTTCTTATACAATCTTAAAGTCCACATTCCAATATGCTTATAGTGTCCTTGTCTTTAAATCTGGCTACTATATAGATGCCATCAACTCTCAAAAATGCCAAAGTATATTATTTTTCTCTTCTCAATGCGTACTTGATTTTATTCGTGACAATATGTGAAAGCACATATAAAGCCATTTTTTGAAAAAAATACGAGCATATTCTTAATGCCCGTATCGATATAAGCTATGGATTTGCTATATTGCTCTCTGTGCAATAGCAACTGCATAATTTGCAATCTCTACTGGAGCAAGTCCGAATGGATAAGCAACTATTGCAACTCCCGGCTTGTCTACAGTCCAACCTACCTCATCTGAAATATAGCTGTTCTCGCTGACAAGAGTGTCTAAAAATGAATCAACATCTGACTCTGTATAATGTTCTGGGAAATACACAAAAGCATAACCGTCATAAGCCTCTAAGGAGAACTCCTCCCCTCCAATGCTATCAGACAACAAAACAGGATAACGATCTGGAACAGAGATGGATGGAGTTTCGACAACTGTCTCTTCAACAACCTCTACAGGTTCTGCAACCTCTTCCTCTTCTACAGTTCCTACAAGCTCTGGAACGTCAATTACAATTTCCTCTACTGGTGCCTCTACGACAACCTCTGCCTTTGGCTCTTCGGCTTTAGCCTCACTCTTAGTCTCTACCTTTGCAACTGTAGCTGGAGCTGGAGTCTCATTCTTTGTCTCTTCCTTCTTTCCACAAGAAACAGATACAAAGAGCATTGCCAAGCAAAGTACCAAGACAGCACCTAATCTAAAAAAGCGCTTATTCATTTCGGTTTTTATCTCCTTTTCCCAAAACTGGATAAGATTATTCATCACTTATCGTTTTCATGTTACTTAAATAGTACCATCAAAAAAAAACGTTGTCTCTATTTTATTTAAGTAGATTTCGTGTAAAAAAGGGCTCAGTCCTGAATTTTGGGTTTCTAACATAAGTTCTTCTGCTTGCATCAAAGATCTTTAAGAAGAAGTCATCATCTTTGTATCGATAGCCTTGGCGTCTGATTATTCTGTTTGTGCCTTCCATCTTTCCGAATGGAACTCGTACGTTTCATCAGCGATTACAAGCCTTACAGGCCATACGAATCGCCTGTTATTTGCCAAGTTGCAAGTGTCAGTAATATAGAGGTTATCTCTCTTTAGCTCTCGTCTAATTACAAGTTAATGTGTAAGCATATGTGGGCTTTTTTTGCAACTTCTGCAATGCAAAGTAATTCTTTTTTTCGACAGGCTTTCATACTTGATAAGATTCTCTCAACAAAGTGAGGATGCTGTATTCTTTTATATGCAGAAAAGATGAGGTTATAGAAATATATGTCTTGAATTATATATAATTTGATATAGTTGTTATGGGAATGTGATTGGAATGAAAAAGAGTTCAGCGCTCAGATTCGAGTGGGATGACGAGAAGAACAAGACAAATATCCGCAAACACAAAGTCAGCTTTGAAACAGCTACAAGAGTGTTCTTCGATGAGAATGCTGTATTGGTCGCCGACCCTTGCATAACAGAGGAAAGGTGGGATGTTGTCAAACTAGTGGACAAAGTCCTGTTCGTCGTATACACAGAGAGGACGGAGAATGTAATCAGGATAATATCGGCAAGACAAGCAACTAAGGAGGAGATAAATGGCTACAAAAACGGTTACCTGGGAAGAGGCTAAGAAGATACATCCAATGAAAGAAGATGAAATCAGGAAACTTGAGGACCATGTCGATACTGATTTCACCGATTGTCCCCCGCTTACAACCGAGCAGGTCATGAACGGAGTCAGACTGAGGGAGGCACATCCCGAATGGTATATGCCAACAAAGACGAGGATATCAATTAGCATAGACAATGACGTGTTGGCAATCCTGAAATCAGGCGGGAAAGGATATCAGACAAGGATTAATTCAATACTCCGAAAGGCTGTTATTGGCGTCTGATTATTCTGTTTGTGCCTTCTTCTGTATTTATGTTGATAAAGCCCTTCAATTCGGATGGCAATGTGATTGTTCAACCGGATCGCTTCTCCGTTTCTTTGCTACTAAAACTTTAGGCCACGCCCCTTTTTGTTTCAGCTCTTTTCCTTTATCTCAGAAGAGTTGTGATTGAAAAAAGCACCCTAGATTGTAGAGTGCTTCAGTTTGAATTCAATTGCAACTTAATTTGCGCCAAGTTCCTTGAGAAGATTGATAATATAAGTTCTCTTCGATGCTTTTGCATAGTCCAAAACAGAATGTCCTTGGTAGTCGCGTGCATTTATATCAGCGCCACTTTTTATGAGCTGTGTTGTAATCTTCGTCTCAGGATTGCTGTTGACGCTCATAATCAAGGCTGTCTCGCCAAGATAGTTTCTAGCATTGATGTTCGCTCCTGCCGCCAAGAGCGCTTCGATAATCTTTGGATTCTTTGAGCTATTTGCCGCCAAATGCAATGCATTCGAACGATACTTAGGCTCACACTCCTGTATGTCTCCGCCAGCTTGTATCAATGCATTCAAAACAGCCACGCAATGGTTGTACTGAGCCGCAAGCATTACTGGAGTAAGGCCCCATTCATTATGGGCATTAACATCAGCTCCCTTATCCAAAAACTCCTTAATATCTCTTGCCTTAGTAGCACTAACAGCTGCAGCAAGAAGCTTTTTGTTTAAAGATTCATTTGTCTTAGCCATTTTTCCATCTCCCTGACAAAAATTCTCAAACAATTTTTTTATAATGTAAAGAGTTCAACCCACATAAATGGCATTTTTCTGTTATTAATTCCAAATAATCAAAGAACATATGAAACAAATGTTATAACATGATGCATTGTTTGTTTTATAAATTATTTTACATCGTTTTGTGATATACTCTTTTTATGTTGAATCGCAAAATAATAAAGAAAGCTCCAAAAGTTGAGCTCCATGAGCATTTAGATGGTGGCTTGAGGCCTACAACAATCATAGAACTTGCAAAGGAACGAGGAATAGATATCCCATCCAATGACCCAATCGGGCTTAAGTCTTGGTTTACTCGAGGCTGTCAGCAAAAATCATTAAAGCTTTATCTTGAGACATTCAATATTACAACATCAGTGATGCAAGACAAAGAAGCGCTTATAAGAGTTGCAAGAGAGGAGATAGAGGACCTAGCTGAAGAAAATGTCGTATATGCAGAGATCCGATTCTGTCCAGAGCTTCACACAAAAAAAGGCCTTAATCTTGAGGAAGTCGTACACGCTGTCTTAGCAGGATGCGAAGAAGGAAGAAAAGAGACTGGAATGGAATATGGTTTGATCCTTTGCGCAATGCGCCATGAGGACCCAAAGCTTTCGCTTGAGATTGCAGAGCTTGCTGTGGCCTTTTCGGAAAGAGGCGTTGTAGGCTTCGACCTTGCAGGCGACGAATTCGGACATCCAGCAAAAAAACACTTGGAAGCGTTCCAATACATAAGAACAAAGAACTTCAATATAACGATACATGCAGGAGAAGCATTCGGACTGGAATCGATATGGCAAGCGATACAAATTTGCGAAGCGCATAGAATAGGACACGGTACAAGAATAACTGAGGACATGGTGATCGAGAATGGAAAGATAGTAAAGATGGGTTCTCTTGCGCACTTTATACAAGACAAGCGCATACCAATGGAGATGTGTCTTTCGTCAAATGTTGGAACCGGTGCTGTCGAAAGTTACAAAGACCATCCATTCCCTATTTTGTTCAGAAACCATTTCAGAGTATTCTTATGCTCTGACAATCGTTTGATGAGTGATACAAACCTTACAAAAGAAATGGCAATTGCTGTAAAGGAATATGGGCTTGAGTTCAAGGATCTCGAGAAGATAACGATAAATGCAATGAAATCGGCATTCATCCATCACGAAAGAAAATTGAAAATCATATATGATGTGATCAAGAAAGGATATGCTGAGTTAAGAGAGGAGTATGCTATAGAAGATTAGCTTATTATATTCCACACCTTCAATGGTTTTATTCTCATCCTTATTCTTATATACAAATACCCAAATAACATCCCATAAAGATGCGTTGCATGGGCAACTCCATCGGATGCAAATTGAGAGAAGAACTCTATGAAAAAATAGAAAAGGGTCAACACAGGCGCCCTTATTGGGAGAATACCAAACAAGAAAATCCTGGAATTTGGATATATGACAGCAAACAAGAGCATAATCGCATAAACAGCTCCAGATGCCCCAAGAAGAACCACATTCGTGCCAGCAACCAGATAGGAAAAGAATGATGCAACCCCAGCAAGTGTTCCGCAAAGAATGTAATAAAGTAAAAACTCCTTAGTTCCAATAGCACGCTCAAGAAGAATCGAGAACAAAAGCAACGAAAGCATATTGCCAAACAAATGAGCAAAGTTTGCATGCACAAACATGTATGTGAAAAATTGCCAATAGAAATGCTTATAGAGCACAAATGAAGGCACCATAGAAAGGTAGTAAACAAGTCCAGGATAGAATTCTGTCAAAAGATAAACAGCTACATTAATGAAGATCAATACTATTGCACTATAATGATAGCAATATCTGAATTGCCTATTGATTATCGAATTTCTCACATTTCCACCATAACAGAAAGACAAAATAAAGAGAATAATAGAAAGACCAAAATGAAGTGCATTGGACAAGAAAAGCACAAGCAAAATGAGGAAAAACCTACTATGATTCATTTGCAAAAAACGAGCGAGTAGCCTTTTCTTTTCTCATGCTCAGAGGAAGATCGCGAAAAGCTATGATATCACTTCTTGTAACTGACAATGCACTTTGTGGCTTTGCATATTCAATATCCGACGATAGGAATGTCTTCATAGTCTTTCTTGCAATAGACAGAAGCAAAAGAAGAAAAAACTTCTATATCAAGAACGGATTCAAGGAGTCAGCTATTATACAAGTGCGATTATCTAGAGAAAGAAGAGGTCGAGAAAATGATAAGGCACTTCTCTTTCGGTCTATACTCATCAAAGAGGAGAAGAGATACAGCAACGATAGCATCTCTAAAACTTTAGTCTTTACCTAACTCGAAAATATTCTTAAACTTCTTGCATGGCTAATTCAAGAAGAGATAAAGCTGATTCTTATACTCTAAGAGCAAGAAAGGAAGGATACCCTGCAAGATCGGTATACAAGCTTGAGGAGATAAACAATACACATCGATTGATCAAACCAGGTGATTTTGTGCTAGACGTCGGAGCTGCTCCCGGCTCTTGGAGTCTTTTTACGCATAGAGAGTTGATAAAAGGAAGAGGGAAAATAGTCTCTGTCGATCTAAATCCACTCAACATAGATCCGATTCCACCTACGATCATCCCATTTGTTGGGGATGCATTTTCCTCAGAGATAAAAGAGAAACTCATAAAAGAGGGGCCATATGATGCAATAATATCGGATGCTGCTCCAATGACAACAGGAAATAGAACTGTTGATACCACAAGATCCGAGTATCTTGCAGAAAATGTGGTAAGCCTTGCATCAGAGCATCTTAAGGAACACGGGAATCTTGTTATAAAGATATTCCAAGGTGGCGGACAACAAGAGATATTGAAGATGATGCGAAATATGTTCTCAAAAGCAAAAGCATTCAAGCCTAAGGCTTGCAGAGATGATAGCTTTGAAATCTATCTGATAGGACTCGATAAGAAGTAAAATAGCCCCTCCATAATGGAGGGAACTTTTGATTAGCACAATTCGCTTTCCACAAGCGCAAGGATAAACGGCCCTACTCCTTTGAAATCATCTGTAGCTATTTTTTCCTTGATGTAGTATTTGAAAGAACCATCTCGATATGGATTTCCTCCAAGGCCTGCAACAGAACATATTCCACCAAGATGCAATTCTTGCCCATCTGATGTCAAATACAATCTCTTAATCCCATCAAGAGCCTTGTTCGCATACGATACATAACTAGAATCAAGATAGCCTAGCCTCGCAGCCTTATAGAAGGAATATGCAAACATGCTTGTTGCTGAAGTCTCAAGATAATTTCCTTCCCTCTTGCTTTCATCAGGAACTTGGTACCACATACCACTCTCATCTTGGTATGGAATAAGAGCACAAGACAGATTCTTGACAATATCGACAAGCTTAGACCTATCGGGATGGTCCATAGGAACAAAATCAAGCACATCGATTACAGCCATCAAATACCAACCTATTGATCTGGACCAATAGTGTGGCGAAAGACCTGTTTCTATATCAGACCAGCGTTGTCCACGCGATTCGTCAAAAGCATGCTTTAAAAGACCTGTGGTAGGGTTCTTCATCACTTCGTATGTAACAAGAAGCTGCCTAATAACATCATTCAAAGCAATATGGTCATTGCTTCTAACAGCATATTCTGCATTGAATGGCCCTTCCATATAAAGTCCATCAAGCCAGATTTGCCAAGGATATATCTCTTTATGCCAATAAACGCCATTCAAGCACCTTGGCTGGCTCTCCAATTGTGCTTTCAAGCGATTTTGGGCAAGCTTGAATCGTCTTTCACCGGATCTGTCCTCAAGCTCGAAAAGGACTCGTCCTGCATTTATCTGATCAAGATTATATTCGCCTTCCCTATAGCTAGCAATTGTACCATCTTGGGCAATCAATCGATCATACATTGAATAAACCCAATTGTAGATGGATTCATCGCAATAGAGATCGCCTGCCTTCAATGAAGCAAAGAGTACAAGACCATGTTCATAGTGCCATTTCATCATTCCTGGCCTATAGCGCTTTTCAACGCTTTTTGCCATCTGTAGCGAAAGCGGAAGTTTATTCACCTTTTGTTCCTCTGAAAATAGCCGCCTCCCACAGAAGGCGGCAAAATCTAAGCAAGCTATACAGCTTACTTTACGATAAGATTATTCTCTTGCATGTACTTGACGCCTTGATCATTCCATGCTTTTCCACCCATAGCATTGAAATCATCAATAAACTTTTGCCAAGTATCTTTGTTGAGTGCCTTAGCTCCTGTCAAGAACTCAGCGAGAGACTGTTCATAGAATCTCTGGACATCAGCATTTGCTGTAGGCATTGTCCCTGCTCCAAGGTTTGGAGTCCATGCCTTTGATTGCATCTCTCTGAGAGTCTTGAGCGCTGACATCTCTTTTCCAGAAACAGCTGTTGTATAGGTCGGGTATCTCGATACAAGCTCTGTGTCTGAGTTGTAGAATACCATGTTCCTCAATTGAGTATAAACTTGTCCCTTAGAACCTGTAAATCCATTGTCACCAAGAGCCTCTGTTGCTGTTGGAACACCATTTACAAGCTCATAGTTCACACCTTCAACACCCCATCCGCAAAGGAAGTATCCCTCATCTGAAGACATCCATTCCAAGAGCTTTGCAATAGCTTCTTTCTTTCCAGCTTTCTCTGCAGCTGCAGAAACAGCATAGATTCTGTAGTTCTGGTCATAAGCACCAATTGATGCGTAACCCTCTGGTCCCTTTATTGCATCTAGGACAATCCAGCTTCCATTAGGGAAGTTCTTGTCAAAAGGAGCATAGTTGGATGTAGCGGCATAAGCTGCATTTTGCTCATACATGATTCCAAACTTTCCTTGCTTCCAAGCAGCTCTGAAATCATCTTTCTTATATGAAAGCCAGTTAGGATCGATAACACCCTCATCACACATCGATTTGATATATACCATTGCATCGTAGAACTCTGGTCTATAGACTGTGAGCCCAGCATTATCTTCTTCAAATGTCCAAAGGCCAGCAACGCCGAATGCACCCATTATTGGCCAAAGTCTTGAGCCTGGATATCCCTTTAGAGATGCATTTGTCTCGATAAATGCACCATAGCCATATGTGTCATTCTTTCCATTTCCATCTGGATCATTGAATGTGAATGCCTTCATGACTTGCATAAGCTCATCTGTTGTTGTAGGAACAGAAAGACCAAGATTATCGAGCCAGTCCTTTCTTATCAAAAGACCTTCGTTCTTGACAATAGAACCTGGAGATGCAAGACCATAGCTATGCCCATTGATTGTTGTGTGAGCAATAGAGTCCTTGTCATATTGGATCTCTGTTCTATGTGGCATCATTGCGTACATGTCATCGACAGAAGCAACAAGTCCTTGCTTGACAAGATTTGTCAAAACCTTCCTGCTAACCATGAAGAGGTCAGGCAAGTTGTTTGCAGCACCTGCAGCTTGGATCTTCACATCCTGGTCGCTTTCGTTAGAAGGAAGTGCTGTAAGCTTCAAATCAATATTGTACTTATCCTTCAAAATCTGGTAGCCTGACCAATCATCTGGGATTGCACCTGCCTCTGTGATTGCAGCACCGTACCATAGATTGATAGTAACAGGTCCACTTGTCTCAGTAGTTGCATTCTTTGAGTCAGACGAACCCTGAGCAAACATTGGCATGCATAGTGCGACTAGCAAAAATGCAACCAAAAGCCCTTTCATTGCTTTTCTCATGATTTCCCTCCTATGTTTTTGAAAATCATAATCTTCATATTTCAATGCCCCCAAGAGCATATAATTTTAGAATCAACCCTTTACAGAACCTGCCAAAGTTCCTTTTGTGAAGTATTTCTGTATAAATGGGTATGCAATAACCATCGGAATAGCTGACATGAATACACTAGCAGCCTTTATTGCTTCCACAGGTGCATTTCCAAATGCATTGACCTCAACATATTCATTCATTCCGGATGCCATCAATATATTCCTAAGCAATATAGGAAGTGGATAATTGTCCGAAAGATAAAGCATTGCATGGAAGAAGTCATTCCAGAACGATACAGCATAGAATAGCCCAACAGTCATTATAATAGCCTTGGAAAGTGGCATTATTATTCTGAAAAGCACCTGAACCTCATTGCATCCATCTATGCTAGCCGACTCTTTCAGCTCTCCAGGAATCCCTTCGAAGAACTGCTTCATGATAATACAGTTGTATGTAGATATAGCTCCTGGAAGGAAAACAGCAGGAAGATGATTGATCAAGCCAATGTCTTTTACAAGCAAATACGCTGGAATCATGCCAACATTAAACACATACGGAATCATGATTATTATGTTTATGAATTTCCTTCCTGGCAATGTATGGACTGAAAGCACATATGCCATTGGAACAGTTAAGACCAACGCGCAAGCGACACCACCAATAAGAATCTTGAACGAATTAAGAAATGCATCAAGAAATCCATCGTTTCCCAAAAGTGCCTTGTATGCATCAGGAGACCATTTCCAGAAAGGATAGAACATACCTTCTAGATTTGTCCCGATGTAATCAGACGGCCTGAAAGAGAGAGTAATCGTAGACCAGAGAGGAATCGCAATGACAATCAACATAATGACCATGAATACATTTACGCACACATTGAAAGCATGGTCCGCAGCAGTCAATTTTACTTTCTTGTTCATTGACTGTGGTTTCAAGTGCTTTGGACTCTTGTTTTTATTTGTTTTTTCCATCTTACACTCTCCTTAGAACAATCCACTATCGCTTATCTTCTTGCTTATAGCATTGGATGCAAAGACCAGAATCATTCCAAATACTCCCTTGAAAAGTCCTACAGCTGTAGCAAGGCCAAACTCGAATTCCAACAAACCTTGTCTATAAACCCATGTATCGATGATGTCAGCAACAGCATAGACTTGTGGAGAATAGAGCATAAATATCTGATTGAATCCAGCATCAAGGATTGTTCCAAGTTTCAAAATCAAAACTGTCACAATGACAGGTCTTATTGATGGAAGCGTTATATATCTTACTCTTTGCCAGCTATTTGCACCCTCGACCATAGCGGCCTCAAACAAAGATCCATCTATACCCATCAAAGCTGCGATGAAGATGATTGCTGACCATCCCATCTCTTTCCATGCATCTGAGAATAGCACAACCCAAGGAAAAGCCTTTGTATTTGATAGAAAATCTATCTTTGTGCCACCAAAAGCAGCGATTATATCATTGAGAACTCCATCGCCAGGTGCGAGCAAAGCCAAGAGAATTCCATACATAATAACCCATGACAAAAAGTGCGGAAGATAAGCCAATGTCTGGACAATTTTCCTTAGAACAGGACGAGTACACTCATAGATGCAAATTGCAAGTATGATTGATAATGGAAGCGATATGATCAACTTTCCTACTGAGTACATCACAGTATTTCGAATCAGTGACCAAAAATAGAAAGAACCAAAGAAGTTCTTAAAATTATCCAAACCAATCCAAGGAGATCCTACAACACCATCGAGAGCCCTAAAATCCTTGAATGCTATTTGTGCATTCCAAATTGGAACATACTTGAAAATGATATAATAAACCATTGGAATCAAGGCAATAAGATAAACAACACTATGTCGCTTGATATCTTTGAAAAGTCTTGCTTTTTTTCTTGCCTTGAGAACATCTGCAGCCTCTGTAGAAACAACAAAGCCATTGGACTTTGCAGATGCTGCCAGTTTGCTATTCTTTCTCATCCATATCACCTCTTACATTAAAGTTTATTTACCATGGATGGTGAAAATGCAAACCTATCATTGTACTTTTCCGACATTCCAGATCGGACGCAATTAGATTCTTTGCCTGATATGACCGGGAGGAAAACCCTTGACCTTCTTGAAAACCCTGCAAAAATATGCCTGATCTTGAAAGCCTGTATCTTGTGCTATCTCATTGATTGAAAGACCTGTTTGGGTCAATAGCTTAGAAGCAAGCTGTATCCTATATCTATTTAAATAGTCCCAAGGAGAGATGCCAATCTCTTTTCTGAATATCCTCGTCAAGTAATCTTCACTTATATTTACGGCATCAGCAAGTTGCCAACGCGAAATCTGCTGTCGCGCATGCTTGTTTATATATGCAATAGCCTTCTTCACAAGCGCACTTGTCAATGGAGGCAAAAGATCGACGCCTCCAAAGATAGCAACAAGCCTTGAAATAAACTCCACAGACTCTGTAATCGATGGGTTTACAACAAGGACATTGGGAATCTCGAAAAGCGGTATGACATCTTCAAGCGAAAACGACTCTTTTATAATCAAGACTGGCGTTTTGTTGAACTTATGAGATGAGCGCATCTTGCCAAGGCTCTTGATATCAAGATCATAAAAGATAGCCAAAGCACAGCCCTCATCAACTTCAGAAAGTTCTTTAAGCTCGAGAACTGTTCCAAATTCCTTTAACTTCGAAAGGGTATCTGGGAAAGGACCAAAAGAGACGATCGTCGCTCTCTGAGAAAGAGGAACGGAGCCCTCAAGGGCTGCAAGAAGCGATATAGATGTCGATTCCATCCCGAATAGCATAAATGGCAAAACTTTAGTCGATATATGGTTCTTCAACAGGTTTATGAGGACAGATGATGGATGAACAGCCAAAGATATATCCATCGCTATTGCTGATATATTCGCAGGAATGGCAAAGTCTTGCAAAAGCTTTTCCTGGGAGATGGCTATCAGCTCAAGCTGCATAAGAGATTTAGGTATCTCTTCTTTTCTCTCACCTATAAAGAGAACCGAGCCAAGATTGGAGCTTGACTTTGGTTCCCCATCCAAAGAAGGGAAAGGAATAGCCACTTTTATGCTCTTGGAACTGAATCCAAATACTCCAGAATGCATCAGGATTATCTTCTCAGCAAGCAACATCGATGTATTCTTTTCTGCAAGAGCAGGATTCCATAGATTCTTTTCCCCTGATATACAAAAAGACACAGATGTTGGCTCAAGCTCAATATTTACATGAGGGATATCTCCCATCTTCGAACATTCATCAGAAAGGATCCTAAACACATCGCATATGCGCTCAATATCTATCTCAACAGATGGCAATTTCCCATCTTGTTTGATTTCAATCCCGCATTGAAGAAGTCTTAGCTGAAGCTCTTTCAATGGAACAAAACGCAAATCAAGCTGTATTTGCCCAATATCAGCCAAAGAGAGTTCAACAAGATGTGCTGCCTCTGCAACGTGCGCACTGAGTGCATTTCTATCGATCTTGGCAGACGATATAATAGAGCTTATAGCATTCAATGGGCCTTTTAGTCCCTCAGATAGCCTCGCATAGAACTCTGCCGACTTCTTCTCTTCCTCCTCGATACGCTTGCTCTTTTCAATTGCAATCGAAAAAAGCCCAATCCCTTTCAATGCAGTAGAAACCGATGTGCGTATATCTTCAAGTACATTTCCCTCAAGGCATTTAGTTGCCAAAATAAGATACCCTACCGAGAAATTATCATAAAAAAGAGGTTGTACAACAAAAAGGCCTTGATCCAATTCGCTACTATAAAGAGGAGACAGAATAAGCTGTGATGAGAACTCCTCCCCACCCTTGAATATGGTATTTTCAGAGAAACCACCCTCAAACCTTGTAGTACTGTCATCTTTATAAGTGCATATAAATGCCTTCGAAATGCCTATCTCGGGAAGGTATTGCTTCATTTTCTCAATCAGGAGAGGATAGTTGCTGGTAGCCAAAAGCTCAAGCTTGAACTTGTCTACATGCCTAAGAAGGCTCTTTGACAAGAACTCCTTATAAGCAACACTTCTCTTATGTTGGTAAGCAAGGATTGAGTAGATAGCATCTCGCTCCTCAGATGTTAGTCTTTTTTTTGAAAGAAGATGTTCAATCCACTTTATGCATTCAAAAACAATCTCGTATTTTCCACCATTTTCAAAATAACTTGACAAGATAGCGGAAAGCTTCGCCTTGTTATCATCTAGGATGGACTCTTTGTCGTCATACACATCCTTAAGATAATAAAAGAGAGCATCAGCAGATAAAGATGCGTCAATGCTCGAATCATACCATTTTTTCAAGCTTTCCCAACTCGAGATCGCATTTGATGCGTTCTTTATGCCTCCGAAAGAGTCTTCGCATCCACAACTGTCCCTGATAATCATTTTGGTTGGGAGTATTATATCTACAGACGAATTGGACGAAACTTCTTGAGAGAGCGTGTAAGCGGACGATGCCAAGGCTTTTATTGGCAACTTCACAGTAGTGGCAGCAACAGTCATCAATGCATTTTCATCGCTGTCATTGAAACCTGCAATCCTTAAGTCCTTCCCAATAGAAAAGCCCCGCTTCTCAATGTATTTGCTTGCCCAGAACATCATCAAATCAGATGCAAATACTATCGAATCGAAATCGAGACCTACTCTTAAGCCTCTTTCTTCAAAAAGCTCTTCCATAGCATCAAGGCCATAAGCCCATGAACGTGGAGACGAGACAAGTTGAGCATCATACTTAAGACCATTCGCCTCAAGAGCATCTTTATATGCAAGAAAACGCTTTTCAGCACTCTGATGGTTCTTTGGACCTCTCACGAATGCAATTTTCTTGCATTTATGGACTCGAATCAGATGAGTGACCTCTTCAAATATACCAGAATATGCATCAAAATTGACAGAAGGGATACCATCTATGGAAAGACCAAGAGAAACAATTGGCAGATTTTTGTTGAGATCTCGGACAAACTCTCCAACCTGCTTAAAATCAAGGCTTCCAGTAAGGGATGATGACCACACTATAGCACTATTGAGATTTTTGCTGTTTGCCAATGAGAATACTTGATTTCGTAAATGCTCATTCGACTCAGCATAATCAAGCCTTCCACCTGGAAAGACAAACAAAGCACTCTCTGCGCAATTTATATTTTTTTCGGCAATCGCTCTCCAAAGAGAAACACTTGAGCCTAGATGTATATTTGCAAGCAAAAGCCCAGTTCTTTTTCCCACTTTCTACCTCATGTATCCAATGATGCAATCTATCTTTGCTTTCTCATCGCTGGCATTATAAATGGATAAGGAAGCAAATCTGAGAACTTATACTCAACTCTTATGCCATTTTTTGATTGCAATACGACTTTCGTATCAGGGCGAGAAAACTCTGACAAAAATTGCCTGCAAATAGCGCAAGGTGGCGCCGGAGGATCATCATCGCTTACAATGACCAACAAATCGATCCCAACTACTGCCTCGGCAGAGATTGCTGAAAGCACAGCAGAGCGTTCTGCGCAGATTGTTCCACCATATGAGGAATTCTCAACATTCGTTCCACTATATATTCGTCCTGTTCTTGCTGATACTATCGCAGCACCTACCTTGAATTTGGAATATGGGGAATAAGAGTTGTTCCAAGCTTTCCATGCCACGTCAATTGCATTCTTTTCCAGAATACTATCTGACACTTTCCTTTTTTGAGGTGCAATGAAGTTGGCTCCATACAAAATGCAATCGGTGGAAGGAGTACAGATCTCATCCAATTTCCTAGTAAAGTCCTCTTTGGATGAAAAATCTGGAAATGCTGACAGGTCTGAGATGACAGCATCTGCGCCAGATGAGAATGCACTCTCACTATCGATTGTAGTAGTCAAGGAAACAACTGTGGCCTTTGCATTTTTAGCAGCCTTTATTCCACCAATAGAGTCCTCGAATACAACAACTTGATCGGGACAAAGCCCAAACTTTATAAGACAAAGTTGATATATATCACCATAAGGCTTGTTTCGCACGATATCCTCGCCAGTGACGACAAGATCCAAAAGCGATTGATCTATTCCTATTGCCTTTATATTCTCATAGACTTTCCATTTCGGAGCAGAAGATGCTATTGCAACTTTCATTCCAGCTTTTTTTGCGTTCTCTATTATCCGATGTGCCCCAGGGAGAGAAATATTGATTTTGGAAATCATCTCTTGATAATGCTCTTTGAAGAATCTGGATGCATCAAGATAGGAGAAGTTCTTTATGCCAATATCATTAGCAACACCCTCGAAAAAAGTTCTCTCACCACAACCAAGATGAGGCTCAAAGTCCTTTCTTTCAAGATTCTTGCCAAGAGTAGAAAAGTACATTCTTCCGATTGTAATAGACACATCCTCGCTATCGGCAAGAACCCCATCCATATCAAAGAGAAGAGCTTCAATCATCTCTTTCCTGCCTTTATGAACCTGCCATCACCCTCAAGTCCAAGATATAGGCCATCTCCCATCACCAAACGTCCCCTCAAATATGTCATAATGACCTTGCCTGTGACTTGACGTCCCTCATACGCTGTATAACCAGATGCTGAATGAAGAGTGCTTGACGATAGAGTCCAGCTCTCGTCGGGATTGAATATCACGATATCAGCATCTGAGCCTTCCGCTATGACACCTTTTTTAGGATATAGGCCGAAAGCCTTCGCCGGTCCTGTTGAAAGAACATTCACAACTTGGGAAATCGAAAGGCTTCCTGTCATTATTCCAAATGAATAGACAAGAGGCAAAAGTTCCTCTGTCCCCGGAATGCCTGGATATATAGTTCGGCAATCATTGCTAGAAAGCTTCTGGTCTTTCGTAAATGAGCAATGATCTGTTGCGACAACTTGTATCTCGCCATCTGATAGAGCTTCCTGAAGAGCCTTGTTGTCTTCCTTTGTCCTTAGAGGAGGCGTCATAACGTACAAAGCGCCATCCTTTCCCTCCAGCTTTGATTTGTCTAAGAATAGATATGTAGGAGTTGTCTCGCAAATGACTTTCACACCCTTCTCTCTTAGCTCTCTTACAGCCTCAAGCCCCGCTTTTGATGAAAGATGGACAATATATATTGGCATATTCAGCTCGGAGGCAATCCCTCCAACATACCTGATTGCTTCCGCCTCAGCTTCACTCGGTCTCAAAAGAGCATGTGATTTAGGAGTGTAATCACCACTCCAACTCTTGTCTATGTCGGAAATGATCTTATCATCCTCAGCGTGGACACAAACAAGCAAATCAAGTTTCTTGCATATAGCAAAGATAGCTTTAAGCTCATCTCGCTTTTCAACCATATATCCAACATTCTTGTATGTCGTGAAGATCTTTATCGCCTTTACGCCAAGCTTCTTTATCCTTGCAAGCTCATCTTCCAAGCTATCGCGCCATTTGTACACGCCTTGATGCAAAGCGTAGTCGATAGCCATAGAATCCATTTCTCTTCGCCTCGATAGAAAAGACTCTTCAAGCGAAACTTTATTGTCATCAGCAAAATCAATAACAGTTGTAACACCACCATATGATGCAAGCCTCGATCCCTGAACAAACGAATCAGCTGTGACTGTGCCTCTTGAGACAAGATGGAAGTGTGTATGAGCATCGATTATTCCAGGAAGAATGCAAAGACCATCGGCATGTATTGCTATAGTATCATCAGGGCAATCTGCCTGGTCGATATGGTGTGCAATTCTCTTTATCCTAGATCCCTCGATCAATATGTCGCTATGTCTAGTCCACTCAGTATCAACTATAAGACCATTCTGAATAAGTATATTTCCCATACACAGATTTTACACTAGAGCGCTATATTTAAGCAAATATTATCGATAAAACCTTTCCAAGTCAGACAAATGCAAGTCTCAACAAGCTATCTGATCTTAGGAAAATGCTTTTCAAGAAATTCAAGATCAAGCTCCGGGTAAAGCACAAACTTTTTCAAAAGAGCTTGCACTCTTGAATTCGCCTCATCGATAACTTCTTGAGGAGCCTTTGCTTTGTTTTTCGACAATTCCCCTGCATGCTCACCCTTCGTAAGTCTAACAGGATGTGCATTCTTGAGAACCAGAGCTATTATCGACGCAATTTCCTTCATCTCTTGCTCACCCATCGATAGCGTAGTGACAGCAGGTGTGCCAAGCCTTAAACCAGATGTATACCATGGTCCATTTGGATCAAATGGAAGAGCATTTCGATTAAGTGTTATGCCACACTCTCTCAAAAGCGTCTCAGCCTGTCGTCCGTTGAGCCCGAATTTCGTTACATTCAGCAAAAGCAAATGGTTTTCTGTACCACCTGTTGCAACATCAATGCCATTATCAATCGATGCTTTGGCAAGTGCTTTAGCGTTCTTCACAATTCTCTCAGCATAATCAGCAAAGCTTGGATCAAGCGCTTCTTTTAGCGCGATAGCCTTTGCTGCCATAACATGCGGAAGCGGGCCACCTATTACAAGCGGGCATCCTTTATCTACAGACTCGGCAAATTCCTCTTTGCAAAGGATCATGCCTCCTCTTGGACCTCTTAGTGTCTTATGAGTAGTTGTTGTAACAACATCTGCCCATTTAACTGGGTCATATGGTCCTTGGAATACTTTTCCAGCAACAAGGCCAGCAAAATGAGCCATATCAACCATAAATACAGCTCCAACAGAGTGCGCAATCTCACTCATTCTTTTAAAATCAACCTTGCCAGGATATGCAGAGTAGCCAGCAAGGAGGATAAAAGGCCTTATCTCTCTAGCCTCTCTTTCGATCTCGTCATAGTCCAATAGACCAGTCTCCTTATCGACTGTGTATGAGTAGCAATCAAAGAGTTGTGCCGATATATTCTGCCTATAGCCATGTGTGAGATGGCCACCTGAGTAGTAGTCAAGGCCCAAAAGCTTTTGGTTATGTAGCGTATTTCGGATCTTGTCCCAATCCTCTCTCTTCATGGCGCTTGGGTTTGTAACGCCCATTTCAGAAAGCATTGGAACCTCCAAGCGTGTATTCAAGATTGCCCAATAGGCACATAAGTTCGCATCGGCTCCTGAATGCGGCTGGATATAAGCATGATCAGCCCCAAACAGTTTTTTTGCATATTCCACACCCTCTGCTTCTATTGCATCGACGTTGTCGCAACCAGCATAAAACCTATGGTATGGAAATCCCTCAGAGTATTTGTCTGTCAAAAGATTACCCATTGCCGCTTGTACAGAAAGAGAAGAAAAATTCTCGCTTGCTATTAGCTTCAAGTGCGTCCTTTGATCCTTCAATTCATTAACTATATCGCCAGCAATAGATGGTGAGACTCTTGCTATAAGATCAAGTTCTGAAAGATACATCACCATCTCCGCTGTAAGCTGCGAGCCAAATTCATTCAAATATTCATCCAAAGCACTCATTATCTCTCTCCTTGGGCAAAGGATACAACTTTTATAGGACGTGGTGAACAGACAAATAGAGGTTTGTCAAAAGATTGACAAGCATAGAAAGGAAACATATACTGCAAAAGGCTTTAAAATTAGGAGAAACAATGGCAAAAGAAGAAGCAATTGAGGTAGAGGGCGTAGTTCGCGAAGCACTACCTAATACAATGTTCAGAGTAGAGTTGACAAACAAGCTAGTTATTCTCGCCCATCTTTCAGGCAAGATGAGAAAGCACTATATCAGGATTGTTCCTGGAGACACTGTCAAAGTCGAGCTTTCACCATATGATCTTTCAAAGGGAAGAATCGTTTACAGAGAACGTTAAGCTTTCAATATTATCCAAAGCGCTCCAGAGCCACCTGCATAAAATGGAGCGTTATTTTTTTCGCTAACGATTCCTGATTCGTCCAACATTCTTTCAACTAGTGGCCTTATTACACCTTCACCGCCGTCAGAATGAAGGCCTTTTCCTGTGATTATGCATATCTTTCTAAGCCCATTTTCCTTGCACTCACTCAAAAAGTCTGCCACCAGCTTCTGGCTATCTTGCTGAGTTTCACCATGGAGATCCAGAGTCGCTTGAGGCATCATAGTCCTAAGCTTTGTAATAGTAATCTTAGGCTTCGATTGGGAACTGTCCCCTTTCTCCTTTAAGATCTCCTCAAATGTCTTGACTGCCTCTTTCATAGTTGCTTTCTCGGTTTTTGGCAAGCTTTTTTTCTCAAAAGATGAAAGGATCTCTCCAAATGGCACTTCAGGACAATACTCTTGCTTCTTTATGCTATCTTTTTCTTCCAAACTCTCTTGAGACTCATCAGGGCGAACAAAATCCATGTTTTTTCCGCCTATTATAGACCATGAGACATTTTCAGCTTTTCTGTTGTCTTCATCCTCTTGTCTAAAAAAACTATGCTCAGAAATAGGAATATCTGCTTGCTTTACAACCTCTTTCTTGCTCTCTTCATCAACTTTGACTACAAGAGCCACATCTTTTTGCTTTTTTTCTGTCTTTGTCTCAAACTCATCAAGTATCAAGGAAAAATCAACATTGGGCTTGTATTGCTTGGAAGCTCGCTTTTCTTTTTTTTCGCTTGCATCTTGCACACTTTTCTCTTGCCTGACAAAACTCGTGTTCTTCCCGCCGATGATGGACCAAGAAGCGTTTTGCGCTAACTTGTTGTCATCATCTTCCTCTCGGAGCATATTCGAGACTGCTTGCTTTGCATCTTTGCTTTTTGAAGGAACACTCTTTTTCCCATCAGGTTCGTTCTTAGCCGAAGATGATTCGAAGGACGAAAGGATATCAGCAAAAGATTTTGTTGGCTTGTATTCATTCTTGACGCTTTCGCATCTCTTTTGCACCTTGCTCTTGCCCTTTCCTTCCCATTTTGCAAGAATTGATCCAAAATCCTCTTTCTCGGCTTTGTTCTCTGTCTTTCCTGCCTTTGGTTTTGGCATAGAATAAGGATTGCCTGTCTTCTCAAATGAATAAAGTATATCAGCAAAAGACATAGCTGGATTGTATCCTTGGACTATATCAGATGGCTTTTTGACGCTTTTTGCTTTAGGTTGCACTTTTATCGTTTTTTCGCTATCTGGAGCTTTTTCCTTCAACACAATACCAGCAAAAGGACTTATGTCCTGTTCTACTGCCCTATCTATTCTATTTGTCTTTTGTATATTCTTTTTCTTTCGTGACATTAAGTTTCCCTGATATCGATGATCTTCACAACCATAGGAGAGAGTATAGCCGAAAGCTCTTCAGGCTTTATCCCTTGTACCTTCATCGTTACATAACCCTCTTCCTCTCGTGTTTTCAAAGACCCTATTGAGACAATATCGACATTTCTTTGAGCTAAAGCCGAAGTAATCATTGCTATAACACCAGGCTTGTCTTTTACAAGGAAGTAAGCTCTGACGCCATAATGCCTTGCTCCAAACACATCCAATAAAAGCCTATACATATCGGTCTTTGTGATAATACCAAGCAAATGATTGTCTTGGACAATAGGCAAGCAAGAGACCTCGTTATCTACCATTATCCTTGTAGCTTCTTCCACAGTCGCACTCGGCCCAACTGTCATGAGCTCTGTAGACATCACATCTCTTACAACAAGTTTTGAAAGAAGATATGCCATCTTATGTATAGAGGCATTTTCGGAGCCAGAAGGAGATGCCTTCATTATATCTTTTTCAGATATAATCCCAACCAACTCTCCATTCTCTATAACAGGCAACCTATGCACTCCCTCCTTATCCATTACATCCAATGCTTTGTAGATGTTGATATCAGGAGAACATGTGATTGGATTTCGTGTCATGTTTTCAGATACGTTCATAGCTCATTTCCTATTTTGATTGTAATTTGATTGTCTTTATTAAACAAGAGAACATATTTCGAGCACATCAATGATATAGAAGAAAAAGATATTTTTCGATTATTGAAAGAGATAGATTTTTACCATATAATAGCCAAAGTTGGGCCTATAGGTTAATGGATAGACCAGATCCCTCCTAAGGATCAGATACAGGTTCGATTCCCGTTGGGCCTAAGTAAGCCAGATATTGCAAACTCAATCTCTGGCTTTTTTCTTGAAAATTTCCCCAATTGACATTTATGTTGACTTTCAAGCAATTGCGACCAAAGAATATAAAGACAACCAGGAGGAAAAATGAAAAGAATACTAGCCATTTTTGCAATTATAGCTCTCTGCATCTCACTTGCTTTTGCATCTAATCCAAACGATGAAAAGAGACTCAATATTGGTGCTGATATTGGAATATTATCACAAGGAATATCTGTAAGATATGTGCAAAATCGCTGGTGTGAGGTTGAATCGTCATTGCGGTTACCAATTTCCGCATACATCTATAGTGCAATAGATTCATCATCAGACACTACTTACACCTTTGACCCATACGTAATACTATCCCCTGAATTGAGTGCGACATACTATTTCTCACCTGTAAAATCGGGTCCCTTTAGGCTTGCACTTGGAATCAACGGTTCAATTTCCGTAAATACAAATGGCCCATCTATCGAGAACCCTGGAACCGAATCAGAGACACACCATAGCGCTGGTGCTTTGCTACTGCTTGGACTTAAGCCAGCAATAAAGATGCAACTTGATTTTGAAAAATGGGGCATTAATATCTCCGCAACATACCCGCTTCTTGCCTACCCAATCAGCCTTGGATATGCTACATTCGACTCAGCAATGATGGGAATTGTCTCTCAAATATACGGGATTTTAAGAGTAGGGTTCGACTTTAGAATATAGGACAAAGAAGTCAAATCACATAAGCTTTCTTGATTTGTTGCAATAGCTTTCGAGCGGCAATGCTACAATGCTCTCCTTGGTCTTCTATCAATAGAATCTCTCGTAGCGGAAGCATAAAATCCTTTGGGGATATTACTCTCACTGATTTATTTGCAATTGCAACTGTGGTAGCAAACTCTGGCAAAAAAGCAACTCCAAGCCCCGCTTTTACAAGAGGAAGGATTACGCCTGATGAGGATACTCCAATCTCCGGTTCCCATTCCATTGCATTTCTTGCAAAGTATTTGTCATGGAAATCAGCACTTGATGTATAGCTGGAGTGTCCAATAAAAGGAAGTTTTGATAGCTCCTTTAACTCAATAGAATCATGTGGCCAATGCTTATTAAGAGCAGAATCCACAAGATGCTCCTTGTAACGCATTAGAAGTGTCTGATTGAAATCATTCTTCTTGTATATCGGGCCATTTACTACAGCAAAATCTATAACTCCGGATCTCAATGCATCAATTGCTTGGCTTGTCGAGTATGATGAGATTAGAATCTTTATGTTAGGATGTTCGCTTTTGAATGCCTTTAGTGAATCTACGACTACGCTTTGAAATGCAACATCTGTTGCGCCTATGCATACAACTCCAGCCGACAAATCGTTCTCAGCACTAAGCTCTGCCTCAGCTGCTCTTAGCTCATTGTATGCAACAGAAACATGGGCAAAAAGCTTCTCGCCTTCCATCGTCAATGCTATTCCTCTATTGCTCCTGATCATCAACTTGCAACCCATTTGCATCTCAAGCTTGCTCATAAGCTTTGACAAGTTAGGCTGATTGCTATTAAGAAGTTTGGCAACAAGTGATAGGTTTTTGTACTTGCCAACATAGTAGAAAATCTTGTAATAGTCGTAATTTATATTCACTTTTCCATAGTATCATCAAACGAGGATATTGTGAATAAATAGATAAATTTTTGTCGATATATTTTTAGCTATTGAAAGCACTTACAAAGGAAACCATACTTCTCAAAAGTTTTAGCAAAATCACTATAATACCTGTTATTGCATGACTTTAGTTATAGCTCTGATAGCCCACCAGGTTGGATTCAAACAAACGTCTTGGTATGTAATTTTTATATATTAGCTATTTCAAAATAGTATTTTACACTGTACTTTCATTTCTCTATCCTATGCCTAAAATTCAAGCTCTATGGAGGAATATGAATGAACACAATGGTTTTATGCTTATTGATTTTCTTAGCAATGATCATACTTTTCTTCATTAAGAAAATTCCTATGTCATACACTTGTATGGGTGTAATCGTCGCGCTATTTGTTGGTGGCTGTGTTGATGCTAAAACAGTCTTTGCTGGCTTTGGAAACAACAACGTAGTCACGATGGCTGCAATGTTTGTAGTAGCAGCAGGACTTGCAAGAACACAGATGGTAAATCATCTGTCGAATCTTCTGTACAAGGTCAACGATGGATCGTTTACAAAAATCCTCGCGTCTTATGCGCTTGTAACTATGATCCTTGGACAATTTGTGCCCTCCCTTGCCGCTCTCTTTGCTATGGTATGCCCTCTTGTTCAGAACATGTGCAAAAAGATGAATATAAGTCCAACGAAGATGCTCTACCCTATTGCTATTGTCACTGTCTCATGTTCATTCATAATTGAGCCAATTGGTCCATATGCAGCTTGGTTTGTCACACAAAACGGATACCTTGAGTCCTATGGTTGGGCTGGCAATCCTCTTAGTATGTGGTCTGAAACACTTGTATTCCTACCTACAGGCATAATCACATTCCTAGTTGCAATCTTCATTGTCCCTAAATTCCTTCCATCAGAACCGGAATTCCCAGTAACAACTCTAGAAGAGGCAGGACAACTTCAAAAGCAAGAACCGCTTACTCCTGTCAGAGAGTTCTTGGGCTATGGTGTATTTATTGCTGTTGTCATTGGGCTTATGTGCGGCCTTCCATCATGGGCTGTAACACTTGCCGGTGCTGTTGTAATAGTAATATCGGGCGTCCTCACAGAAAAGGAGTCGATCACAGCCATGAACATGCCAATGGTTTTGCTATATGCAGGCGTAACGGTGCTTGGCTCGGCATTGAGCTCAACTGGTGCTGCTGAGTATCTTGGAGAGTTCATAAAAATGCTCCTTGGAAATGTCACAAACAGCTATGTGATTGGAGCAATCATCTTCTTGGCATCATTCATTATGACATCGCTTCTTTACAATAAAGCAGTAACAACAGTACTCATCCCTATCATTGTCCTATCTCTTAGCAGCATGGGAATGGACCCGAGAGGATGTGTAATTCTTTGCTCGCTTGCTTCCATGTCATCACTTATAACACCACTTCCAAACCCAGTAATACCAATGGCTATGCAAACAGGTGGATACTCGCAAAAGACTATTTTGAAAGTTGGTCTTATAAGTGCATTATTCCGTTTTGTTTTTGGAGTCGGCATAGCGATGACACTATTCCCAGTTAAGTAAAAAGAAGAGGTAAATATATGAAACGTTTTATAAACAAGGTAGTTGCAATCACAGGCGGCGGCTCTGGTATGGGTAAAACCACTTGCGAGATGTTTGCAAATGAAGGTGCAATCATTGCTGTAATCGATGTTAACGAACAAGGTGCTCTTGACACTGTCAAAGCAATAGAGAACAACGGTGGCAAAGCAAAAGCATATAAAGCCGATATCACTGACGAGACAAGGATGGCAGATGTATTTGAAGACATCTACAATACTTTTGGACACATCGACATCCTTTATAACAATGCAGGGATAAGCCCTACGGGGACAGCTGTTACAACATCGATTGACGATTTCAGAAAAGTCATCAAAATCGATATGGAAGCTGTATTCATCGCATGTCATATCGTAATCCCTTATATGGAAAAACAAGGCGGTGGAGTAATTCTAAATACCGTTGGGACATATGGGCTAAGGCCTACTCCAAACAAGATTGGCTACTCGGCAGCCAAAGCAGCTGCTTTAAGCCTTACAAGATCGATTGCTGTCGACTTTGCAAGAAGCAATATCAGATGCAATGCTATTTGCCCGGGGTTTGTAGACACACCTCTAAACAAGGGGTTTGAAGGCGAAGCACGGGAAAGGTTCTTGGACAAATATCAACCTTCTCTTTACAAGATACAGCCAGAGGATATAGCACTGACAGCCATGTGGCTTGCAAGCGATGATGCTAAAGCCATTACAGGACAGCCTATTGTTGTAGATGGAGGCACTGAGGCTTGCCTCTACTTCAACTACAAGAAACCATCCGAAGTTGCTAAATAGCATCAAGGATTTTATATGGCAATTCAACTAATTCTGAGTTGCCATTTTGATTTCAAGAGGATTGAAGAATGGATAAATATATTGTCAAATCAAAATATCTTTGGAATGGAATTGACGATAAGGTATCGATAGATAGAGCAATCTTGATTGAAAATGGAAAGATTGCATCAATCGACACTCTAGACAAAATAAAAGCCGAAAACCCTTCGGCAAAGGTCATCGCTGGCAAGGATTATCTTGTCCTTCCTGCGTTCATAGATGCCCATGACCATGGCAGAGGTGTATCTCCTGTGGCATTCGGTGCCTTTGATAGAGCTCTTGAATTGTGGCTTCAAGACCTGAACAAGCTTCCATGCATACCACACTATGATGCTTGCTACTATGATGGAATCAGGCTTGTAAGCTCAGGTGTTGCAACTGTCCTACACAGCCACAACCCTAATAGCTTCAGCAACATAAGACAGGAGATGGTCGATAGCGCACATGGCTATAAGGATGCAGGAATACGCAGCATTCTATGCCCACTCTACCTCGATCAGAACAAACGAATATATTATAACAGGGATCAGTTCTTGGCAGAGCTTCCAGACTCTATCAGGGAACCTTTTGCAAAAGGCATCAAAGATAAAATCATGACAATGGATGAATATCTTCGTCTTGTTGAAGGCATTGTATCTGATTTGAAGGATGAGATTGCCAAAGGATGGTGCGAGGTACAGCTCCATCCAAATGGTGGCCAATGGTGCAGCGATGAGGCGCTTCTTGAAATGAAGAGCTATGCACTCGAGCACAACATGAATATACACTTGCACCTTCTTGAGACAAAGTACCAAAAAGAGTATGCAATGCGAACATGGGGGAAAAACTTCATCAAGCACTACAATGATATAGGTTTCTTGGGCCCATGGGTCTCGTTTGCCCACTCTGTTTATATGGATGATGAAGATCTTGCTCTGGTAAAGCAATCTGGTGCTGTACTTGTCAACAACCCTTCCTCCAATCTACGTCTTAGAAGTGGTTCGTTTAGAATCAACAAAGTACACGAGCTTGGAATCAATGCAGGCATCGGGCTTGATGGGTGCGCATATGATGACGACCAGGATTATCTAAGAGAAATCAGAACAGCATGGCTTAACAACACTGTCACTGGTGTAAATGGTGGCGTTGACTATATGAAAGTCCTTAGAATGGCAACATCAATGGGTGCAAAGATCGAGAGGAGAAAACTATCCGAGGGTATAATAGATGTCGGAGCAAACGCAGATCTTACCTTGATTGATGCAAACAAGCTCTATAAGCCATATGCTGATAGCTATATCGATCCTCTTGCCCTTCTTGTCCAGAAAGCAACCAGGGATTATGTAGAAATGACTATAGTAAATGGAAACATCTCCTGGAGCAAAGACAATGAGCATTTTGCAAAGGAGGAAGAAGCCGAGACTCTCCTTCGTAGCAGCATCATCGCTTGGCGATCCCAGCATAGTGAAAGACGCGACAATGAGCTTTTGATCTCATATGTAAAAGATTTCTATAAGGATGTTGAATAATGAATGACAAAGGAATCAGAAAATCTGTCTTTATCCCAACATTTATTATTGTCCTAGGCTCTGGAATTATCGGCCTTATAAACAATCAAATACTGATATCAAGCTTCCAGAAGGCATTCGATTGGTCTTACATCAACCTAAGCTGGCTTTTTCAGATTATTTTTCTTGTGGTTCTTTTCTTATGTCTTTTGATGACATTCACTAAAAAAGGCAACATAAGGTTCGGAGGCCCAGACGCAAAAGCAAAATACCCATTCTGGCAATGGTTTGCTATGGCTCTGACAGGTGGCCTTGGTGCTACTATTGTATCATCGGGAATTTCACAACCGATAATATTCATGGAAAGCGTATGGGGAGAGCTTGAAGGGTACAAAATAGAGCCTGGAAGCGCTGAGGCTGTATTATTTGGTCTTGGAAGGACTTTTCATGAGTGGTCTTTTGTTCCATATGCTGTATTTGGTGTATGCGGAGTATGCATAGCTTATACTTGCTTCAACAGGAAAAAACCATTGGCTATTTCAAATACATTGGAACCAATATTCGGCAAAAAGAGCCATAACAAGATATTTGCAACTGTTGTTGATTGCATTTCTGTGCTTGCTCTTGCCCTTGGGTCGGTTGGCACATTAGGAACGCTCCTTGGTCTTGTAACAATATGTTTGCAAAACATATACAATGTTCCTCGTAGTACAACAATGATGTTCGTAATAATGGTATTTTCGACCATACTCTACCTCTCCTCTTCTCTCAGCGGTGTAGATAAGGGCATCAAATTCTTTGCGAGCCTAAACTTCAAGTTCTATGTTGGGCTAATGGTATTCGTAATCATTTTTGGCCATTCTGCTGCATATATAATGAACACAGCAACATCCTCTATAGGCTATTGGATACAGAAATTCCCTCTTTGGATGATGGATACAGGTTCAATTGGCGGGGAACGCCTAGTCAAGTGGTGGACAATATACACTTGGGCGTTCTGGATTGCATATGCACCTGTTACAAGCGTATTCCTGGCCCAGATATCATATGGAAGGACTATAAGGGAGTTCCTGATAGTAAACTGGATTATGCCAAGCGTTTTTGCAATTGTTTGGTTCTCGCTATTCGGATCAACAGCAATGAATTGGCAGATAAACGGAGTTGCCGATATCGCTGGTGCTATAGCAAAAGATGGAACTTATGCAGGAATATGGACGTTCATGAGAAATCTGCCACTTTATAAGATCTTGATTCCAGTCAATTTATTCATAATGTTCATCTCCTTCTCAACTTCAGCAGACAATGGAGTTACAGTACTATCAGCACTATGCATGAAAGGAAGGAAAATCGGAGATGAGGCTCCTGCTGCTTTGAAAGTCGTATGGGGTGCTGCCATAGGGCTTCTTGCATTCCTATTGATGGCATTTGCATCTGGCGCAAAAGGCAATGATGGAGTCAGATACATGGTAGTTGCGCTGGGTTCTGTGATCGCTATCTTAGTAGTGTTCATGATTGCATCTTTGATAAAAATGCTATTCGTGAAACCGATAGAAGAAGAAATAGCAGCAACTGTAAAAGGCGATTTTCAATAATACCAAAGAGAAGAATCGGGACATAACAGATATTCTGAAGTGTCCCATTTTCTCAAAAAAAATGTGTACGAATGCATTTCATCCAAAAAGCAAAGTACTTTTCCCAAGCAATGTTAGATGGCACTCATTCTTGAGAAACTACTGTTCTAAAACCCATTAAGTTGTCTTATTTCACAATATTTATTCCTCTATCTTTGCACAGCGCTTCTATGCTTCTGTCATAAGTTGCTTCAGCACTTGGTGAAAAGAAACAACCGGGAACTCCCTCATCGTGATCGCGGTGATGCGATACACACTCGCAACATCTACCATGCCTAGGACAAGCATATGTACAAGGGCAATGGCGATGGTTAAAACATGCTTCCATACTCTCCTCCAAAATCTAGAAAGATATTCTAAAGCGATTGTAACTATTCAGTCGCACT